>NZ_JBSGHL010000025.1:0-107654 GCF_053604375.1 Streptomyces sp. NPDC004031 | reverse complement strand
TGACCATCCGGTTGTCGCCGCCTGCGGGCAGCTTCGCGACGCGGGCCGCCTCCTTCTCGGCCGCCGCCATCATGGCCGCCGCCCGCTCGTAGTCGCCGCCGCGTGCGGCGGAGGTGGCGGCGCTCATGGTCAGCCCACCCCACACCTTGAGCCCGGCGGCGGTGGACGTGAGGTCCGCGGCCTTCATCGCGTCCGCCGCGTGCAACGCGATGGCGAGGGCGTCCTCCAGGCGGCCCTGCCGCTGGTAGGTCCAGGCCGTCGAGTTGACGATCATCGGAAGGAGCAGCGGATCGGCGGACCGCTCCGCCGCGCCCACCGCGCGCTCCAGGCCCGCGAGCGCGAGGTCCGTCTTGCCCATGCGGACCGCCACGTGCCCAGCGAGCTGGAGCGACTTCCCCAACGCCGCGAAACCGGCGGCCCGTTCGTCGTCGCCACCTGCGGCCGAGGCGGCGCGCGCCTCGGCGATCAGGTCGGGCAGGGCTTTCATGACGGCGTCGAACTCGGCGTCGTGGTACTGCGTCCAGGCCTCCGCGATACGGTCGCGCAGCCCGCTCGCCGAGAAGTCCGCCCCGAGGGGAGGGGGCGGTGGCCCCCAGAGCGCGGGCATGATCGCCCTCCGCACGGCGACGAAACGCGGCCCGTCGCTCTCCCCGGAAGCGGTGACCCCCGGCGGATCCCCGAGCAGCGTCGTCAGCTCCACGCCGAGCCCGTTCGCCAGCGCGTGCAGCGTCGGCAGCCGCGCCGAATGCTTCCGCCGCTGCTCCAACTGCCGGACGACGTCCACGGACACACCCGACCGCTCCGCCAACTCCTCCTGCGTGAGGTCGGCCAGCCGCCGCAGCCGCCGCAGGGTCTTTCCCAGGTGCTCGCTCGCCACGCCGCAACCGTACGCCCGCGTGACGTCAGGCGGGCGAGGCCGACGACCTGGGCGGCACGTGGCTTCGTCTCTGCCGCTTTCCAGCGGATCACGGCACAGGCCGGCCCGGCGGTGATGCAATGAGTTCATGCGACCGGAGCAGTGTGGGACCAAGATCCACATAGATGTGTGGCATGAACGCGCGCTCCCGCCGGGACGTGAGCCGCTCAGGCTACGGACGGTGCTGCGCTGCTCGCTCCTGCCGATCGTGGTCTGGGGCGTCGTCGGGGGCCTCCTCTTCCTCCTCAGCCCGATCGCACCGGCGGTCGAGGCGGTGTTCTTCGCGCTGTTGCTCGCCGTGGTGTCCGGATTCCGCCGCAGGGCGGGACACACGGTCCGCTGCTGCGTCTACGGCGCCCTGGGGGGAGTGCTCGACAAGTCCCTGGTCGGGTTCTGAGAGCCGGGGCGGCGAGGGCCCGCGCCTGATGCCGGGCGGGCTCCGGGAGGGAATGAGGGAGGCGGGCCGTACGATCGGGGCACGTGCGAGCCGGGAGGGGGCCGTCATGGCCGAGGAGCCGATCGATCTGTTCCGATTCGAGGGTGACGGGAACAGCGTCGTGCTGCGGATCAGCGGGAAGGACAAGAACGTTCTGTTGAGCGGGGAGTTCGTGGTCGAGACGCCCTTCGTGTCCGGCAGCCTGCGGACCGGGATATCCGGGGACGACCTGGGGGAGTGGCAGCAGGCGCTGGACCTGCTCGACACCGGGCACGAGATCTCCTGGCGCGACGGGGCCGGTGCTCCGTGGCTGTACGTCGAGCTCGACGAGGACGACGGGGGCCGGTGCCACGTCACGGTCAAGGACGCGCAGGCGTCCGGCGCGGGGGTGACCGTGCCCGTGCCGCTGGACGACGCCTGGTTCGACGACGCCTACCGGCGCCTCGACCTCGTCCGGGAGTTCCTGGAGCGGCGCGAGGCGTGAGCCCGGGGCCCGGGGCCCGAGGCGGGGCTCAGTCCGCGAGGTAGAGGCAGAAGGGGTGGCCCGCGGGGTCGAGGAGGACGCGGACGCCGGGCTGGGGCTGGTGGGCCGCGGGGCGCGCGCCGAGGGACAGGGCGTCGGCCACGGCCGCGTCGAGGTCGGTGACCTCGAAGTCCAGGTGCATCGTGATGCGTGGGGCTCCGTCCCGGGCGGGCCAGACCGGGGGGACGTAGTCCGCCGAGCGCTGGAAGGCCAGGTAGGCGACGCCCTCCTCGGGGGCGATGGCCACCCAGTCCGGCTCCTCCTTGTCGATCCGCCAGCCCAGCACCCGGACGTAGAAGCGTGCCAGCGCCGCCGGGTCGGGCGCTTCGAGGACGACGCCCCACCAGTCGTGGCGGGCCATCCGGGGGGTGTCGGGCAGGTGCTGGGGGCGTCCGTGCATGGTGTCGAGTATCGCGGGCGGGGGAGACGGGCCGATGGCCCCGCGGGCGGCGGTACGGGGCGTGTCGCCGGGGGCGTACGGGTCGCGGCGGGCCGCGCCACTCCGTCTCGTCCGCGCGCGGGATATTGACGTGTGCCTGCCATTGGTTGACACTCCACGGCAACCGGGAGTCTGAGAGCGCTCTCAGGAGGGCCCGGCGTCCCCCCACCGCCCGCAGAGAGGTCACACGGCCATGAGTCAGCGCACGCGCGATCACGCAACACCGCCCCCAGCACGGCGTGTTCGGGGCCGGTTCCGGCGGCGGCGGGGGCTCGGTGCCGGGCTCGGCGCGCTCCTGCTGGGGGTCGGCGCCCTGCTCGGGGTGTCGCTGGGCGGCGGGCCCGCCGCCGCTGCCGTGCCGAGCCCGCCGTCGGGCTGGACCACCGTCTTCAGCGACGACTTCAACGGCGCGGCCGGCACCGGCCTCGACCGCGCGAACTGGCTCTACGACACCGGCACCGGCTACAACTACCCCGGCGCCGCCGCGAACTGGGGCACCGGCGAGATCGAGACGGCCACCGACTCGACCGCCAACGTCTACCAGGACGGCTCC
The DNA here is from genome assembly GCF_053604375.1 of Streptomyces sp. NPDC004031. NCBI lineage: Bacteria > Bacillati > Actinomycetota > Actinomycetes > Kitasatosporales > Streptomycetaceae > Streptomyces > Streptomyces sp. NPDC004031. The sequence continues at coordinate 104,787 of NZ_JBSGHL010000025.1, read as the reverse complement.
GGGCACCTCGTCATCAAGCCGGTCAAGGACCCGTCCGGGCACTGGACCTCGGGCCGGGTCGAGACGCAGCGCACCGACTTCGCCGCCCCGGCGGGCGGCCAGTTGGAGATCAGCGCCTCGCTGAAGCAGCCCGCACCGGCCAGCGGGCTGGGCTACTGGCCCGCCTTCTGGGCGATGGGCGCCGACGCCCGCCCGGTCGGGGCGACGAACTGGCCCGGCATCGGCGAGCTGGACATCATGGAGGACGTCAACGCGCTGAGCCAGCACTCGACGACCTTCCACTGCGGGGTGTGGGCGGGCGAGTGCCACGACCCGGACGGCATCAGCAGCGGCCTCCAGCCGTGCGGCGGCTGCCAGTCGGGCTTCCACACGTACTCCGTGGTCATCGACCGCACCAACACCTCCGCCGAGCAACTGCGCTTCGCCCTCGACGGCCAGGTGACGTACACGGTCAACGAGAACCAGGTCTCGACGGCGACCTGGCAGGCGGCCGTCGACCACGGCTTCTTCGCCATCTTCGACGTCGCGATCGGCGGCTCCTACCCGAACAAGGTGTGCGGCTGCACCTCCCCCTCGGCCGACATCAGCTCGGGCGCGGCCATGACGGTCGACTGGATCGCCGTCAACCGCACGACGGGCGGCAGCGGCACCGGCGGTACGACCACGGGCACGTCCACGGGCACCTCAACGGGTACGAGCACCGGCACCTCCACCGGTACGAGCACCGGTACGTCCACGGGTACGAGCACCGGTACCTCCACCGGCAGCACCGGCGGCAGCACCACCGCGCCCGACTACACCGCCGGGGCGGCGACCACCGGTTCCGGCCAGGTGCGCATCACCTTCACCCCGACCACGCCCGCCGCCTACGTCGACGTGCACTACCTCGTGAACGGCGCGGGCCAGCAGAACTTCCGGATGGCCAACAGCGGCGGCACCTGGACGCAGACGGTCAGCGGCCTGTCGTCCGGCGCCGTGCTCACCTACTGGTTCACGTACGAGAAGAGCGGCCCGCAGTACGACACCCCGCACTTCACGTACACCTACACCGGGTAGCGGAGAGGGGGCGGGTGTACGGCGGGTCCCCCGGGGGTCAGCCGCCGTACACCTGCCGTTCGGCCCGGCGGGGCACCGTGGCGGCGTGAGAGAGAACAAGCCCCGCGCCCTCGCGTCCGTGGACGCGCTCATGGACCTGCTCGCCGACTGCCACGACGCCTGGGACACCCCGGACCGCACCGGCGACCCGGTGGACATCCTCGACCACGGGCTCCAGGTGGCCGCGCTGCTCGCCGCCGCGCACCCCGCCGACGAGGAGCTCCAGCTCGCGGGCCTGGTGCACGACATCGGCCATGTGCTGGTGCCCGGCGACGAGGCCGGGCACGGCGAGCACGCCGCCGCGGCCGTGACGGCGCTGCTCGGGCCGCGGGTCGGCCGCCTCGTCGCGCTGCACATCCCCGCCAAGCGCTACCTCGCCGCGACCGACCCGTCGCTGGCCCTGTCGCCGGAGAGCGCGCGGACGCTGGGCTGCCAGGGCGGGGCCATGACGCCCGCGGAGGCGGCCGTGTTCAAGGCCGACCCCGACTTCGCCGCCGCGGTGGCGCTGCGCCGCGGGGACGACGCGGGCAAGGTCGTCGGCCTGCGCGTCCCCGGCCTGGAGCACTGGCGCCCGGTCGTCGCCCGGGTCGCCGCCGCCCACCCCTGACGCCGCGGGCCGCAGCGTCACGCCGTCCCGTTCGCCCAGGCCAGGGCCGCGCGGACGAGGGTGGAGTCCCGCAGCGGGACGGCCAGCGCCCACGGGGTGCCGGCGGCGGTGAACGTGAGGAGGGTGCAGCGGCTGAGCGGCACCCCCGGTGTCACCGCGAGGACGTCGAAGGGCGCGTCGAGCGTGACCGGGGAGCGGCCGGGGCGGGCCCGGAAGGTGCGGTGCCAGGTCAGCGGGGTGGGCGACGCCGGGTCCAGGACGAGGAAGCCCTGGCGCATGCGGCGGTTGCGGTAGGTGTGCGCGGCCACCCCGCGCGCCTCGCCCGCCGCGAAGGCCTCCCGGTCCGCCGCCGCGACCGCCGCGCCCCGCGGGGTGAACTGCCACAGCACCCGGCGCGGTTCCCGGACGAGGTCCAGGAGCGCCATCGTCCCCGCCGACCGCCGTACCGTCCTGCCCATCCGCCGTCCCCCTCCACGCGCGCGTCCCCTCTCGGGATCATCCCGCCGGGGAGCGGGAGGACGGGCCCGTTCCGCCGATGCCGCCACCGGCTACGTGTCGGCGCGCACGATGATCTTCCCGGTGTTCGCGCCGCGCAGCATGCCCAGGAAGGCGTCCACGACGTGCTCGAAGCCGTCCACCACCGTCTCGTCGAGCGCGAGCCGGCCGGACTGCAGGTGCGGGACCGCGAACGCGTACAACTCTTCCTGGAGATGGCGGTAGTTGCTGACCAGGAAGCCCTCCATGCGGAGGCTCTTCTCCACGATCTGCGCGTAGTCGACGGCCGGAGGCGGCGCGTCCGGGGTGTTGTACGTGCTGATGGTGCCGATCCGGACGATCCGGCCGAACTCGCGCAACGCGCCGACCGCAGCCGCCAGTTGGTCGCCGCCGACGTTGTCGACGAAGACGTCGATGCCGTCGGGCGCGGCCTCGGCGAGCAGGGCGGCGGCCGGGCCGTCGTGGTAGTCGAAGGCCGCGTCGTAGCCCACCTCCCCGGTCAGATGGGCGACCTTGGCCGCCGAGCCCGCGCTGCCGACGAGCCGCCCGGCGCCCAGCAGGCGGGCGAAACGGCCGGTGGCCGTGCCGACGCCGCCGGCCGCGGCGGACACGAAGAGGTCGTCACCCGCGCGGAACCGGGCGACGCGGGTGAGGCCGACGTAGGCGGTCAGCCCCGTGCCGCCGAGGACGCTCAGGAAGGCGGTCAGCGGGACGCCGTCGAAGGGGGGCAGCCGGCGGACCTCCTCGGGGCCGACCACGGAGTGCGTACGCCACCCGCGCCGGTGGAAGACGATCTCGCCCTCCGCCAGTTCCGGCGTGCGCGAGGCGACGACGCGCCCGATCGTCCGGCCTTCGAGCGGGGCGTGCAGCGCGAAGCCGCCGGGCACGTCGTCCATCAGCTCGCGGTGGTAGGGGTCGACGGACCAGTAGAGGTTCGCCACGAGCGCGGTGCCGGGCGCGGGTTCGGGGACCGCCGACTCGACGAAGGCGAAATCCCCGGCCTCGGGGAAGCCGTGGGGGCGGGCGGTCTGCTGGACGGTGATCGCGTGCTCGCTCATGCCCCGGACGCTAGGCCGGGAATGGCGCCCGGCGGCAGCCGGTTGGGCTCATACGACGGCCCGTTCCATGAGCGCTTCTCATGGGTGGGAGCGTACGGGCGGGGCCGGCACGCAGGAGTCCCGCGCGCACGCGTCCCGTACGTTCCAGACCCGTACGTTCCGGTCCCGTACGAACGAACCCGTCCACGTCCGACCCCGTCCACGTCCGAGCCCCGCCCGGGTCCGCGCCCGAGCCCGTACGCCCGAGGTGAGCGCCCGTGCCCCCGACGTCCGACGACGGCACCGACCGCGGCACCCCCGCCCCCGCCGGCGGAGCCACCCGCACCGACCTCGCCCCCCACGAGCTGCGCGTCCTCGTCGCCGTCGCGGACACCGGCGGCTTCTCGGCGGCGGCCGGCGCGCTCGGCCTCACCCAGTCCGCCGTCTCCCACTCGGTACGCGGCAGCGAGCGCAAGATCGGCGCCGTCCTCTTCGACCGGGGCCGCCGCGGGGCGAGCCCCACCGCGGCGGGGGAGAAGGCGGTGGCGCACGCCCGCCGCATCCTGCGGCTGCTGGACGTGCTCGCCGCGGAGGCGCGCGGGGCGGACCGGCTGCGCACCCCGCACGGCCCGCTGCGGATCGCGGCCTTCCGCAGCACCGCGCTGCAGCTGCTGCCGCCGGTCCTGGAGCGGCTGCGCGCGCGGCACCCGGGGATCGAGCCGCGGGTGCGGATCGTCCGCGAGGTCGGGCGCGGCGCGGCGGGCGAAGTGGCCGACGGGCGGGCGGACCTGGCCCTCGTCACCCTGGACGGGGCGCGACTGCCCGCCGGGCTGGTGGCGGGCGGGCTCTTCGAGGAGAGCTACAGCCTGGTGCACCCGGCCGGGCATCCGGCGCCGCGCTCGCTGCCGCTCGTCGACTGGGCCGAGAACTGCGGCTCGTACACCCGCGCCTGGTGGGAGGCGCAGGACTGGATCCCGCAGGCCACGGTCGAGGCCGAGGACGACGGCGCGGTGCTCTCGCTCGTGGGCGCGGGCCACGGCATGGCGATCATGCCGGCCCTCTCCCTGACCGGCGCCCCGGACACCGTCGAGGTCACCGACCTCGGCCCGCGCCGCCCGACACGCCGGATCGGCTACGTGACCACGCCCGAACTCGCCGCCTCCGCCGCCGTACGCGCCCTGGTCCGCGAGCTGCGGGCGGCCGCCCCCGCCCGGCGGGGCGTACGCCCGGGGACCGATGCGCCGGGCGGGCGGCACGGCTAGCGTCGTGCCGCATGACGACGAACGACACGACGCACGACACCGCTGACGACACCCCGGCCCCGGCCCCTGACAACGGCCCGCGCACCCGCGCCGCGCGCAAGGCGAACGCGCTGCGGATCCTGGCGGAGGAGCTGGACGTGTGGGTCGCGACGGCCGACCCGGCGGGCGGCGGCCCGACGCTGATGCCGCTCACGTTCTGGTGGGACGGCGAGGCCGTGTGGCTCGCGACGCGGCCGACCAACCCCACGGGCGCGAACCTCGCGGCGACCGGCACCGTACGGCTGTGCTTCGGGACGACGCGGGACGTCGTGCACGTCGAGGGCGACGTCACCGCCTTCGCCGCGGACGCGCTCCCGCCCGGCGTCGGCGACTCCTTCGCCGCCAAGGACGGGTGGGACCCGCGCAAGGACCCCGAGCCGTACCACTTCTACCGTGTCGCCCCGCGGCAGCTGCGGGCCTGGGGGACGGTCCCCGAGCTGCGGGACCGCCTCCTCATGAAGGCGGGCCGCTGGCTGGTCTGAACTGCCCGTGCCCGCACCGGACGTGGAGATCTGGTGGACGCGGCGCCGACTCCGCTCCGATGTCGGACCCTTGACCGGGAGTGAAAACCCCGTCGGATTCCGGATCCGGTGATCGGAGCGAGGGAGCAGACACGGACGCGCGGCTCGCCGCACATCACCGAGCGGTGACCACGGGGGAGGGGCCGGTCCCGCCCGGCCGCGCACCCGACGGCGGGACGCACGGCACGGTCGGTTCGGTCGCCTTCCCCCGTGACGGCCGCCTGGTCACCGTCGGGGAGGACGGCGTGATCCGGCTGTGGGACCTGGACCCCGAGCACGCCGCGCGGTGGATCTGCTCCCTCACGCGCGACGTGCTCACCGCGCGGCAGTGGAAGAAGTACATCCCGCAGCTGCCGTACGACCCGCCCTGCGGGTGAGCGTCACAGGACGCGGACGGCCCAGTCCGGCTCGGAGTAGGTGAGCGGCTTGATGCCCACCGGGGAGGACGGGTTGGCCGCGTCCAGGTACTGGCCGTCGCCGATGTAGACGCCGACGTGGTAGGCGCTGCCCTCGCCGCCCCAGAAGACGAGGTCGCCGGCGCGCAGGGAGTTCATCGAGACGGGCGTGCCCACCGTCGACTGCTCCTGCGAGGTGCGCGGCAGCGAGATGCCGACGGTGGCGTACGCGGTCTGGGTCAGGCCCGAGCAGTCGTACGACGAGGGGCCGGTGGCGCCGTAGACGTACGGCTTGCCGATCTGCGCCTTGAGGAACGCGATGAGCTTGTCGACCTTGGAGGCCGAGGGTGCCGCGGCGCTCGACGAGGAGGACGAGGAAGAGGAGGAGGCGGCGGCCGGGGTCGCGGTGAGCTTCGCGCGCTTGGCGCTGCGCGAGGCGGCCAGCGCGGTCGCGGTGGCCCGCGCCTTCGCGGCCTTCGCGGCGACGGCGGCCTTGTGCGTCGCCGAGGCGGCGGCAGCGGCGGTGGACGCGGCGTGCTCGCGGGCGGCGGCGAGGGTGTGGGCGAGCGCGTTCTGCGCGACGGCGTCGGCTGCCTGCCGGGAGGTCACCGCGGTGGAGAGCGGGGAGGCGTCGAGGGAGGTCGGCGTCGAGGCGTCGGGACGCCCGTGGTTGTCGGCGAGGGCGGGTGCGCCCGCGCCGCCGAGTGCGATGGCGCTGACGACACCGCCGACGAGTCCGGCCCTGCGCGTCCAGTTGGGGCGCGTCGGCGCGGCGTGCCGCCGGCGGCCGCTATGGGACGGCGTGGCGGTGGCCGCGGGTATCTGCGGTCTGTTCTGGGACATGCGTCTTTGGCTATCAGGAACGAATGGTTCCGTTCAAGAAAGGTGGGATGCGCCACAGTTGACGTGCGCACGGCTCAAATGCCCGTTTCGTGATCTTGATCTTCTGATGGTTTGACGCACTTTCACATCAGTGGCCCGATTTGTGCTCGTGCACGCGTTCACGCGGCCGGTTCCCTGCCGCCGGACGGTCGCGACCCACCCCGTCCGGCGTCCGCCCGCGCGCTATCACGCGGCCGCGTCCAACTCCAATTTGCCCGGGGCCACCCTCGCTTGATAATGAACCCACCCCTCTGACCAGCGAGAATTAACAGGGATGTGACATGAAGTGATCGTTTGGGAGTGATCTGCCTCAAGAACACCGCTCATCCGACTTCATGATCATTGGCCGGGTGGTGGAGATCACAAAGGTGAGCCGGTACCCCGTGTCGCAGATCACAGACCGGGAGGCATAGGATGCAGGCGACTTGGGCTTGTGAACTGCCTCACATAGGCGCGATCTTGGTCGCGGAGTGAGGGGGCTCACACCGCGAGTCGGTCCGTACATGTCAGTCACTGCCGACTGGAAGGAGCGGGGGACGGTGAACGCCTACGCGCCCATCCTCGTGCTGGGGGGCATCGCGGCCGGCTTCGCGATCTTCTCCGTTTTCATGGCCTCGATCATCGGGCCGAAACGGTACAACCGGGCCAAGTTGGAAGCGTACGAGTGCGGCATCGAGCCCACCCCGCATCCGGCCGGCGGCGGGCGCTTCCCGATCAAGTACTACCTGACGGCGATGCTCTTCATCGTCTTCGACATCGAGATCGTCTTCCTCTACCCCTGGGCCGTCACCTTCGACCGCCTGGGGATGTTCGGGCTCGTGGAGATGCTCCTCTTCGTGCTCACCGTCTTCGTCGCCTACGCCTACGTGTGGCGGCGCGGCGGCCTGGAATGGGACTAGGGACCGAGGGGACAAGGGGAGCCAACCCATGGGTATCGAAGAGAAACTGCCGAGCGGATTCCTGCTCACGACGGTGGAGCAGGCGGCCGGTTGGGTACGCAAGGCGTCGGTCTTCCCGGCCACCTTCGGCCTGGCCTGCTGCGCCATCGAGATGATGACCACCGGCGCGGGCCGCTACGACATGGCCCGCTTCGGCATGGAGGTCTTCCGCGGCTCGCCGCGGCAGGCCGACCTGATGATCGTCGCGGGCCGGGTGAGCCAGAAGATGGCGCCGGTGCTGCGGCAGGTCTATGACCAGATGCCGAACCCCAAGTGGGTCATCTCGATGGGCGTGTGCGCGTCCAGCGGCGGGATGTTCAACAACTACGCGATCGTCCAGGGCGTCGACCACGTGGTGCCGGTCGACATCTACCTGCCCGGCTGCCCGCCGCGCCCCGAGATGCTGCTCGACGCGATCCTCAAGCTGCACGAGAAGATCCAGGGCTCCAAGCTCGGCGTGAACCGCGAGGAGGCGGCCCGCGAGGCGGAGGAGGCCGCCCGCAAGGCGCTCCCCACCATCGAGATGAAGGGGCTCCTGCGATGAGCGACACCGGCAGCGGCACCGCACCCGTCCCCGCCCCCCGCGAGCAGCAGCCCGGCGAGGTCATCGGGGTGCGCCGCGGCATGTTCGGCGCCGACAAGGGCGGCGACACCTCCGGTTACGGCGGCCTGGTCCGCACCGTCCGGCTGCCCGGGGCGAGCACGCGCCCGTACGGCGGCCGGGGCGGGGTCTTCGACGAGATCGCCGACGAGCTGGAAGGCGCCCTGGAGGAGTCGGGGCTGCCGCCCGCCGACGCGATCGAGAAGGTCGTCGTCGACCGCGGCGAGATGACGCTGCACATCGCCCGCGAGCACCTGGTGCGGGTCGCGCAGACGCTGCGCGACGACCCGGCGCTGCGCTTCGAGCTGTGCACGGGCGTCAGCGGCGTCCATTACCCCAGCGACGAGGGCCGCGAGCTGCACGCCGTCTACCACCTGCGGTCGATCACCCACGGGCGGCTGATCCGGCTGGAGGTCGGGGTGGCCGACGCCGACCCGCACATCCCCTCGCTCGTCGGCGTCTACCCGACGAACGACTGGCACGAGCGCGAGACGTACGACTTCTTCGGCATCGTCTTCGACGGGCACCCCGCGCTCACCCGGATCATGATGCCGGACGACTGGCCCGGCCACCCGCAGCGCAAGGACTACCCGCTCGGCGGCATCCCCGTCGAGTACAAGGGCGCTCAGATCCCGGCTCCCGACCAGCGGAGGTCGTACTCATGACGAACGGATACGCGTCCCCCCAGCAGGCGGAAGAGCGCGAGACCACCGAGGGCCGGGTCTTCACCGTCACCGGCGGCGACTGGGACGAGCTGGCCGAGCAGGTCAGCGGCACCGACGACGAGCGCATCATTGTCAACATGGGCCCGCAGCACCCGTCCACCCACGGCGTGCTGCGGCTGATCCTGGAGATCGACGGCGAGACGGTCACCGAGGCCCGCTCCGGCATCGGCTACCTGCACACCGGCATCGAGAAGAACATGGAGTACCGGACCTGGGTCCAGGGCTCCACGTTCGTCACGCGCATGGACTACCTGACGCCGCTGTTCAACGAGACCGCCTACTGCCTCGCCGTCGAGAAGCTGCTCGGCATCGAGGACCAGGTCCCGGACCGCGCCACGGTCCTGCGGGTGCTGCTCATGGAGCTCAACCGGATCTCCTCCCACCTGGTGTGCATCGCCACCGGCGGCATGGAGCTGGGCGCCACCACGATCATGATCTACGGCTTCCGCGACCGCGAGATGATCCTGGACATCCTGGAGCTGATCACCGGCCTGCGGATGAACCACGCGTACGTCCGTGTCGGCGGCCTCGCGCAGGACCTGCCGCCCGGCGCGGTGGACCAGATCCGCGAGTTCGTGAAGAAGTTCCGCAAGAACCTGCCGGAGTACGACAAGCTCGCGACCGGCAACCCCATCTTCAAGGGCCGTATGCAGGACGTCGGCTACCTCGACCTCACCGGCTGCATGGCGCTCGGCGCGACCGGCCCGGTGCTGCGCGCCGCGGGCCTGCCGCACGACCTGCGCAAGTCCGACCCGTACTGCGGCTACGAGAACTACGACTTCGAGATCCCGACGGCCGACTCCTGCGACTCCTACGGGCGCTTCCTCGTCCGGGTCGCGGAGATGCACGAGAGCCTGCGGATCGTCGAGCAGTGCCTGGACCGGCTCGCGCCCGGCCCGGTCATGGTCGAGGACAAGAAGATCGCCTGGCCCGCGCAGCTCGCGCTCGGGCCGGACGGCATGGGCAACAGCCTCGACCACATCAAGAAGATCATGGGCACCTCCATGGAGGCCCTGATCCACCACTTCAAGCTGGTCACCGAGGGCTTCCGGGTGCCGCCGGGGCAGGCCTACGCGGCGGTCGAGTCCGCGAAGGGCGAACTGGGCGTGCACGCGGTCAGCGACGGCGGCACACGCCCGTACCGGGTGCACTTCCGCGACCCGTCGTTCACCAACCTTCAGTCCATGGCGGCGATGTGCGAGGGCGGCCAGGTGGCCGATGTCATCGTCGCCGTTGCGTCCATCGACCCCGTGATGGGAGGCGTCGACCGATGACCGACGTGTCACTGGGCATCCCCGAGATGCCCGCGCCCGACTACCCGGCCGACGTGCGCGACCGGCTGGAGAGCGACGCGAAGGAGGTGATCGCCCGCTACCCCGGCTCGCGCAGCGCGCTGCTGCCGCTGCTGCACCTGGTGCAGTCCGAGGACGGCCATGTCACGCGCACCGGCATCCGCTTCTGCGCCGAGATGCTGAACCTCACCACCGCCGAGGTCACCGCGGTCGCGACCTTCTACACCATGTACCGCCGCAAGCCGAGCGGCGACTACCAGGTGGGCGTCTGCACCAACACGCTGTGCGCGGTCATGGGCGGCGACGCGATCTTCGACGAGCTCAAGCAGCACCTCGGCGTCGGCAACGACGAGACCACCGCCGACGGCAAGGTCACGCTGGAGCACATCGAGTGCAACGCGGCCTGCGACTTCGCGCCCGTGGTGATGGTCAACTGGGAGTTCTTCGACAACCAGACGCCCGAATCCGCCAGGGCGCTCGTCGACGACCTGATCGCCGGACGCGAGGTACGGCCCACCCGCGGCGCGCCGATCTGCACGTACAAGGAGACCGCGCGGATCCTCGCCGGTTTCCCCGACCAGCGCGAAGGCGCGGTCGAGGCGAGCGGCGGCGCGGGCCCCGCGTCGCTCGCGGGCCTGCGCCTGCACCGCGGCGAGGCACCCGCGCACACCGTGCCGCAGCAGGCCGAGCCGCACCGCACCGAGAGCGGCGCCTTCGACACGCCGTCCTCGCCCTCGCCCGCCGCGCACCCCAGCTCGCACGACGCCCCGCAGCAGACCGCGGTCTCCGACCCGGACAACCCGGCCGGACCCGCGGGCGGATCCACCGAACCGACCCGTGGGGAGGGCGAGTGATGACCGTGGAATCGGCCGAGAAGCTGCTCGCGCCCGTCCTGTCGGCCTTCTGGGACGACCCGAGGTCATGGACGCTGGACACCTACCGCCGGCACGACGGCTACGAGGGCCTGGCCAAGGCCCTCGCGATGCCGCAGGACGACGTCATCGCCTACGTCAAGGACTCGGGCCTGCGCGGCCGCGGCGGCGCGGGCTTCCCCACCGGCATGAAGTGGCAGTTCATCCCGCAGGGCGACGGCAAGCCGCACTACCTCGTCGTCAACGCCGACGAGTCGGAGCCGGGCACCTGCAAGGACATCCCGCTGCTCTTCGCCAACCCGCACTCCCTCATCGAGGGCATGATCATCGCGTGCTACGCGATCCGCTCGCATCACGCCTTCATCTACCTCCGCGGTGAGACCGTCCCCGTCCTGCGCCGGCTGCACGAAGCCGTCCGCGAGGCCTACGCGGCCGGCTACCTGGGCAACGACATCCTCGGCAGCGGCTTCGACCTCGAACTCACCGTGCACGCCGGGGCCGGGGCGTACATCTGCGGTGAGGAGACCGCGCTGCTGGACTCGCTGGAGGGCCGCCGCGGCCAGCCGAGGCTGCGCCCGCCCTTCCCCGCCGTCGAGGGGCTCTACGCCTGCCCCACTGTGGTGAACAACGTCGAATCCATCGCGTCGGTTCCCGCGATCATGCTGCGCGGCAAGGAGTGGTTCCGCTCCATGGGCAGCGAGAAGTCCCCGGGCTTCACGCTCTACTCGCTGTCCGGCCACGTCGCCCGCCCCGGGCAGTACGAGGCCCCGCTCGGCATCACCCTGCGGCAGCTGCTGGACATGGGCGGCGGCATGCGCCCCGGCCACCGGCTGAAGTTCTGGACGCCGGGCGGCTCGTCCACCCCGATGTTCACCGAGGAGCACCTCGACGTGCCCCTCGACTACGAGGGCGTGGGCGCCGCCGGGTCGATGCTCGGCACCAAGGCGCTCCAGTGCTTCGACGAGACCACGTGCGTGGTGCGCGCGGTCACCCGCTGGACGGAGTTCTACGCCCACGAGTCGTGCGGCAAGTGCACCCCGTGCCGCGAGGGCACCTACTGGCTCGTCCAGTTGCTGCGCGACATCGAGGCCGGAAAGGGCTCGCCCGGCGACCTCGACAAGCTGAACGACATCGCCGACAACATCAACGGCAAGTCCTTCTGCGCGCTCGGCGACGGCGCCGCCGCGCCGATCTTCTCCTCCCTCAAGTACTTCCGCGCGGAGTACGAGGAGCACATCGAGCGCAAGGGCTGCCCCTTCGACCCGGCCCGCTCCACCGCCTGGGCCGACAAGTACCGTACGGAGGCCCACGCGTGACCGTCACCACAAGCAGTGCGTCCTCCGGCGCGGGGCAGCCCGCGGTGCCGCCGGAGGACCTGGTCTCGCTGACCGTCGACGGCATCCCGGTGTCGGTGCCCAAGGGCACCCTGGTCATCCGGGCCGCGGAGATGGTCGGCGTCGAGATCCCGCGGTTCTGCGACCACCCGCTGCTGGACCCGGTCGGGGCCTGCCGGCAGTGCATCGTCGAGATCGAGGGGCAGCGCAAGCCCGTCGCGTCCTGCACCATCACCTGCACCGACGGCATGGTGGTGACCACCCAGCTCACCTCGCCCGTCGCCGAGAAGGCGCAGCGCGGTGTGATGGAGCTGCTGCTCATCAACCACCCGCTCGACTGCCCGGTGTGCGACAAGGGCGGCGAGTGCCCGCTGCAGAACCAGTCGATGAGCCACGGCGACTCCGACTCGCGCTTCGACGGCAAGAAGCGCACGTACGAGAAGCCGGTGCCGATCTCCGCGCAGGTGCTGCTGGACCGCGAGCGCTGCGTGCTGTGCGCGCGCTGCACCCGCTTCAGCAACCAGGTCGCGGGCGACCCGATGATCGAGCTGCTGGAGCGCGGGGCGCTGCAGCAGGTCGGGATCGGCGCGGGCGACCCCTTCGAGTCGTACTTCTCCGGCAACACCATCCAGATCTGCCCGGTGGGCGCGCTCACCTCGGCCGCGTACCGCTTCCGGTCGCGGCCCTTCGACCTGGTGTCGTCCCCCTCGGTGTGCGAGCACTGCGCGGGCGGCTGCGCCACCCGCACCGACCACCGGCGCGGCAAGGTGCTGCGGCGCCTGGCCTCCAACGACCCGGAGGTCAACGAGGAGTGGCTGTGCGACAAGGGCCGCTTCGGCTTCCGCTACGCGCAGCGGCCCGAGCGGCTCACCCACCCGCTGGTGCGCGGCGCCGACGGTGAACTCGCCCCGGCCTCCTGGCCGGAGGCGCTGGCCGCCGCCGCCGCCGGGCTCGGCGCGGCGCACGGCCGGGCGGCGGTGCTGCCCGGCGGCCGGATCACGGTCGAGGACGCGTACGCGTACGCGAAGTTCGCCCGGGTCGTGCTCGGCACCAACGACGTGGACTTCCGGGCCCGCCCGCACTCCGCCGAGGAGGCCTACTTCCTGGCCTCCGCGGTCGCCGGACGCGGCCTTGACCTGGACCGCACCGGAGTCACCAACCGCGCGCTGGAGGCGGCCCCGACCGTCCTGCTCGCCGGGCTGGAGTCGGAGGAGGAGGCCCCCGGCGTCTTCCTGCGGCTGCGCAAGGCCCACCGCAAGCGGGGGCAGCAGACGTACGCGCTCGCCACCCACGCCACCCGCGGCCTGGAGAAGGCCGGCGGCATCCTGCTGCCCGCCGCCCCCGGCACCGAACCGGAGTGGATGGACGCGCTCGCGGGCGGCGTCGGCCTGGACGAGGCCGGGCGGGAGGCCGCCGACGCGCTCCGCAAGGAGGGCGCGGTCATCCTGGTCGGCGAGCGGCTCGCGACCGTACCCGGCGGCTACACCGCCGTCATCCGGCTCGCCGCCGCCACCGGCGCGGCACTGGCGTGGATCCCGCGCCGGGCGGGCGAGCGCGGCGCGGTCGAGGCGGGCGCGCTGCCCGGACTGCTGCCCGGCGGACGCCCGGTGAGCGACCCGCGGGCCCGCGACGAGGTCGCCCGGGTGTGGGGCCTGCCCACGCTGTCCGGCCGCTACGGCCGCGACACCGGCGAGATCCTGCGGGCCACCGCGAGCGGCGAGCTGGGCGCGCTGGTCGTCGGCGGCGTCGAACTCGCCGACCTGCCCGACCCGGCGGCCGCCCGTGCGGCGCTGGACGCGGCGGGCTTCGTGGTGAGCCTGGAGCAGCGGCCGAGCGAGGTCACCGACCGCGCCGACGTGGTGCTGCCGGTCGCCGCGGTCGCCGAGAAGGCCGGCACCTTCCTCAACTGGGAGGGCAGGGCGCGGATGTTCGAGACCGCGATCAAGCCCGACCAGGCCACCGCGCGCCACCAGCTGTCCGACGCCCGGGTCCTGACGATGCTCGCCGACCAGATGGACGTCGCGCTCGGCCTGGCCGACGTGCGCTCCGCGCGGATCGAACTGGACCGGCTCGCCGGATGGTCCGGCCCGTACGCGGCCGCGCCGCTGGACTCCTCGGTGCCGCTGCCCCGCCCCGAGCAGGGCCAGGCGGTGCTCGCCGGGCACCGGCTGCTGCTCGACCGGGGCCGTCTCCAGGACGGCGACGACGCGCTCGCCGCCACCCGGCACGCCGCCGTCGCCCGGCTGTCCGCCGCGACGGCCACCGAACTGGGCCTGGCCGAGGGCGACCTGCTGACCGTGACGGGACCGGCGGGGGCGACGACGCTGCCGCTGGCCGTCACCCCGATGCCCGACCGCGTGGTCTGGCTGCCGCTCAACTCGACGGGCTCCGGCGTCGCTTCCGACGTGGGCGCCCTCCCCGGACAGGTCGTCGCGATCGCCGCCGCCGAGGTCCCGGCGGACGGCGCGGCCGCGCAGGGCCAGGAGGTCACGTCATGAGCAGCCAACTGGCCGCTACCGCTGAGAACTTGTCGTTCTTCGGCAACGACGTGTGGTGGCTGATCCTCCTCAAGGCGGTGTTCTGCTTCGCCTTCGCGATGCTGACCGTGCTGTTCTCCATCGTGTGGGAGCGCAAGGTCGTCGCGTGGATGCAGCTGCGCATCGGCCCCAACCGGCACGGCCCCTGGGGCATGCTCCAGTCGCTCGCCGACGGTGTGAAGCTCATGCTCAAGGAGGACATCACCGTCAAGCGGGCCGACAAGGTGGTGTTCGTCCTCGCCCCGATCGTGGCGGCGATCCCCGCGTTCATGTCCTTCGCGGTGATCCCCTTCGGCCCGGCCGACAACGAGGTCTCCATCTTCGGCCAGCGCACCGCGCTCCAGCTCACCGACCTGCCGATCGGCATCCTCTACATCCTGGCCACGGCCTCCGTCGGCATCTACGGCATCGTGCTCGCCGGCTGGTCGTCCGGCTCGACCTACCCGCTGCTCGGCGGCCTGCGCGCGTCGGCCCAGATGATCTCCTACGAGATCGCGATGGGCCTGTCCTTCGCGGCGGTCTTCCTCTACTCCGGGTCGATGTCGACCTCGACGATCGTCGAGGCCCAGCACGACCGCTGGTACCTGGCGCTGCTGCCGGTGTCCTTCCTCGTCTACATCTGCACGATGATCGGCGAGACCAACCGGGCCCCGTTCGACATGCCGGAGTCCGAGGGCGACCTCGTCGGCGGCTTCAACACCGAGTACAGCTCGATCAAGTTCGCGCTGTTCATGCTCGCCGAGTACGTCAACATGGTGACCGTCTCCGCGGTCGCCACGACCCTCTTCCTCGGCGGCTGGCGCGCCCCCTGGCCGATCAGCACCTTCTGGGAGGGCGCCAACCACGGCTGGTGGCCCATGCTGTGGTTCGTCGTCAAGGTGCAGCTGCTGCTCTTCTTCTTCATCTGGCTGCGCGGCACGCTCCCCCGGGTGCGCTACGACCAGCTGATGAAGGTCGGCTGGAAGATCCTCATCCCGGTCTCGATGGTGTGGCTCATGCTCGTCGCCGCGGTCCGCGCGATGCGCAACGAGGACTACAGCTCCACCAAGATCGTGCTGTACGTCGGCGGCGCCGTCCTTGTGCTGCTGCTGGTCTCGCTGCTCGCCGACCTCTTCCGCGACCGCGAGGAGCAGAGCAAACCGGCCGAGGGCGGACTGCTGGCCCCGCCGGAGCGGTTCGACCCGATGGCCGGCGGCTACCCCGTACCGCCGCTGCCCGGACAGCAGGTGCAGCGGGTGCCGCGGCGGCCCAGCCGCGCGGAGCCCCAACTCGTCGGAGCATCCGGCCAGGACGCCCCGGAGCAGGAGAAGCAGGAGGACGGCGATGCCTGAGTTCCTCGGCCCGGTCGCAGGCTTCGGCGTGACCTTCAAGGCCATGTTCAAGAAGCGGCTGACCGAGCAGTACCCGGAGTACAAGAAGCCCACGGCGCCCCGCTTCCACGGCCGCCACCAGCTCAACCGGCACCCGGACGGGCTGGAGAAGTGCGTCGGCTGCGAGCTGTGCGCATGGGCCTGCCCGGCCGACGCGATCTACGTGGAGGGCGCGGACAACACCGACGAGGAGCGCTACTCGCCCGGTGAGCGCTACGGCCGCGTCTACCAGATCAACTACGCCCGCTGCATCCTGTGCGGGCTGTGCATCGAGGCGTGCCCGACCCGCGCGCTGACGATGACCAACGAGTACGAACTGGCCGACCGCACCCGTGAGTCGCTGATCTTCACCAAGGAGCAGTTGCTCTCCGGCCTGACCGACGGCATGGTCGACGCGCCGCACGCGATCTTCCCCGGCATGGACGAGGGCGACTACTACCGCGGCCTGGTCACCGAGGCCGCGCCCGGCACCGAGCGGCAGGTCGCGGTCTCCAAGGGCGAGAAGCCCGACGAGAGCGTGGCCGCCGACGCGGCCGCCGACGTGACGGACGCCGGGGTCACCGCCCCCGGCGGCGCCGCCCCGGCCGGAACGGGGGCCGAGGCATGAGCGCCGCCACCGCTGTGACCCTCGCGGCGGACGCCGCGTCGAAGACCTCCACCGGCGAGGCCGTGCAGTTCTGGATCCTGGGCACGGTCGCCGTGCTCGGGGCCCTGGCCACGGTGCTGATGAAGAAGTCCATCCACAGCGCCCTGTCGCTGGCCGGCACGATGATCGTGCTCGCCGTCTTCTACCTGGCGCAGGGCGCGTACTTCCTCGGCATCGTGCAGATCGTCGTCTACACCGGCGCGATCATGATGCTCTTCCTCTTCGTCGTCATGCTCGTCGGCATCACCGCGGCCGACTCGCTGAAGGAGACGCTCAAGGGCCAGCGCTGGATGGCCGCGCTGTGCGGGCTCGGCTTCGGCATCCTGCTCATCGCCGGTATCTCCAACGCCTCCCTCGACACCTTCGAGGGCACCGGCGCGGCGAGCGCCGCGGACGGCGGCAACGTCCAGGGCCTCGCCCACCTGCTCTTCTCGCAGTACGTGTGGGCCTTCGAGCTGACCGGCGCGCTGCTGATCACCGCGGCGGTCGGCGCGATGGTGCTCACCCACCGCGAGCGCACCGAGGAGCGCCGCACCCAGCGGGAGCTGGCCGAGGCCCGCTTCCGCGAGGGCGGCCACGTCACCCCGCTGCCGGCGCCCGGCACGTACGCCCGGCACAACGCGGTGGACATCCCGGCGCTGCTGCCGGACGGCTCGATCTCGGAGCTGTCGGTCAGCGCGACGCTGCGCGAGCGCGGCCAGATCCGCGACGTGTCCGGCGACGCGATGGAGCGGCTGGCCGCGCTCGACCAGAGCGCGACCCGCTGGCTGGAGCGCGAGGTCGATCTGCCGTCCCGGCCCGCGGTCACCTCGGGCGCGAAGGCGGGCGGCAGCGGTGAGGCGGCGGACAACGACCAGGCCGAGGAGGGTGCCAAGTGAATCCGGCCAACTACCTGTACCTGGCCGCGCTGCTGTTCACCATCGGCGCCGCCGGGGTCCTGATCCGGCGCAACGCGATCGTGGTCTTCATGTGCGTCGAGCTGATGCTGAACGCCTGCAACCTGGCGTTCGTCACCTTCTCCCGGCTGCACGGCAACCTCGACGGGCAGGTCATCGCCTTCTTCACGATGGTGGTCGCCGCGGCCGAGGTCGTGGTCGGGCTCGCGATCATCGTGTCGATCTTCCGTTCGCGCCACTCGGCCTCGGTCGACGACGCCAATCTGATGAAGCTGTAGAGGGGCTGCGACAGTGGAAACCCTGATCGGACTGCTCGTCGCGGCGCCGCTGCTCGGCGCGGGCGTGCTGCTGACCGGAGGCCGGCGGCTGGACCGCACCGGCCACCTGCTCGGCACGCTGCTCGCCCTGCTGTCCTTCGTCCTCGGTGCGGTCCTGTTCGTCAACATGCTGGGCAAGAGCGCGGACGACCGCGCCCTGCACTCGCACCTGTTCACCTGGGTGCCGGTCGACGGCTTCCAGGCCGACGTCGGCTTCCAGCTGGACCAGCTGTCGATGACGTTCGTGCTGCTGATCACCGGCGTGGGCACGCTCATCCACGTCTACTCGATCGGCTACATGGCGCACGACGAGCGCCGCCGCCGCTTCTTCGGCTACCTCAACCTCTTCCTGGCGGCGATGCTGCTGCTGGTCCTCGCCGACAACTACTTCCTGCTGTACGCAGGCTGGGAGGGCGTGGGCCTCGCCTCGTACCTGCTGATCGGCTTCTGGCAGCACAAGCCGAGCGCGGCGACCGCGGCCAAGAAGGCCTTCATCGTCAACCGGGTCGGCGACATCGGCCTGTCGGTCGCGATCATGCTGATGTTCACCACCTTCGGCTCGTTCGCCTTCACCGAGGTGCTGCCGAAGGCGCAGCAGGCGTCGGCCACGCAGCACGCCACGATCACCGGTATCGGCTTCATGCTGCTGCTCGCCGCGTGCGGCAAGTCGGCGCAGGTGCCGCTGCAGTCCTGGCTCGGCGACGCGATGGAGGGCCCGACCCCGGTCTCGGCCCTCATCCACGCCGCGACCATGGTGACCGCGGGCGTCTACCTCATCACCCGCTCCGGCGCGATCTTCAACGCCGCGCCCGACGCGCAGACCGCGGTGGTCACCGTCGGCGCGGTCACGCTGCTGTTCGGTGCGATCGTCGGTTGCGCGAAGGACGACATCAAGAAGGCGCTCGCCGGATCGACGATGTCGCAGATCGGCTACATGATCATGGCCGCGGGCCTCGGCCCGATCGGCTACGTCTTCGCGATCATGCACCTGGTCACGCACGGCTTCTTCAAGGCCGGGCTGTTCCTCGGCGCGGGCTCGGTCATGCACGGCATGAACGACGAGGTCGACATGCGCCGCTACGGCGGCCTGCGGAAGTACATGCCGGTCACCTTCGTGACCTTCGGCCTCGGCTACCTCGCGATCATCGGCTTCCCGGGCCTGTCCGGCTTCTTCTCCAAGGACAAGATCATCGAGGCCGCGTACGCCAAGGGCGGCACCGAGGGCTGGATCCTCGGCAGCGCGGCCCTGCTGGGCGCGGCGATCACCGCGTTCTACATGACCCGTGTGATGCTCATGACCTTCTTCGGCGAGAAGCGCTGGCAGCCGGACGCGGAGGGCCACGAGCCGCACCCGCACGAGTCGCCGTCCTCGATGACCATCCCCATGATCATCCTGGCCTTCGGGTCGGTCTTCGCCGGTGCGCTCTTCAGCCTCAACTCCCGTTTCGTGCACTGGCTGGAGCCGGTCACCGGCCACAGCGAGGGCGACTCGCCGCTCAGCGCGGGCACCGTCACCGCGTGCACCATGGTCTGCCTGGTCGTCGGCGTCGGCATCGCCTGGCTGATGTACGGGCGCCGGTCCGTCCCCGCCGTCGCGCCGCGCGGCTCGCTGCTGACCCGGGCCGCCCGCAGGGACCTGCTCCAGGACGACTTCAACCATGTCGTGCTGGTCCGCGGCGGCGAGCACCTGACCCGCTCGCTCGTCTACCTCGACCACTCGCTGGTCGACGGCGTCGTCAACGGCACCGCCGCCTCCGTCGGCGGCCTGTCGGGACGGCTGCGCAAGCTGCAGAACGGCTACGTGCGCTCGTACGCCGTCTCGATGCTCGGCGGCACCGCGGTGCTGGTGGCCGCGACTCTTCTGATGAGGGCGGTCTGACGATGTCCTTCCCACTCCTGACCGTGGCCGCCGTGGTCCCCGCGGCCGGTGCCGTGGTCACCGCGGCGGTGCCGGCGGCGCGGAAGACCGCCGCCAAGTACACGGCGCTGCTCTTCGCGCTCGCGACGCTCGTGCTCGCGGCGATCGTCCTGGTCCGCTTCGACCCGGACGGCGCCCGCTACCAGCTGACCGAGTCGCACGCCTGGATCAAGGACTTCGGGCTCCGCTACGACCTCGGCGTCGACGGCATCGGGGCGGTGATGGTCGCGCTCACCGCGCTGCTCATCCCGTTCGTGATGCTGGCCGGCTGGCACGACGCCGACCCGATGGAGGAGACCAGCCGGCGCTGGCGGCCCACCCAGGGCTTCTTCGCGCTGATCCTGCTGGTCGAGGCCATGGTGGTGCTGTCCTTCGAGGCCACCGACGTCTTCCTCTTCTACATCTTCTTCGAAGCCATGCTCATCCCGATGTACTTCCTCATCGGCGGCTTCGGCGACCGGGCGCACGCGTCCGGCGAGGAGGAGGCGGCCCGCCAGCGGTCGTACGCGGCCGTGAAGTTCCTGCTCTACAACCTCGCCGGCGGCCTCATCATGCTGGCCGCGGTGATCGGCCTCTACACCGTCACCGCGCACCAGCTCGGCACCGGCACCTTCTCCCTCCCGGAGATCCTC
This sequence comes from Streptomyces sp. NPDC004031, assembly GCF_053604375.1. Classification (NCBI taxonomy): domain Bacteria; kingdom Bacillati; phylum Actinomycetota; class Actinomycetes; order Kitasatosporales; family Streptomycetaceae; genus Streptomyces; species Streptomyces sp. NPDC004031. Next base: position 84,376 of record NZ_JBSGHL010000025.1, on the reverse strand, counting down.
CAGGCCCGCGCCGACGGCAAGCTCGACATCGCGACCTCCACCGAACGCTGGCTCTTCCTGGGCTTCTTCTTCGCCTTCGCGGTGAAGGCCCCGCTGTGGCCGCTGCACACCTGGCTGCCCAACGCGATGGGCGAGTCCACCGCGCCGGTCGCCGTCCTCATCACCGCGGTCGTCGACAAGGTCGGCACCTTCGCGATGCTGCGCTTCTGTCTCCAGCTCTTCCCGGAGGCGTCCAAGTGGGCCACCCCGGTCATCCTGGTGCTCGCGCTCATCAGCATCGTCTACGGCGCCCTGCTCGCCGTCGGCCAGCGCGACATCAAGCGGCTGATCGCGTACGCGTCCGTGTCGCACTTCGGCTTCATCATCCTGGGCATCTTCGCGATGACCAGCCAGGGCCAGTCCGGCGCGACGCTCTACATGGTCAACCACGGCATCTCCACCGCCGCGCTGATGCTCGTCGCGGGCTTCCTCATCACCCGGCGCGGCTCGCGCATGATCGCCGACTTCGGCGGGGTGCAGAAGGTCGCCCCGGTGCTCGCCGGCACCTTCTTGATCGGCGGACTCGCCACCTTGTCGCTGCCCGGACTCGCGCCCTTCGTCAGCGAGTTCCTGGTGCTGGTCGGCACGTTCAGCCGCTACCCGGTGATCGGTATCGTCGCCACCCTCGGCATCGTCCTCGCCGCGCTGTACGTGCTGGTGCTCTACCAGCGCACGATGACCGGCCCGGTCAAGGCAGGCATCGAGGGCATGTCCGACCTCAAGGCACGTGAACTGGTGGTCGTCGCACCGCTGATCGCGCTGCTGCTCTTCCTCGGCGTCTACCCGAAGCCGGTCACCGACATCGTCAACCCGTCGGTGCACCACACGCTCTCCGACGTGCACAAGACCGACCCCAAGCCCGCGCTGGAGGCGAAGAAGTGAGCGCACGAGCCACGGGCCCCGCTGTCCACAGCCTGTGGACAGCGGCGGCATCCACCGACAAGTTCCCCTCGCCACACATCGAGTACGCCCAGCTCGCACCGGTCCTGATCGTCTTCGGGGTCGCGGCGCTCGGCGTCCTGGTCGAGGCCTTCCTGCCGCGCCGCTCCCGCTACACCGCGCAGGTCGGCCTGGCCGCGGTGGGCCTCGCCGCCTCCTTCGCGGCGGTCGTGGCACTGGCCGAGAAGGGCTACGGCACCACCAAGGCCCACATCGCGGCGATGGGCGCGGTCGCCGTCGACGGCCCCGCGCTCTTCCTCCAGGGCACGATCCTGCTGGTCGGCCTGGTCGCCGTCTTCACCTTCGCCGAGCGCCGCCTCGACCCGAGGGCGCACGGCAACCGTGTCGACTCCTTCGCCGCACAGGGCTCCGCCGTCCCCGGCAGCGACCAGGAGAAGGCCGCCGTCCGGGCCGGGTTCACCAGCACCGAGGTCTTCCCGCTGCTGATGTTCGCCGTCGGCGGCATGCTCGTCTTCCCCGCCGCGAACGACCTGCTGACGCTCTTCGTCGCGCTGGAGGTCTTCTCGCTGCCGCTGTACATCCTGTGCGCGCTGGCCCGCCGCAACCGCCTGATGTCGCAGGAAGCCGCCGTCAAGTACTTCCTGCTGGGCGCCTTCTCGTCGGCCTTCCTGCTCTTCGGCATCGCGCTGCTCTACGGCTACTCCGGCACCGTCACCTACGGCGGCATCTCGTCGGTCGTCGACGGCACCGCCACCATGACGCCCGCGCTCGCGAACACCACCGGCAACGACGCGCTGCTGCTCATCGGCCTCGCGATGGTCGCCATGGGCCTGCTGTTCAAGGTCGGCGCGGTGCCCTTCCACATGTGGACCCCGGACGTCTACCAGGGCGCCCCGACCCCGGTGACCGGCTTCATGGCCTCCGCCACCAAGGTCGCCGCCTTTGGCGCGCTGCTCCGGCTGCTCTACGTCGTCCTGCCCGGCATGCGCTGGGACTGGCGCCCGGTCATGTGGGGCGTCGCGATCGTCACCATGCTGGCCGGCGCGATCATCGCCGTGACCCAGACCGACGTGAAGCGCCTGCTGGCCTACTCGTCGATCGCCCACGCGGGCTTCATCCTCGCGGGCGTCATCGCGACCACCCCGTCCGGCATCTCCTCGGTCCTCTTCTACCTCGCCGCCTACTCCTTCGTGACCCTCGGCGCCTTCGCCGTCGTCACCCTGGTCCGCGACGCGGGCGGCGAGGCCACCCACCTCTCCCGCTGGGCCGGCCTCGGCCGCCGCTCCCCGCTGGTCGCGGCGGTCTTCGCGGTCTTTCTGCTGGCCTTCGCCGGCATCCCGCTGACGTCCGGCTTCGCGGGGAAGTTCGCGGTCTTCAAGGCCGCGTCGGAGGGCGGCGCGATGCCGCTGGTCATCGTCGGCGTGATCTCGTCGGCGGTCGCCGCGTTCTTCTACATCCGGGTGATCGTCCTGATGTTCTTCAGCGAGCCGAAGGCGGACGGCCCCACGGTGGCCGTCCCCTCGCCCCTGACGTCCACGGCGATCGCCCTCGGCGTCGCGGTCACCCTGGTGCTCGGCCTCGCGCCGCAGTACTTCCTCGACCTGGCGGACAAGGCGGGCGTGTTCGTGCGGTAGCCCTGCGGGCTGCTGAGTTCTGACGGGGCGCGGATCCTTCGGGGACCGCGCCCCGTCGGCGTTCGGGGGGTCAGGCGGGGGGACCCGGACCGTCGGCGTGGCGTTCCCAGTGGGTGACGCTGTTGCGGGTGGCGAGGGTGTCGGGGTGGTCGGGGCCGAGAACGCGCAAGCGGTCGGCCAGCAGGGCCTTGAGCGCCGCGACTGCTCCGGCGGTGTCACCCGAGTGCCCGCGCCAGCGGGCCCAGTTGGCCCGGGTGACCAAGGTGCGGGGATGGTCCGGGCCCAGGATCCGCAGCACGTCGTCCACCAGCGCGGCGTACGAGGCCGCCGCACCGGCCGCGTCACCGGAACGTCCCAGAGCGTAGGCCAGGTTGTTGCGGGTGGCGAGGGTGTCGGGGTGGTCGGGGCCGAGAACGCGCAGACGGTCGGCAAGGAGGGTCTCGAAGACCGCTGTCGCCTCTTCCGCGTTGCCGCCCTCCAGTTGCCAGCGGGCGAGACTGTGGCGGGTGGTGAGGGTGTACGGGTGATCGGGGCCGAGCACCCGGGCGGTCCGCTGGATCAGCTCCTCAAGTACCCCGACGGCTCTTCGGACATCTCCGGCCTCGGCCAGGCAATGGGCGAGGTTGTGCACGGTGAGCAGCGTCTGGCGGTGATCGGGGCCCAGCACGCGGCTGCGGTCCGCGAGCAGGGCGCCGTAGGCTCTGGCGGCGCCCGCTTTGTCGCCCGCCTCGTTCTGCCAGAAGGCGAGGCTGTGGCGGATGCCGAGGATCCGGGGATCATCGGGGTCGAGCAAGTCCCGGAAGTCCGCCAGGATGCCGGAGTACAGGGCGAACGCACCGGCCTCGTCCCCGGCCTCCCCGAGGCAGTGCGCCAGATTGTGACGGCCGACCAGGACGTCCGGGTGATCGGCGCCGAGATGCTCCACGGCGTCGGCGGTGACGCGGCGGAAGTGGGCCGCCCCGGCAGCCACCTGCCCGGATTCGGCCAGGCTGGTACCCGCGCGGAAGAGCACGGAATGTGCGTCGGGCCGGTAGAGGCTCCCCGCAGCGTCGGCCCACGTCTCCAGTGCGGCGGCACAGGCGCGCAGTTTCTCCGCGAAGGCGGGGTCCCGCTCGGTGGAGGGCCACGAGTTGAAGAGCGCGTCCGCCGCCGCACGCGCGGCCGCGTCGAAGCGCTCGGCCGGGAGTGCGTCCCGCGTCGCCCGCTGGACGAGCTGGTGGACGCGCACCGCCGGGTGCTCGGCGGCGTCCCCCGGGTCCGGGGCCTGGACGAGGCTCACCCGGTGGAGGGCGCGCAGGGCGCCGGACGCTTCCGCGCGGCTGACGGCCGCACCCGCGTGAGCGGCGAGGTACGCGCGGGCCGGGCCGCTCGTCAGGACCTCGGCCGGGATGCCGTTGGCGTCCAGGAAGGCGGCCAGCTCCAGCATCGGGCGGGCGAGCCCGGCGGGGCGGAGGCGGTCGGCGTACTCCACGGACAGCTCCCAGGCGGCGGCCGTCGTGCGGGTCTGCCCGTCCGGCAGCACGTCCGGGCTCAACTCGTCGAGCCGGGCGGTCCGTTCGGCCAGCAGTGCGCGGTACGCGGCGACGGGCAGCCCGGCGTCCACGAGGTAGGCGGTGGCCTGCGACGGGGCGAGCGGGAGGTGGCCCAGGTCGGCGGCCAGCCCGGCGAGTTCGGTGCCCGGCTCCGTGACGCCGTACGCGGCGAGCGCGGCGGCGAGGTACGCGGCGGACTCCTCCGGCGTGAAGACCCCGACGTCGATACGGCGGCGGCCCGCGCCGGTCAGGGCCGCGTCCCGGCGGCGGGTCGTGACGACGGTCCTGCCGTACGGGACGGCGGGCGGCCACAGCCCGGTGAGGTCCGCGGGGTCGGTCACGTCGTCCAGGACGACGAGCCAGCGCCGCCCCTCCGACTGGAGCCACGCCAGGAAGCGTTCGGCGGCGCGGTCCGGCTGCCCGGGGTCGGCCCCGCACACCTCGGCGGCGGCCTCGGCGAAGCTCGCGACGACCGCGCTGCGGCTGCCCGCGCTGACCCACACCAGCAGCTCCACCGCGCCCGCGGCCCGCACCTCGTGGGCGTACTCCGCGGCGAGCTGCGTCTTGCCGACCCCGCCCATGCCGGAGAGCACCTGGCACAGCACGGCGGTACCCCCGCCGTGGACCGCGGCCCGCAGCCGCGCCCGCTCGGCGCGGTCCTGGAAGGCCCCGGCCGGCGCGGGCACGAGCCCGATCTGCCGCGGTGCGGCGGTGGTCCTCCCGGCGACGCGTGCGCCGGACTCGCTCAGGGAGTCGTCGGCGAGCCCAGCGGGGGAGGGTTTTCGACGGTCACGTCACCCGTCTTCAGCGCGGCGACGGAGCCCGCGCCCTCCACACGGATCGTGACGTTGCCGACGATCGCGATTCCGTCGCCGGACGCGACGGCGGAGCCGCGGTATTCCGCCAGCGCCGCGGCCACCGCCTCCTTGAGGGCCTGGGCGAAGGCGGGATCGTGGCCGACCGCGCCCTCCAGGGCCGCTTCCAGGGACCGGCCCGCCTGCGGGGAGGGCTGCGCGGCACCCGCGGCCGCCTCCTCCTCGACGGCGGTCAACGCGCCCTCGCCGCTGAGGCGTTCGGCCACGATCCGGTGCACCCGCTCCAGACCCGCGTCCAGGGCGGCGTCCAGCTCCGCCTCGCGCCGGTCCCTCCTCCGCGGGAAGTTCCTGCGCGCCGACCACGCGTGCAGCAACGCCACCACCACATCGGCTCCGGCCACCCCGCCCCCCCAACACCTGCGACATGCGGACGAGGTGAACCGTAGCGCCGTACGGCCGCCCGCCGCGCCCGAAACGTCCGGCTCGGGTCCTGCGGGCTACCGCGTCCGGTAGGCGGCCCACTCCCCGAAGGTGAACGCAGCGCCCGCGCGGCGGACTTCCACCGCGCCCGCCCCGGCGAAGTGCGCGGGGATGAGCAGCGCGCGCTCGTCGGCGGCCCGTTCGAGGACGCGGCGGCGAGAGATCGCGGCCTGGACGGGATCCAGGCAGAGGCAACTGCTGCACGCCGGGGCGAGGATCTGGACAGGGGAGTGCAGCAAGTCGCCCGCGAAGACGGCGCGTTCGCCTGCGGAGTCGACGTGGAGGACGGCCGAACCGGGGGTGTGGCCGGGGGCGGACTCCAGGGTGAGGCGGGCGTCGATGCGGTGGGTGCCGTGCCAGAGCTGGGCCTGTCCGGCCTGGTGGAGCGGGGCGATGCTGTCCTGGTAGAGGAGTTGGTCGTCGCGCCGCCGCCCGCCCCCGTAGCCGTTCGACGGGTCGAAGTGGAAGTCGTCGGCGGCGGGCAGCAGATAGCGGGCGTGGGGGAAGGCGGGGGTCCACGCGCCCGCGGGGCCGGTGGTGTTGCCGCCGACGTGGTCGGCGTGCAGGTGGGTGTTGACGACGAGGTCCACGTCCTCGGGGCGGATGCCCGCCAGCCGGGTCAGCCGGTCGAGGAGGTCGCTGCGGCGGCGGTGGAACATCGGCGAACCCGGCCGCTCGCGGTCGTCCCCCGTCCCCGGGTCCACCACGATCGTCGCGCCGCCGCTGCGCAGGACCCACGTCTGGAGGGCGACCACCGCCTGGTCGCCGTCCGGCCGCCAGTGGTCCGGGGCGAGCTGGTCCTCGTTCTCCTCCCACAGCCGCGCCGGGGCGTCCGGGACCAGCGTGCGGGCGGGCGCGTACGGCCCCTGCCACTCCACGAGCCGGATGATCTCGACGTCTCCCAGCTGGAGGCGCTGCGCGTTCTCGGTGTCCATGCGAGCGAGCCTAGGAACCGCGGGGTGAGGTGCTCAATGCCCGTCCGGCTCATACGGATACGCGTACGTCTCATGCTTGCCGCGCCTCGGTACGCTGGCGCGATGGATGTCGTGAGCGACGCGATCGCCGCCGTACGCCTCGGGCGTACGTCCTCGACCCGCGTGGAGGCAGGCGGGAGGTGGGCCACTCGGTTCGCCCCGTACGGCGGCGCGGGCTTCCACATCGTGCTGAAGGGGTCCTGCCGGCTCGTGCCCGAGGGCGGCGGGCCCCCGCTGCTGCTCGGCACGGGTGACGTGGTGCTGCTGCCGCACGGTGCGGGGCACGTGCTCGCCCACGCCGGGGGCGAGGCCGTCGTGCCGGAAGGGGCCGTGCCCTTCGAGCGCTGGCGGGAGACGGGCCAGCAGGGCGCCCCGGGCACCGGGGAGGTGCAGATGCTGTGCGGGAAGTACCGGCTCGACCGCAGCCGGATGCACCCGCTCATGGCCGAGCTGCCGCAGGTCGTGCACCTCCCGCACGAGGTCGGCGGCCATCCCGCGCTCAGGGCCGCCATCGACCTGCTGGGAAGGGAGTTGGGGGAGCGCCTCCCCGGGGCGTGCGTCGCCGTCCCCAGCCTGCTCGACCTGCTGCTCGTGTACATGATCCGCGCGTGGCTGGCCGAGGACACGCAGGGCGTCTGGCCCGCCGTGCTCGGCGACCCGGTGGCCGCCGCCGCGCTCCGTGCCCTGCACTCGGACCCGGCCGCCGGGTGGACCAACGACCGCCTCGCCGCCGGGATCGGGGTCTCCCGTGCCACCCTGGCGCGCCGGTTCACCGGTCTGGTGGGCCGCCCCCCGATGGCCTACCTCACCTGGTGGCGCCTCACCCTCGCCGCCACCCTCCTCCGCGACACCGCCGACCCGCTCGCCGCGGTCGCCCGCCGGGTCGGCTACGGCACGCCGTACGCCCTCTCGCACGCCTTCAGCCGCGAGTTCGGTACGACGCCGGGGCGCTTCCGGGCGGCGCTTCCGGTGCCGCCGCCCGACCCCGTGCCCGACCCCGTCCCCGACCCCGTCCCCGACGCCGGGTGACGTGCTGACGGGGCGGCGTCCTCCCCAACGTTCGTCCCCGGGTCACGATTCGGGTCCGCGGCCGTGCGGGGCCGGCGCGGGGTGGGATGCTGCCGCACATGTCCGACGAACCGTCCGCCGCGCGTGCCGTGGCCGCCGACGCGACCCCGCCCGTCCCGCGCGCAGGGCGGTGGCGGCCGGTCGCCCTGGGCGCGGTGGCGGGACTGGTGCTCGGCGGCGGTGGTGTGGGCGCGGCCTGGGCCCTGTCCACCGCGGGGTCCTCGCCGCCCGCGCCCACGCCGTTCACCCTGCTGGGGACGCTCTCCCTCTCCCACGCCGTGGACCTCAACGAGGAGGCGGCGTCGTGCGCGGGCTCCGGCGGCTACGACGACATCGTGCAGGGCGCCGCGGTGACGGTGTACGACGCCACGGGCACGGTGGTCGCCACGGGCTCACTGGGCGAGGGGCTGCGAGGGCAGGCCGGTTACAGCAGCGCGGCGTGCGAGTTCCCGGTGACGGTGCTGGGCGTCCCGGCGGGCCGCAAGGCCTACGCGGTGGAGATCGCCCACCGGGGCAGGATAGCGGTCGCGGAAGCGGACGCCGAGGCCGGGAGGTTCTCGGCGACGCTGGGCTGAGGGAAGCCCGCCCGGTTGTCGTGCCCGGCCGCCTCAGCCCGCCCCGCGCGGGGCGAGGGCGTCGGGGCCGAAGGACGCGGTGAGTGCGCGCGCGATGAGGTCGGGCAGGGAGCTTCGCCCGTCGTCCTCGGTCCAGCGTGTCAGCGCGGTGTGCATCGCGGCCAGGCAGGCGCTGGTCGCGGCGCGGGCCCGGAAGGCGGCGTCGGGGTCGGTGCCGTCGGCGTGGGCGTCGGTGTCGCCCAGGGCGTCGACGATCGCCTGCTGGAGCGCGTACTGGCTGTCCAGGTGCCGGGCCCGCAGGGCGGGGGTCGCGACCATGAGCCGCAGGCAGTCCAGGAGGAACCGTTCGTCCGCGCCGGGGCCGTTCCCCTCGGTGAGAGCGGCGGCCGCGGCGACGAGCGCGCCGCCGACCCGGCGTACCAGCGGCTGGTCGGCGGGGGAGGCGGCGACGCGTTCGGCGATCAGCCGGGCGGGCTGGTCGATGAGGACGAGGTCCTCCTTGGTGGGGAAGTGCCGGTAGACGGTCATGGCCGAGATCCCCGCGGCCTCGGCGACGTCGGCGACCGTCACCGCGTCGTAGCCGCGCTCGGTGAACAGCCGTACCGCGTGCGCCTGGATGAGGCCGCGTGTCTCAAGTCGCCGTCTTTCCCGCAGAGTTGGGTGCCGCTCGCTCATGTGGTAGACACTACCATCGTGTTAGTGACTCACATGTGGACGGGGTGGCGACGTGGGTGAACTGATGGGCAGAACAGCTCTGGTGACCGGCGCGTCGCGCGGCATCGGGCAGGCGGTCGCGACCCGGCTGGCCGCCGAAGGGGCCGTGGTCGCCGTGCACTACGGCGCGGACGTGGGAGGGGCGGCGGCGACGGTCGAGGCGATCGGGCGCGACGGCGGGACCGGCTTCGCCGTCCAGTCCGAACTGGGCCTGGACGGCGACGTGGAGAGGCTTTTCGACGGTGTCGAGGCGGGGCTCGACGGGCGCCCGCTGGACATCCTCGTCAACAACGCGGCCGCCGCGCCCGCGGGTCCGCTCGGCGCGACGACCCGCGCGCAGTTCGACCGCCTCTTCGCGGTCAACGTCCGGGCGCCGTACTTCATCGTCGAGCGCGCGCTGCCGCTGATGCGCGACGGCGGCCGGATCGTCACGCTCTCGTCGGTCGCGACCCGGATGGCCAACCCGACGCAGACGTCCTTCGCCATGACGAAGGGCGCCGTCGAGACGATGAGCAGGACGCTCGCCGCCCAACTCGGGGCCCGGGGCATCACGGTGAACGCCGTTGCGCCCGGCGCCACCCGCACCGCGACGAACGGCGTCGTCTTCGACGCGGTGCCGGGCCTGGCCGAGACCATCGCGGACATGACGGCGCTCGGCCGCCTGGGCGGCCCCGGCGACGTGGCCGACGTCGTCGCGTTCCTCGTCTCCGACGCCGCCCGCTGGGTGACCGGCCAGGTGATCGACGCCAGCGGCGGCCTCTTCCTGGGCCCCCGCGTCTGACCCGCCGCCGAGCACGGCGCCCCGGAGGGGGAGGCGTCGCGCTCGGGGGCGGGCTACGGGCGGGGTGCCCGGACGGAGAGGCGGGCGTGTGCCTTCGTCAGCGCGGGGACGAGGACGTACGCGGCCACCGGCACGACGATGCCGGTCAGGATCAGCGTGCGCAGCAGCAGCGGCAGGGTCGCGATCCGCGGCCCGAGCACGCCCAGGACGAGGGTGATCACGGGGTAGACGGCGAGCCAGGTGATGACCGCGCGCCGGTGCGCGGAGGGTGCGGGCGAGGCGGCCGGGGTGATGGCGGTGGTGGTGGCGGTCGCAGGGGTGTTCACGGCGGCGTTCGCGGACATGGCGGTCTCTCCTCGCGGTCGTGATCGGAGCCCATCTCCAACCGGACGGTTGGAAGTGTGGCACACCCGTGCCCAGATCTCCAACCACTTGGTTGGAGATCTGGGCTAGACTCGCCGTATGGCCTGGGACACCGCACGCACCAAGCAGCTGCTGCTCGACGCCGCCGTGACCGAGTTCGCCGAGCACGGCCCCGAGGGCGCGCGGGTCGCGCGGATCGCCGAGCGCGCGGGCGTCAACAAGGAGCGCATCTACCCCTACTTCGGCGACAAGCAGAAGCTCTTCGAGGCCGTGCTCGCCGCGGAGCTGGAGAAGATCGCCGCGGCCGTCCCGCTGACCCCCGACCACGCCGCCGACCTCGGCGACTACGCGGGCCGCGTGTACGACTACCACCGCGCCCACCCGCACTTCGTCCGCCTCCTTGCGTGGGAGGGCCTCCAGGGCGGCCCGCACGTCCCCGCCGAGCCCGCCCGCGCCGCGCACTACGCGCAGAAGGTCGCCTCGGTGGCCTCGGCCCGGCAGTCCGACGCACTGGCCCCCGACCTCACCGCGGGCCAGCTCATGCACGCGGTGATCGCCCTGACGGCGTCCTGGTTCACCCTCCCCCAGCTCGCCCGCATGCTCCTGCCCGAGGTCACCGCCGCGGGCCCGGCCGCCGAACGCGACGCCCTCGTGGCCCTCGTCCGCCGCCTGACGGCCCGCTGAGGAGGCGATCGGCGATGGGGACGATCCTCAAGGGCGTGCACCGTGTGCGCTGGCACGAGCTGACCCACGCCTACGGCACCGCGGAGCAGGTCCCGGGCCGCCTGTCCCGGGTGGCCTGGGGCGACCCGCGGGCCGCCGAGGCCGCGCTGAGCGATCTCGGCCTGTGGCTCGCCGAACTGTCCGTCTTCGACGCGACGGCCGCGGCCGTCCCCTTCCTGTGGGACCTCGCGGCGACCGGCACCGTCACCTGCCGCCCGGACGTGCTCCGCCTCCTGCGCGCGGTCCTCGCCCACGGCAACCCGCCCCACCCCGCAATCCAGCGCGCCGCCCACACCGCCGTCCTCGACGGCCACGCCCCGGCCGCCGCCCTCGCGGAGGAGGACCCGGACCCCGCCGTCCGCGCGGCGGCGCGGGAGCTGCTGACCGCGATCGGCGCCCACACCTGCGGGACGTGCGCCTGACCCGCGCCGACCCGAACGCTGCTGCTAGCCGCCGAGCACCGCGCTCAGGGCGCGTTCCAGGTCGGCGAGGGTGCGGTAGTGCAGGCCCGTCATGCCGAGCGCGGCGGCCGCCGTCACGTTCTCCTCGCGGTCGTCGACGAAGAGGCAGCGGTGGGGCGGGACCCCGGCGCGGGTGGCGGCGATCTCGTAGATCTCCCGGGCGGGTTTGGCCACGCAGACGCGGGCGCTGCTCACGACGTGGTGGGGGAGGTCGGACAGGCCCAGGGTGTCGAGGTCGGCTTCGAGACCGAGATCCGCGTTGGTGACGAGGACCAGCGGCATGTGCGGGCGCAGACGGCGCAGCAGGGCGACCACCGCCGGGTCGGCGCGGAACGGGGAGTGGGCCATCGCGGCGGCCAACTCCGTTGCCTGCGCGGGCGATACGCGATCGGCGAGGCCCGCGGCGATGGTGGCGGCCCATTCCCGCTTGGTGATCCGGCCCAGCAGCAGCGGGCCGTCCACCTCGGGGGCGAAGGCGACGGCGGCGGTGGCGCCCGCGGGCAGGCCCGCGGCGCGTTCCAGGGCGGCGAGCGCGGACGTGTCGAAGAAGCGGATCACGTTGTCGAGGTCGCACAGGACCGCGTCGAACGGCCTGGCCGGGGCTGCTCCGTGGGACGTCACGGAGCATGCTTAGCACGGCTCAGGAGCCGTCGCCCCGGGTGAGGTGGTAGCTGCGGGGGTCGGCGATGCCGTGCACGTCCTGCGCGGTGAGGGCGTCGGGGCCGTCGGCCCGGAGCTGGAGGTGGCGTTCCTCGTGCACCGGGCGCAGCCCGAACGCGGACTCCAGTTCCAGGTCGAGCCGGGAGTCGGCGGGGGCGGACCACCAGCGGCCGGTGAGCTTGCCCTCCAGGCCCGCGCGGCGGTGCGTGCCGGTGAGGTGGCCGCTCTCCTCATCGTCCGGGGAGCCGTCGGCGGTCAGTTCGACCTCCAGCACCTCGCCGTCCTGCGCGTCGCTCGCGATCGTCCAGCGGCCCGGCCCGACCGCCGCGCCGCCCGGCGCCGGATCCGCCTGCGGGGGCTGCCGGTCCAGCAGGCGGTAGACCGCGGCCGCGGCCTCGGAGGCGTCACCGCCCTGCGGCACCGACTCGGCCCCGTCCGGGACGTCGGTGCCGTCGAGCGGCCACACCAGGCACGGCTTGTCGAAGTCGGCCGCGTGCGTGCGCTGTTGGCTTACGTGTGTGTCCTGCGCCGCGGCCTTCGACCAGACGACGAGGAGGACGTCGCACGCCCCGAGGTCCTGGAGCACCGGCTCGGCCGGCAATTCGTCGGATAGGTCGCGGGTTTCGTCCACGGCGGTGCGGGCGCCCCCGGCACGCAGCAGGGCGTCGAGCGCACCGGCGGGCTCGGCGTCCGCGGGCGCGTACGCGAGGAAGACGCCGGGGGGCTCGGGGGTGCTGGTCTCTTCGGGCATGGGCGTCTCAGGCCTCCGCGTCGTACGAGTCCGACTCGCTGCTGTGGTACCAGGGGGCTGCCGGGTTGTAGGACGCGAGGTAGTAGTCCGCCGCGCAGCTGTAGGTCTCCGGGAAGAGCTGGTGCGCCCGCTTCTTCAGGATCGCCATGGCCGCGAGTTCGTTCTTCAGCCCGTCCTTGTCCTGCTGGTTGGCAGGCTTGGCCTGCTCGTCGTCCACCAGCTTCTGGGCCGCCTGGAGGTTGTCCTTCAGGAACTGCGGCCATTGTGCCGGATCGCTGCTGTACGTGTAGTTCGGCGTCACTCGGTAGTGGACGAGCTTGGGCCACTTGGCGTGCGGCTTGCTCAGCGGCGCCGCCGGATCCAGGACGTGGGTGACGGTCGGGTGCGACGCCTCGTAGGGCTTGAGGGCCTTCGCGCTCGACTCGGCGCCCTGCACGGTCTGGCCGGGCGCGGCCCAGCCGACCTTCCCGTCGCCGAGGGCTATCGGCGGATTGGCCGCGATCCACTGCTCGTAGGCCGCGACGAGCCCGTTGGTGCCGCTCTGCATCGAGGCGCGGATGGGGCGCTCCACCTTGTGGAAGTGCTCCTGGGTGTTGGACTTCGCCGAGCCCATGAAGATGTTCCAGGCCGTGTCGTTGGCGCCCGCGACGAAGTCGCCGTTGATCGCGTGCATCGCCGTGGCGACGTTCTGCTGGCCCCTGGCACGGACGAGGTTGACGTCCGCGAGCTTCATCGTCGTGATGTCCGCGGGCTCGCCCGGCGACGAGCCGCCACCGGTGTTGCTGAGCATCTTCTCCAGGTAGAGGGAATTGCCGAGCGTGCCGCCGCCCGGGTAGACGTAGCCCGACCCGGCGAGGGTGTCCGTCGTGAGGCCGCCGAGGGTGGCCGGGCTGGGCGTCATGTTCGTGAACGGCTCGAAGACGGCGGCGCGTTGCAGCATGCCGCCGCCTGCGCCAGGACGTGCGGCGGTGTGCTCGTCCTCCTCGGCGTGCTGCCCGCCGTGGTCGGCGTGGCCCTCGTGCCGGTGGTGCCCGCCGTCGCCGCCGGGGGCCGGACGCCGCATCACCCGGACCGCGTTGGCCTCCGCCGCGCGCTCGAAGCGGTCGGAGGGATCGGAGACCTTGAGGCCCGCTCCGTTGTCGGTGCCCGCGACCGGGCCCTGCCGCTGCTGGAGCACATGCGTCAACTCGTGCGCGAGCGTCCGCCGGTCGTCGCCGCCCTTGCCGATCACCACATGGCTGCCCGAGGTGTACGCGCGGGCGCCGACCTCCGCGGCCGAGGCCGCCGCGGCGCTGTCGTCGTGGATGCGGACGTCCGAGAAGTCCGCCCCCATCCTGCCCTCCATGTCCGAGCGGAGACCCGCGTCCAGCGGGCGACCGGGCCTGCGCAGCACGTCCCGCACGGCGGAGCGCTGCACCGTGCCGCCGCCGCTGTTCTGCCCGCCCGCAGCGGCCCGCCGCAGCATCTGGACGACGGCCCGGTTGCCGCTCCCCGCCTGCATCGCCTTCAGCCCGGTCAGGGCCGCCCCGACGCTGCCGCGCGGGGCCCGCGCCTCCGTCCGGGCGGCACGTTCGGCGGCCTGGGACCTGTCGTTGTCTCGGGCGTGCACAAGGGGCCCCTTTCCCCGGACGGAACAGCAACACCTCTTTCTTTACGCGCCCGTTGACCACGCCGCCAGGGACCGGAGGGCAGAACCGGGGGCACGCGCGGGCACCGCGACGTGCGGCGCACGGGAGGTACGGTGCCCCGGCGGAGGGCAGGACGGGCCCCGCGTGCGGCCCTTGCCGCGAACCCCGGCCCCGGGCTGGGGACTTCTGGCACAGTGGGCGTATGGGGGAGTACCCGGCCCGGAGCCACGGCGAGCACGACCGCCACCCGTACGCCCACCCGGCCCCCACCCAGGGCCCCGCCCCCACGGCATCGCCGGAGCGCCCCGCCTGCGAGCCGGCCGGAGAAGCCCGCACCCTCTCCGCCGCGCACGAGCTGCCCGCCCGGCCGGACCCCGCACCGCCTCCCCGGCCACCGGAACCGCCTGCGAACGCCACCGCGCCCCCTCCGGGACCGCCCCCGGCCCCCGGGGCGCCGCAGCCTTCGCAGCCGTACGCCCCCGGGCCCGTGCCGCCCGCGAGGCCCGCTCTCGCGGGGTGGCCCTCGCCCGTCGCGGCCGGGTCCTCGACGGGGGTGGAGGACGGTCGTGCGTATCCAACAGCCTTCCACGACACCGGGGCTGACGACCCCGACGCCCCCGTGCGCGCCGCCTGGGTCGCGGTGTGCTCGGCCGCCGACGGGGTGGCCGTGGGCGCCGGAGTGGTCGTGGCCGAGGGGGTCGTCCTCACCTGCGCGCACGTCGTCAACGCCGCCCTCGGCCGGGACCGGCTGGCCGCCGCGGAACCCGCGGACGCCGACCTCGCGGGCGTCGCGCTCGTCCTGCCCGCGGCCGGACCGGGCCGCCACCGGCCCACGCTCGTCCGGTGGGACGCGCCGCGCGCGGCGGCCCGCACGGGGGTGTGGGACGGCGACCTGGCCCTGCTGCGGCTTCCCGCGGACGCCCCCGCCACCGCCCCGGTACGGCTCGGCGAGGCGCCCTTCGGCGGCAAGGCGTGGGCCTGGTACGCGAGCGGTGACGGGCGCACCGCCGTCGACGTGCACGTGCAGAAGGCCCTCGGCCCCTGGCTGCTGCTCGACCCGGGCAGCGCCCAGCTCGCCGTCCGGCGCGGCTACAGCGGCGGACCCCTGTGGGATTCCGCGGCGGGCGCGCTCGTCGGCGTCATGGTGAGCGTCGAGAACGAGTTCCGCCGCTACTACGCCATCGGGCCCGGCGCCGTGCGTGCGCTGCTGGCCGGTGCGGGTCTTGGACCGGTCGGCCCGCGTACCCCGCACGACGCGTGGCTGCACACCCGGCTCACCGGGGCCCTGGGCGCTCTCTCGCCCGAACGCCACCTCCGGGGCGCGGAGTTGCTGGCGTGGGCGCTGCGCCTGCCCGGCGGGCCGCCGCGCACCGCGCACGCGGCCGCCGATGCCGCGCTGGCCCACCCGCGCGGGCTGCCCGCCCTGCGGGACGCGTTCGCCGATCCGGCCGCGCCCGAAGCGGGGCCGTTCGAAAGGGTGTTGGCGGACGCGGTGGCGAGCGGCTCGCCCGTGCGGCTGCTCGGCCCCGACGACCACACCCGGCTCGGCGCGCTGCTCGCCGCCGTACCGCTGCCGGACGTCCTCGCCGCGGCGCGCGCGGCCGTACCGTATCTGCCTCTGTACGCCGACCGGTTGCCGGACACGGCCGCGCTGCTGGACCAGTTGGAGGACCGCGCCGCCGACCCCGGGGTGATGCCGCCGCTGCTCCAGGTGGTGGAGGAGACGGCGGCGCTGCGGGCCGACCTGCGGGCGGAGCTGCACGAGTGGAGCAGCCGGGTCGCCGCCCGGCTGCGGGTGCGGCCGGGGGCGCTGGAGCAGGTCAGGGCCGACGCGCGGGCCCGCGCCCGGACGCGCGGCCGCGCGCTGCCGGTGCTGCGGGTGTGGCTGTGGGAGCGCGGCCGGGACGCCTTCAGCTACGTCATCCGCCTCTACGGCGGCGACGACCGCCTGCTGAACACCTGGTCCGCGCAGGACACCCCGCGCCGCCACACCGACATGTGCGCCGAACTCGCCGACGCGGTAAGGACCCTGGCCGACCAGGGGCAGAACGCGGGCGTGGAGTTCCTGCTGGAGCACGGCTCCTTCGGGCTGCCCTTCGACCGCTGGCCCCTCCCCGTGCCGGAGGTGGGCCCGCGCATGCTCGGCCTGGACCACGTGGTGGTGCTGCGCGGCCAGCGGCGGCCCACGCGCGGCCCGTGGGAACGCCGCTGGGGCAGCCTCGGTTCGGCCGCGAGTGTCGTCGGCGACGCGGACGACGCCGACGAACTGCTGGGTGAGGACCTCGACGCCGCACTCGTCCTCGCCGCCTGCGCGCCCGCCCACATCGACCAGGTCGTGCGGCTGTGCCGGCACCACGGTGTGCCGGTCGTGCTGTGGCACCGGCAGGGCGACGGCGACGCGGGCCCGCTGCTCGAACTCGTCGGCCACGACTGGCGGGGCTCCCTGCGCGAGGAGGTGCGGCGCCGCCGCGTCAAGGCCCGCAACGACGACCGCAAGCTCGGCGCCCACCTCGCCCTGCTCTGGGAGGACCCCCGCTGGGACCCCCGCGGGGCGGGCCTGACCGAACCCGTCCCCCTCAACTGAGCATCCTCACAGTCCCGTTCCGACCCGACGACGCCCCGGAAGGCGGTGCTCCGTGACCGGCACCCCCGCAGTACCCGACGAGCCCGCCGCGCCCACCCCCGGTGGCGGCCCCGCCGACGCCCGGCCCGCCCGTGAACGCCTCTTCCGCGGCACCGGCGAGCGCTACGCCGACGGCGTCCCGCTGCCCGAGCCGCCGCCGTGGCGGCAGGTCCGGAAGGACGGCACCCCCCGCGCCGCGCGGCCGTATCTGATCGGGCCCGAGCAGGTCGAGGTCGTCAACGCGGCACTGCGGCTGCGCCGGCCACTGCTGGTGACGGGCAACCCGGGCACGGGCAAGACCTCGCTCGCCTACGCCGTCGCCGACGAACTGGGCCTCGGGCCCGTCCTGGTGTGGCCGGTCAACACCCGCTCCACGCTCACCGACGCGCTCTACCGCTACGACGCGATCGGCCGGCTGCGCGGCGACGGCGGCCGGGCCGAGCCAGGGGACGGCGCCGACGCGACGACCGGCGTGGGCAGTTACGTACGGCTCGGCCCGCTCGGCACCGCGCTCGCCACCCGCCACGAGGGCCGCCCCCGGCTCCTGCTCATCGACGAGCTGGACAAGAGCGACGTCGATCTGCCCAACGACCTTCTCCACGTCCTGGAGGAAGGCGAGTTCACCGTCCCGGAGCTGGCCCGGCTGCCCGAGAGCCCGCAGGGTGTCCCCGTCCTCACCGAGGGCTCGCACGAACGCGTCACCGTCCACCGCGGCAGCGTGCGCTGCGCCGACTTCCCGCTCGTGGTCATGACCAGCAACGGCGAGCGCGAGTTCCCGGCCGCCTTCCTGCGCCGCTGCGTCCGGCTGGAACTGCCCGACCCGGGCCCGCGCCGGCTCCAGGACATCGTCCGCGCGCACTTCGCCGAGGCTGGGCCCGACGCGCTCGCGGCGCACTGGCCCGCGATCGAGCTGCTGATCGAGAACTTCGTCGCCCGCCGCGACCTCGGGGGCCTCGCCACCGACCAACTCCTGCACGCCGTGCACCTGTTGCGGCAGGGCGTCCGGCCCGACGAGCGCCACCTGCGGGAGGCGGTGCTGCGTGAACTCCACGACCGGGGAGGGCGGTGACCCGGGGCGGAGCCTGCCCGGCCCGCCGTTCGCCGACCACGACAGGACGCCCGTCGCGGGGGGGCGGCTGGGACCGCCGCCCGGGGGAGCCGTCCGCGTCGGTGTCACGGGGAACTCCCGCGCGGGCAGGTCCGCACGGGTGGAGCCGCCGCCCGGCACCGGGGGGAGCGGCTCCGTCCAGCAGCTCCACGACATACTCGGCGGCGCCGGAATCGACCTGACACCGGGCGAGTTGGCCGACGTGCTGTGGCTGGCCCTCGCACAGGGTGTCCCCGAGCCGGTGGCGCCGAGCCCGCTCCCCGCACCGCCCCCGTGGACGGAACGGCCGCCCGAGCCCGGATACGCCGGGCCCGTCCACTCCGGCTCCGGGACCCCGCCCCGGCCGGACAACGCCCTGATGCTGCCCCTGCCGGTCCGGCCCGCCCCCACCCCCGAGCCCCCGCGTAAGCCCTTGCCCGCACCGGCCACCGGGCCCGCCGCCCCGCGCCCCCGCCCCGTCTACGCCCTCGCCGACGCCCGCCCCGGCCGCGGGGCCGCGCCCGTCCGCGTCCCCGGCGTGCCCGGCCTGCCCAACCCTCTGCACGTCGTGAGGGCGTTGCGCCCGCTCAAGCGCCGGGTCTCCTCCCTCCACCGCTTCGAGCTCGACGAGTCCGCGACCGCCGAGGCCATCGCCGAGAGCGGCGGGCCAGATGTCGTCCTGCGCCCGGAGCGGGCCCGCTGGCTCGATCTCGTCCTCGCCGTGGACGACGGGATCGCCCTCAGCGTGTGGCGGGACACCCTCGCCGAACTCGCCCGCGTGCTCGGCACGTCCGGCATCTTCCGCACGGTCCGCCGCGTCGGCTTCGCGACCACCCCCGTCAACTCCGCCGTCGTGGACGGCAATCGCACCGCCGTGCTCGCCGTCACCGACGGCGTCGGTCCCGCGTGGCGTTCCGGCGCCGCCCACCGCACCCTCGCCGCCTGGGCCCGCAAGGCCCCCACCGCCGTCCTCCAGCCGCTGCCGCTGCGCCTCTGGCAGGGCACGGCCCTCCCCGCCGAACGCCTCCGCGTCCGCAGCGGCCGCCCCGCCCCCGCCAACCACCTGCTGCGCGCGTACGACCCGTGGCTCCCCGCGCATCTCGCCCAACCCCTCGAACTGCCCGTCCCCGTCCTGGAACTGGGCGACTGGTCCCTCGGCCCGTGGGCGTCCCTGATCGCGTCGCACGGCGGCAGCGCGTACCTCCACGTCGTGGACGCGGCCGCCCCGGCCTCCCCGACACCCGCCCCCACGCGCGCCGTTGACCCCGCCGAACGCCTGCGCGCCTTCCAGGAGACGGTCAGCCCCGAGGCGTACGAACTCGCCGCCCACCTCGCCTCCGTCGACCCGCTCACCCTCCCCGTCATGCGCGTCGTCCAGTCCGCCGCGCTGCCGGGCACGAGCCCGTCGTGCCTGGCCGAGGTGATGCTGAGCGGCCTCATGCGGGTGGACGCGCCGCTCGCGGGCTTCGACACCTACACCTTCGCCCCCGAGGTCCGCGGCCTGCTGCGGACGGCCGTCCGGGCCACCGACGCCCGCCGCACGGTCGACGCGGTCACCGCCTTCCTGACCCCGCGCCTGGGCCGCGCCCCCGACTTCCCGGCGCTGATCGCGACGCGCACGGGCACGCTGGCGCTGCCGCGCGAGGCCGCACCGTTCGCGGAACTGCCCGCCCCGGCGCAGGAGCCGGACCCGCACGCCGGGCTGCCGCCGCACCCGGCGGAGCGGTACGTGGTGGCGGTGTGGGAGGAGGACGGCGTCGCGTGCACGTCGGGCTACCTGGTCGCCGACGGCATGATCCTCACCGCGCGTGAAGGGGGGTCCGCCGACAGCGGTCCGCGCCCCACGGTCACCGTCACCACGATCCATCACGACGACGACAGGACTCCCGCGCGCCTGGTGGCCGTGAGCGGACAGGCGCTGCTGTACCGGATCAGTGCGCCGATCGCGGCGCGCTACCGTGTCCCGCCGCTGCTGTTCGGCCATGTGAGGAACGCGGCGCATCCCTCCACGCCCTTCGCGGTCCGCGTGGCCTACGCGGCGTTCGCCGGACACCCGCCGCGCAGGGTGGCAGGGCCGCTGGCGCCGGGCGCGAGGTACTTCTACCCCCTCCTGGACCTCACGACGGTGCGCCCGCTGGAGGAGGGACCCGGAGGGCCGATCACCTACCACGTCACACTTGACGCGTACGGAATGCGGGAATCCGGGGCGCTGAACGGAGCCGCGGTCTTCGACGGGCCCGCGCTGTGCGGCATCGTTCTGCGGTCCCCCGCGGCCCCCGGCGGGACCGACCGTCTCACCATGCTCACCGTTCCCGGGCTCCTCCTCGAGGACGCCTTCTTCGCCGCCCTCGGCTCCCCGGAGACGGACCTGAACCGCCCGGGGCGGCCCGTCAGGCCCTTGGGCACCACGGAGCCCCCCGCCGCCCCTGTGTCCCCCGACAGCATCCCCCCGCTCCCCACCGAGCCCGTGTACCTGCGGCATGAGCCGCCGAACACCGAACGCGACCTCACCCCGCCCGAGGCACCCGCCGGGATGACGCTCGACGAGACGGACGCCCTGCGGGAGGTGGAACGGGCCGCGCTGCCCGACCGGGCGTACGCCTCGGGCACGCTCGTGCTGCGCGGAGCGGCGGGCGGGCCGCGGGCCGTCGCCGCCGCCTTCGCGGTCGAGCACCGGGAGGACTTCTCCCGCGTGTTCTGGTACCGCCGCGTCGTCCACCCGTCCCCCGCCGTCTCCGCCCGCCGGGACGAGGCCCCCGTGCTGGTCGTCCTGGAGGACTGCGAGGACGAACTGCTGCCGCCCTCCGGCCGCGGCCTGCTGGTGCTGGCCCTGGGCGACCAGCTCGCGGGCCACGGCTTCCCGGAGATCCGGATCGGCCCGGGTCCGGCTCCCGGCCCGGTCACGCGTCCGCTCGACATCACCCCCGCGCCGTTCCGTCCGCCCCGGACTCCCTGGCCGCCGAAAATGCCCACGCGGTCCGCGCCCCGGCAGGTGCCGGATCCGTACGAGCGCGTGTCGGGGAGCCTGCCCGGGGAGGTCCTCGACGACCTGCTCCGGATGCTGCCGTGGCTGGCCCGCGTGGTGTCCTTCGACCTGCTCGAAGTGCTGTGGCCCGCAGGCCGGTTGAGCGCGGCGCTGGGCTCGCTGAGCGAGAGCCGTTCGCTGGGCGTCAGCTGGGGCCGCCGCGAGGTGTTCCTGGCGCCGGGGCAGCAGGGGATCCGGGACACCCGCGGCAGGAAGCTCGCCGAGGTGATGCTGCTCGGCGCCTACGAGGAGGTGCTGCCCCCGCACCGCCCGCGCCACGCGCCGGGTGCGACGGAACTGGCCGGGCACGTCGTGGCACTGTCCGCCGCGGTGCCGCTCCAGGAGGACGGCGAGCACACCGTGCGGCTCTTCTCCCGTGCCGCCCGCCATCTGCTCCAGTACGGCGACCCGCGCACCGCCGTGCTCCTCGCCGAGCGGGCGCTCTCCCACGTCGAGACCCGGCCGCTGACCGGTACGGGACGCGCGCTCGCGGTGCCGACCCGCACCGAACTGGCGCGCCTGGCAGCGGAGTCGGGCCTGTCCGCGTTCCTGGCCCTGTCCCGAAAGACCGTCGCCGCCTATTGCGACCTCTCACCGCCGCTCGCCGACGAGCTGGTCCACGTCCACCGCGAACTGGCCGCCGCCTTCGAGAGGTTCCACGACAGTCCTGCCCTCGCCCTCCCGACGTTGCGCGAGGCCCTGAGCCGGGCGGTCGCCACCCTCGGCCCCTCCGACCCGCTGACCCGGGCGGTCGAGTCCGCGGTGACCCGGTTCGGCGGCAAGGGGATCTGAGCAGGTGCGGGGCACGCGCTCTCCCGAACGCGTGCCCCGCAGAATCTAGTTGGGCACCGCCAGCAGCAGCGCGAACCGCTCGTCCGGGTCGGTCCACCACTGCCGTACGGTGAAGCCCCCGACGTGCAGCTCCTCCGTGAGGGACTCGCGGCGGAACTTGCAGGACAGCTCCGTGCGCACCTCCTCGCCCGCGGCCAGCGAGAGGCCCAGGTCCACGCCCGGGATCTTCACGGACTGCGCCGCGCGCGAGCGCAACCGCATCTCGATGCGCTCCTCGTCGGCGTTCCAGAGCGCGACGTGCTCGAAGGCGTCGGGGTCGAAGTCGGCCCCCAGCTCCCGGTTGAGCACGTGCAGGACGTTCTTGTTGAACTCCGCGGTGACGCCCTGCGCGTCGTCGTACGCCCGCACGAGCACCTTCGGGTCCTTGACCAGGTCGGCGCCGAGCAGCAGTACGTCGTCGCTGGTGAGGGAGAGCGCGAGGGTGCGGTAGAAGGCCTGGCGCTGGGTGGCGTCGAAGTTGCCGATGGTGCTGCCGAGGAAGGCCAGCAGGCGCGGGCCGGGCTCGTCCGACAGCGGCAGGCCGCCCTCGAAGTCGGCGACGGTCGCGCTCACGGTGAGGCCGGGGTAGTCGCGGCAGATGGCCTCGCCCGCCTCGGCGAGGGCCGCCGAGCTGACGTCGAGCGGGGCGTAACGCCGCAGCGTGCCACCTGCGGTGAGCGCGTCGAGCAGCAGCCGGGTCTTGCGGGAGGAGCCGGAGCCGAGTTCGACGAGGGTGGCCGCGCGGGTGATCGCGGCGATCTCGGGGGCGCGGCGGACGAGGATCTCCTGCTCGGCGCGCGTCGGGTAGTACTCGGGCAGCCGGGTGATCTCCTCGAACAGGTCGCTGCCGCGCTTGTCGTAGAACCACTTGGGCGGCAGCGTGCGCGGCGCGTCGGTGAGGCCCTTGCGGACGTCGGCGTGCAGCGATTCGGTGAAGTAGTCGGCGGGCAGCCGGTCGTCGAGGGTGAAGCGGCTCTTCTGCGCGGGCATGTGGTCACGCTCCTTGCGGTCGGCGGCGGTCCCCGGGGGGCGCAGCGGGATGATCCGTACTCCTGCGGTGGTGGCCAGCAGCAGCGAACGGTCGGGGACTTCCCGCCATTCGCCGAACCCGGCGCCCGAGCCGTACGCGTCGGCGTGCGGCCCGGCGGGTTCGTCGTCGGGCTCGGAGGCGACGAGCACCGCGCCCGCCCCCGTGCGGTACCAGAGGGTGTCGCCCCACGCGGTGGCCGCGATGGTGCGGCCGTCCGTGGCCAGGAAGTTGAGCCGCGCGCCGGGCCGGGCGGCGGCGACCTCCCGGACGACGGACACGAGCGCGCCGCCCGGCGGCTGGCCCTGGCGCAGCCGGGTGGCGACCATCGCCCACAGCACCCCCGAGTCGCTGCGGGTCTCCAGGCCGAGGAGTTCGGCCTCGCTCAGCCCGGTCGGCAGCCGGGTCCAGTCCGGGACGGCCCCGTTGTGGCTGAAGAGCCAGTGCCGGTCGCGGAAGGGCGCGGCCGCCGTCTCCTCCTGCGTCGTGCCTTCCGTCGCGGAGCGCACCGCGGCCAGGACGGTCCCGCTGCGGATCGCGTCCGCCAGTTCGGCGAAGTTGGCGTCCGCCCACACGGGCAGCGCCCGCCGGTAGCGGGCGGGCCGCACGAAGCCGTCGCCGTCCTCCGCGTCGAGGGGGTACCAACCCACGCCGAAGCCGTCGGCGTTGACGGTGCCGTGCCGCTGCCGGCGCGGCCGCCACGACTGCTCGTACAGCCCGCCCGCGGGCCGTACCAGCAGCCGCGCCAGCGGCAACGGCGACCCGGCGTAGGCCAGATGACGGCACATCAGGCCTGCCCGGTGGGCGTCGTCGTGGCTTCGTCGCGCGCCGTGCGGAAGCCGGAGAAGATCTGCCGGCGGATCGGGTAGTCCCAGTTGCGGAAGGTGCCGCGCGCCACGACCGGTGAGACGCCGAACGCGCCGCCGCGCAGCACCTTGTAGTCGGGGCCGAAGAACACCTCGGAGTATTCCTTGTAGGGGAAGGCCGCGAATCCGGGGTAGGGCGCGAAGTCCGAGGACGTCCACTCCCACACGTCGCCCATGAGCTGCCGGGCGCCGCTGGGCGCCGCGCCCCCGGGGTAGCTGCCCGCGGGGGCAGGGCGCAGGTGCCGCTGGCCGAGGTTGGCGTGGTCCGGGCCGGGGTCGGCGTCGCCCCACGGGTAGCGGCGGGAGCGGCCGGTGGCCGGATCGTGCCGGGCCGCCTTCTCCCACTCCGCCTCGGTCGGCAGCCGCCGCCCGGCCCAGCGGGCGTAGGCGTCGGCCTCGTACCAGCAGACGTGCACCACGGGCTCGTCGGCGACGACCGGTTCGGTGCGGCCGAAGACCCGGCGCGTCCAGCCCTCGCCGTCGCGCTCCCAGAACAGCGGCGCGACGAGGTTCGCCTCGCGCACGTGCCGCCAGCCCTCGGGCGTCCACCACACCGGGTCGTCGTAGCCGCCCGCGGCGATGAACTCGGCGTACGCGCCGTTCGTGACCGGCACCGTGTCGAGCCAGAAGCCCGGCACCTCGACCTGGTGCGCGGGCAGTTCGTTGTCCAGGGCCCAGGGCTCGGTGCTGGTGCCCATGGTGAAGGGGCCGCCGGGTATGTGCACCTCGCGCGGCAGCAGCGCGGCGTCGGCGGGCGCGGGCGGCGGCGCGGGCGCGTCCAGCACGGGCGGTCCGACGCGCAGCTGGTGGGTGGCGAGCATGGTCTCGTCGTGCTGCTGCTCGTGCTGCGCGAGCATGCCGAAGACGAACGCGTCCGCGAGCAGCCGTTCACCCTGGTCGGGCGAGGTGTCGACGGTCGCGAGGACGTCCGCGGTCTGCTCGCGCACGGCCGCGATGTACGCGCGCGCCGCGTCGGGACCCAGCAGCGGCAGCGCGGGGCGGTCGGCGCGCGGTGTCCTGAACGCGTCGTAGACGTGGTCGAGGTCGGGGCGCAGCCCGGGGCGCCCGCCGGCCTCGCGGACCAGCCAGAGGTCCTCCTGGTTGCCGATGTGCGCGAGGTCCCACACCAGGGGGGACATCAGCGGGGAGTGCTGGGCGGCCAGGTCCGCCTCGTCGACGCTGTCGGTCAGCAGCCGGGTGCGGCGGCGGGCCGTCTCCAGGGCGTCGAGGGCCCGTGCGGCCGGGGCCTGTGCGGCGGCCGGGGTGTGAGTGCTGGAAGTGCCGGAAGTGGCAGGAGTTGCCTCGGTCGAGGCCGTGCCGGTGGTGCGAGGGTTTGTCACGACATACCTTCCGGAAGGTCAGACGCGGGACAGCGCGTCCAACTGGTCGTGTGCGGGACATCGGCCGCGCTCGGCGTAGCGCTCGGCGAAGGCGGTCACCGCCGTGCGCAGCGCCGTGGGCGCGGCGGAGCGCACAAGGGCGCTCTCCGCTGCCGAGAAGCAGGCGCGGACGGCTTTGCCGATCTCCGGGTCGGCGGGGCCGATCCGGGCGGCGCGCCGCCAGATCTCGTCGGAGGGGAGCGGCTGTGCGGGGTCCTGGCACAGCGCTTCGGTGGCCGCGAAGGCGGCGTCGGCGGCGACGGGGTCGTCCAGCAGGGTCGCCGCGAGCGCGGTGGCGACGATCCAGTCGTCGCCGTCCTGGGCGTCGGTCATCCGCAGTTCCAGCCAGCCGCGCGGTCTGACCGGGGGGAAGAGGGTGCTGAGGTGGTAGTCGAGGTCGGCGAGCGTCGGCCGGCGCAGCCACGGGGCCCCGCCGCGCAGCCAGCCGCGGAAGGTCAGCCCCGGGGGAGCGGTCCAGTCGGCGGCGCCGCCCGCCGGGTCGGGGGCGCCCGTGTCGCGTACGCACAGCAGGCGTGCGTCCAGCGCGTAGCGGGACCAGGCGGCCCGGGGGTCGGCGTGGTGGGCGGGCTGCCGGGTGCGGCCCGGGTCCATCGCGGCCCAGTTCGCCTGCCGGGCGGAGACCCAGCCGGTGGGACGCCCGTCGCGCAGCGGCGAGTTGGCGAAGGCGGCGACCATGACCGGACCGATCCGGTGCGCCAGCTCCCAGCGCCGCCGGTAGCCCGTGATGCCGTGGTTGTCCTCGCCGCCGTCCAGGTTGACCTGGAGCGACGCCGTGCGGCGCATCATGGCCCGGCCGTGCGGGCCGTCGCGGTCGAAGAAGCGCTCCATCGCCGCGTAGCGCGGCTCGTCCAGGATCCTGGGCGGGTCGCGGTAGGGGTCGAGGCCGCGGCCGACGAGGACCAGTCCGGCACGGTCCATCGCCCGGCGGAGGGCCGCGACATCGGCGGCCATCGCCTCGACACAGGCGCTGAGCGAGTCGGCGGGCCGGGAGCTGAGCTCCACCTGTCCGCCCGGTTCGCGGGTGATCCTGCTGCCCTGCGGCATACCGCCGGGCACGTCGACCGGGGCGAGCGCGTCCCGCAGCCGGTCGGGGGTTATCAGCATGTGCGGATCGGAGCCGTCATGGACGAGCCACTCCAGCTCCACCCCGGTCCGCGCGGGCGGCCCGGTCTTGAAGCAGACGCCCTGGACGTGCGCTTCCGCTTCTTCTTCGAGCAGATCCAGCACTTCGGCTGCCATCGATCCACCTCCTCATCGGCGATTCGTGGGTGGTTCCGGCGGGATCGGATCCCGGCGGGGGCCGCCGGGATTTTTCCCGTTGGGGTCTACCCAGATGCGAGGACATGTCACATGGTGCTGCCGTGATTTTAGGTCGTTGTGTGGTCGTTGTGTGACGAGCCGGTCTTACGGGACAGTGAACGTTCGCCACGGGGTGAGTGATTCCGGCGCCCTGTGCCGCACCCGCCGAGACGGCTCGGACATTTACGGGTGAACGCCGTCATCGTGATGATATGCCGCGCCATTCCCCGCGGGCCGCGCTGTGTACCGCCGTCCGGGTGTACGCCGGCCGCGTCGCGCGGGCATACGGCCGCCTGTGCGGCGAGGCGGGCGCGGGCGGCACGGCGGGGCCGGGGCCGGGAGCGGGGCGAGCGGGCCCCGCCCGTACGGGGGTTCGGACGGGGGTTCGGGCAGGCGGGCGTACGGGTGTACGGTGCGCGGCCCGGCCCGGACCCGCGCGGTGCCCGGATAAGGCCATGCCCCGGCGGTGATCCACAGCCGACCGGCTAGGCTGCCCGTGTAAGGAAGACCAGCCGAGCACCACGTCAGCGCCAGCGGAGCCGCCCGCGAAGCGCCCCTCAGGACCGGGCCGCAAGCCAGATCAGCGACAGGAGCACCCCTCGTGAACGTCGTCGGGCCACCCTTCGGGCTGAGCGTGTGGGACGCCGCTCTCGATGCCGACCTCAGGGCCGGACTCGCGGCGGTCGAGGAGGGACTGCTCGACGCCACCAAGAGCGACGTCCCCTTCATCACGGACGCCGCCCGGCATCTGCTCCAGGCGGGTGGTAAGCGCTTCCGGCCACTCCTGGTGATGCTCGGCGCCCAGTTCGGCGACCCGCACTCGCCCGGCGTCGTGCCCGCCGCCGTCGTCGTCGAGCTGACGCACCTGGCCACGCTCTACCACGACGACGTCATGGACGAGGCCGACGCGCGCCGCGGGGTGCGCAGCGCCAACGCCCGCTGGGGCAACTCGGTGGCCGTCCTGACCGGCGACTTCCTCTTCTCCCGCGCCTCCCACATCCTCGCCGACCTCGGCCCCGAGGCGGTCCGGGTGCAGGCCGAGGCCTTCGAACGGCTCGTGACCGGCCAGATCCTGGAGACCGTCGGCCCGCGCGACGGCCGCGACCCGCTGGACCACTACATGGAGGTGCTCGCGGGCAAGACCAGCTCCCTCATGGCGGTGTCCGGACGCTTCGGCGCGATGATGTCCGGCGCCGACGAGTCGGTGGTGCACACGCTGACCCAGTTCGGCGAGCGCATCGGCATCGCCTTCCAGCTCGCCGACGACGTCCTCGACATCACCAGCGACCACCACGAGTCCGGCAAGACCCCGGGCACCGACCTGCGCGAGGGCGTTCCGACGCTGCCCGTGCTGCACGTCCGCAAGATGTACGCGCAGGCGCTCGCCACCGGCCAGCACATCTCCGCCGAGGACCGCCGGCTCAACGAACTGCTCGACGGCGACCTGTCCGCCGACGCCCCGCACGCCGAGGCCCTCGCCCTGCTGCGCGCCCACCCCGCCCTCGACCAGGCCCGCGCCGACTCCCGGCGGTACGCCGCCGAGGCGCTCGCCGCGCTCGCCCCGCTGGCGGAGGGCCCGGCGAAGCAGGCGCTGGCCGGGCTGTGCGACGCGGCGGTCGACCGCGCGAGCTGAGCCGCGGCTTCGCTGACGGGGTCTCAGGGCCGACGCGCGGTCCGGTACTCCTGGACGCGTACGCGGGAGGGCTTGCGTCATCCCGCCGATGTACGCGGAGTTGGCCCCGGGGGCTGATGTGGCGGGACGGCCGAATTGGTGGAATGGATACACACCACTTCGGGGCGGACCGGGCGACAATGGCCGGGGGAGTGGACGAGTGCGACCTGCAAAACCGCCGCTGACAACGGAGGTAGAGACGTCATGGCACTGATCCAGCCGGCTCGGCCCGAGCAGCCGGAAGAATACGGGCACGGGGGAGGGCGGCGCGGCCGCAAGGCACTGCGCTACGCCGTACCGGCCGCGCTCGTGGGGGTGACGGCGGCGACGGTGAGCCTGGTCCCCGCGCTCGCCGACAGCGGTGACCCGTCGCTGCCCAAGCTCTCGGCGGAGCAGATCCTCACCAAGATCGCCGCGTCCGACACCCGGACGGTGGACGGGACGGTGAAGTTCACCACCGACCTGGGCCTGCCCTCGGCGCTGTCCGCCACGACGGGCAGCAGCCTGTTCGGCGGGGCCGTCGCGCCGCCGTCGCTGGGCTCGCCCGACGCCTCGCGCGCCGAGCCGCAGCGCCAGTTCGTGCAGCTGCTGGTCGGCAGCCACACCCTGCACGTCTCGGCCGACGGCCCGGACCGCCAGAAGGTCTCCATCATCCAGCCCGCCGCCGAGTACAGCGTGATCCACAACGGCACGCAGGTGTGGGCGTACGACAGCTCGTCCAACGAGGCGTACCACGCGACGCTGCCCGCCCACGACGCGTCCTCGGCGCCCGCCGCGAAGGACCACCAGCTCCCCGAGGACTTCCCGGCCACCCCGCAGGCGGCCGCACGGCAGATCATCCAGGCCGCCGACGGCCAGGCCTCGATCACGACGGACGGCACGGCACGCGTCGCCGGCCACAACGCCTACGTCCTCGTCGTCCGCCCGCAGCACGCGTCCGACACCACGATCGGCGCCGCGCGCATCGCGGTCGACGCGAAGACGGGCGTGCCGCTGCGGTTCACGCTGGACGCTGCATCGGGCGGCAAGCCGATCGTCGAGATCGGCTACACCCGGGTGAGCTTCGCCAAGCCCGCCGCGAGCACCTTCGACTTCACACCGGGCAAGGGCGTCAAGGTCACGGAGGGCGGCGCCGACAAGGGCAAGGAGCAGGCGCCCGCGTTCGCCCCCGGCTCCGGCGCCCCGACGTTCGTGGGCTCGGGCTGGGACACGGTGGCCGTCTTCAAGACCAAGGACGCCCTCGCGCCCGGGTCCGCGCACAACGACTCCGCCAAGGCGTGGAAGGACGCGCAGGCCAAGAACGGCAAGCACGGCGGCAGGCCCGGCGGCCCGGCCGACGTCGGCTCGATACTGGGAGGCTTCGGCAAGCACGTGACGGGCTCCTTCGGCTCCGGCACGCTCTTCCACACCCGCCTGGTCAATGTGCTGATCACCCAGGACGGCACCATCTACGCGGGAGCGGTCACCCAGTCCGCCCTGGAGGCGGCGGCGAACTCGTCCACGGGCTGAGCCGCGCGCCTCCGGCCGGGGGGCGCGGGCAACCCCCACCGGCGGCTGGTCCGGGCACCACAGGAACGGCTCGTCCGGGCCGGTACCGGGGTGGGGGTCAGGCGGCTGGTCCGGCCACCACGACGGCAACGGCTCGTCCGGGCCGGCGCCGTCGTGCGGGGTCGGCCGAGCGACAACGAAGCGAAGCGAGGAGTGCGATGGAAGACCCGCCCACCGCGAAGGTGCCGCCGCAGGGTGAACCCGCGGTCGGCGGGCAGGCCGGCGACGAGGAGACGGCGGGCGGGGAGGAGACGGCGGGCCACCTCGCGGGACCTCCGCAGCCCCCGGCGGCGCAAGCCGCGGACGTCGTGATCGAGACCCGAGGTCTGGCCAAGCAGTACCGCGGCACCCTCGCCGTGGACGGCCTGGATCTGCGGGTGCCGCGCGGCAGCGTCTTCGGATTCCTCGGGCCCAACGGCTCGGGGAAGACGACCACGATCCGCATGCTCATGGGCCTCATCGAGCCGACCGCGGGCAGCGCGCGCGTGCTGGGGCGGCCGATGCCGCAGTCCACCCGCAGCGTGCTGCCCAAGGTCGGCGCCCTCATCGAGGGCCCCGCGCTCTACGGCTTCCTGTCCGGCCAGGACAACCTGCTGCGCCTCGACGCGGCCGACCCGACCGCCGACCCGCGCACCCGCAAGGCCCGCGTCGCCTCCGCGCTGGACCGGGTGGGCCTGACCGCGGCCGCCGGCAAGAAGGCCAAGGCCTATTCGCTGGGCATGAAGCAGCGGCTCGGCCTCGCGTCCGCCCTGCTCCAGCCGCGCGAGCTGCTGGTGCTGGACGAGCCGACCAACGGCCTCGACCCGCAGGGCATGCGCGAGATCCGCGGCCTGGTCCGCGAGCTGGCCGACGACGGTACGACGGTCTTCCTGTCCTCCCACCTGCTGGACGAGATCGAGCAGGTCTGCACGCACGCCGCGGTCATGGCCCGCGGCCGGCTCATCACCCAGGGCCCGGTCGCCGAGCTGTCCGCCGGGACCCGCGGCCGCCTCGCCGTCACCACCCCCGACCCGGCCGAGACGGTACGGGTCCTGGCCGCGTACGGGGTGACCGACGTCGTGGCCGATCCGCACACCGGCGAGGTGACGGGCGAGCTGCCCGCCGATCCGCCCGACCTGGCCGAGCTGAACGCCGCGCTGGTGGCGGCCGGCGTCCGGGTCCGCGGCTTCGGCCAGCGCCGCGCGTCGCTGGAGGACGCGTTCGTGGCACTGACGGGGGAGGGTTTCAATGTCGCAGGCTGAGACATCGACGGAGCCGGCCGGCACGGAGGGCTTGGACCCGGCCCCGGACCCGGCCCCGGAGGCCCCGGCCCCCGTGGTCGAGGCCACCGCCCCCGCCGGGCGGGCCCCGCGCGCGGTCTGGTCGCTGGGCCTCTTCCGGTCCGAGCTGCTCACCGTCTTCCGCCGGGCACGGACCATGGCGCTGCTGGGCGTGCTCGCCGGGGTCCCCCTCCTGGTGGGCATCGCCATCCGGATCGAGACCCGCGACGGCAGCTCCGTCGGGGGCAGCGAAGGCGGCGGCCCCGCCTTCCTGGAGCAGGTCAGCAACAACGGCCTCTTCCTCGCCTTCGCCTCCCTCGCCGCGACGCTCCCCTTCTTCCTCCCGATGGCCATCGGCGTGGTCGGCGGCGACGCCGTCGCGGGCGAGGCCGCCACCGGCACCCTGCGCTATCTGCTGGTCGCCCCGGCCGGGCGTACCCGCCTGCTGCTGGCCAAATACGCCTCGGTGCTGGTCTTCTGCGTGGCCGCGACGCTCACGGTCGTGCTGTCCGCCGTGATCGTCGGCTTCAGCCTCTTCCCCGTCGGTGACGTGACGCTGCTGTCCGGCAACACCGTCTCCCTGACCGACGGCGTCCTGCGCGGCCTGCTGATCGCCCTGCTGGTGGCGGCCTCCCTGATCGGCCTGGCCGCGCTGGGCCTGTTCATCTCCACCCTCACCGACAGCGGCATCGGCGCGATGGCCGCGACGGTCGGCCTGCTCATCACCGTCCAGATCGTCAACAGCATCCCCCAGCTGCACGCCGTCCAGCCCTACCTCTTCCCGCACTACTGGCTGAGCTTCGCCGACGTGATGCGCGCCCCCGTCATATGGAGCGGCATCCTGAAGAACCTGGCCCTCCAGGCCGTCTACGCGGCGGTCTTCGGCTCGGCGGCCTGGGCCCGCTTCACCACCCGCGACATCACGGCGTAGACCGGCGGCGCACGGCCCGGCGGCCCTCCCCGGGCCCGTGGCCGGGGCGCTCCGGGCTCGTCCAACGGGCAACAAACTCAGCCCTTCCGCGGATCGGGCTGTTTACATGCCCCTGATCTGCTGTTAGCTTCACGCAGTGGGAGCGCTCCCATGGGTGCTCCACATCACAGTTCTCCCCCCACTCCGCCCCTGAGGACCCGGCTGCGGTGGACCACGGCCTCGGGGACGTCGCCGGAAAGGTCACCACTGTGAACAAGAAGAGGCAGCTCTCTTTACTCGCCGTCCTGGCGACGCTGCTCTCGGCCCTCGGCATCGTCTTCCTGGCGCAGGGCCAGGCCCAGGCGCACGGCGTCGCGATGATGCCCGGTTCGAGAACGTACCTGTGCTACCAGGACGGGAAGACGGCTTCGGGCGCACTGCAGCCCACCAACCCGGCCTGTGCCGCGGCGGTCGCGCAGAGCGGCACGACGCCGCTCTACAACTGGTTCGCCGTCCTGGACTCCAACGCGGGCGGCAAGACCGTGGGTTACGTGCCGGACGGCACGATCTGCAGCGCGGGCAACAAGTCGCCGTACGACTTCTCCGCCTACAGCGCCGCCCGTGACGACTGGCCCAAGACGCACCTGACGTCCGGGTCGACGATCCAGCTCCAGTACAGCAACTGGGCGCAGCACCCGGGCACCTTCCACGTCTACCTCACCAAGCAGGGCTGGTCCCCGACCACCCCGCTGGCGTGGGCGGACATGACCGAGATCAGCACCAGCACCAACCCGCCCGCCGTCGGCTCGCCCGGCACGGACGGGGGCCACTACTACTGGGACCAGGCGCTGCCCGCGGGCCGCTCCGGCAACGCCATGCTGTTCATCCAGTGGGTCCGCTCGGACAGCAACGAGAACTTCTTCTCCTGCTCCGACATCGTCTTCGACGGTGGCAACGGCGAGGTGACGGGCATCCACAACGGCAGTGGCACCACCGGTGGTACGACGGGCGGCAGCACGACCCCGCCCACCACGCCGCCGACCACCCCGCCGACGACGCCTCCCACCACCCCGCCGACCACCCCGCCGACCTCGATGCCGCCGGTGGACGGCAACTGCATGGCGATGTACTCGGTGACGAACTCCTGGAGCGGCGGTTTCCAGGGTTCGGTCGAGGTCATGAACCACGGCACCTCACCCTCCAGTCACTGGACGGTGAACTGGACAACGGGTGACGGCACCACGATCAGCCAGTTGTGGAACGGCACCGTGACCACCAGCGGCACGAAGGTGACGGTCAAGGACGCCGGTTACAACGGCTCGATCCCGGCCGACGGCAATACGACGTTCGGCTTCACGGCGACGTCCTCGCAGGGCATCAACACCCCGAACGGCTCCATCACCTGCTCCTTCTCCTGATCGGCGCACCCACGGCGGCCCCCGGGACCCACGTCCCGGGGGCCGCCCCCTGCTCCCGTCCCCAGGCGGCTCCCCGGGGACGAAGGCGGCAGATCTTCACATACGGAATCCGGCGGGCGCTCAACGCTCCGCCGGAT
Source organism: Streptomyces sp. NPDC004031 (assembly GCF_053604375.1). NCBI lineage: Bacteria > Bacillati > Actinomycetota > Actinomycetes > Kitasatosporales > Streptomycetaceae > Streptomyces > Streptomyces sp. NPDC004031. Next base: position 51,176 of record NZ_JBSGHL010000025.1, on the reverse strand, counting down.
TCCTGCATCTGCCATACGTGCACCTTTCACCGACCGCCCTCGCCCGTGTCCGCCCGCCCGTCTGGCTGATTCCCGCGGCGGTGACGCTCGCGCTCGGGACGTGGGGGCTCTCCCGGCAGCACAGCATGTGGCGGGACGAGGCGGCGACGTGGCAGGCGGCCCAGCGCTCACCCGCCGACCTGTGCCGGATGCTGCGCTCCATCGACGTCGTGCACGGCCTCTACTACCTGCTGATGCACGAGCTGTTCGCGTGCTTCGGGGCGAACATCGTGACCCTGCGGCTGCCCTCGGTACTGGCCATGGCGGTCGCGGCCGGCTGCGTGGCCGTCCTCGGCCGGCGGCTGGCGGGCCCGCGGGCCGGCCTCGCCGCCGGGACGGTGTTCGGGCTGCTCCCGACCGTGCAGTTCTACCTCCAGGAGGGCCGCCCGTACGCGCTGGTCACCGCCGGGGCGGCGGCCGCGACGCTGCTGCTGGTGACGCTCCTCCAGGGGCGCGGCGGCCCGGCCCGCTGGGCGGCGTACGCGGCGACGGTCGCGCTCTGCGGCCTGCTGAACTGGCTCTCCCTGCTGATGCTGGCCGCCCACGCGGCGACCCTGCTGTGGACACGGCCCGGACGCGGCCCCGCGACACGCTGGGCGGCAGCCTCCGCGGCCGCGACCGCCGCCGTGCTGCCGCTCATCCTCTACAGCCGCACCCAGCAGCACCAGGTCGCCTGGATAGCCCCGCTGACCTGGTCGAAGCTGGTCGCCCCGGCGGTGCTGCTGACGCTCGGCGCCCTCGCGGCGACCGTGGTCCGCCCGCACACCGGGCGGCGGCTGTCGGCGGTGACGGTCGGTCTCCCGCTGCTGGCGGCCCCGCAGCTCGCCCTCCTGACGGTCTCCCTGGTCCACCCTCTCTACCTCGACCGCTACGTCGTCTTCAGCCTGCTGGGCCTGGCCCTGCTGATCGGCGCCGCCCTGGACACGGCGGCCCGCGCGGCCGCGCGCGGCTGGCTGGTCCCGGCGGCCGTCACCGCCCTGGCGCTGGCCCTCCTCCCGCAGTGCGTGGCCGAGCGCTCCCCGTCCAGCCGGGTGGACGACGTCCTCGCGGTCGCGGCCCACGTCCAGCGCCTGAAGTCCCCCGACTCCGCGGTCCTCTTCGTCCCGTCCTGGCGCCGCGACACCGCCTACGTCTCCCCGGACGCCTTCGCGGGCCTGCACGACATCGCCCTGTCCGAGGGCCCCCTGGAGTCCGCGACCCTGGAGGGCGTGGAAGCGCCCCCGGCCCGCATCCGCACCGCGATGCTCGCCCAGCACCGCATCCTCCTGGTGACGGACGCCGACTTCACCGCGGAGGCGAACGCGACGGCCCGCGACCGTACGAAGATGTCCGTCCTCCACTCCCACTTCACGAAGGTGGCGGACGTCAGCGTCCGCGGCCGCCGCGTGCTGGTCTTCGAGCGCACCACGAAAAGGTCCCCGGACCCCGCCCACCAGGCGGTTTCCAGGGACCTTCCCCTTGCCCTCGCTCGGACGTCCGACCTCAGCGGTCGAACTCCCCGCCCCGCGCCCCGGCGAGGAACGCACCCCACGCCTCGGCACTGAACCGCAGACTCGGCCCGGCCTGGTCCTTGCTGTCCCGAACAGCCCGGCCCCCGCCCGCCGTGGCGGCGACCTCTACACAGTTTCCTTCTTGCCCGGAGTAGGAGGACTTGCGGTAACGGCCTTCAACGTCGTCCACTGCGCGCCTTTCTCGCCATCCCGCAGCGCGCTCCGGAGGACTTGCGCGCTGTCGTCGGGTGATAGTGCAGCCGATCGTAGTTGGTCGAAAACGTTGGTGTAGGCGGCAAGATCGGCAGGCGCTTCCAGCACGGAGGTACCGCGGACGTTCTCCATGGTCACGGCTTCGACGATGGGCTCGTCATCGAAACTGAAACTGGAGAAGGCGGAGGTCGTCCCGGCGAGGATGCCCGCCGCGAAGGGCAGCACCTGCAAGGTGACGTTCTGCCGCTCCAGCACGGCGAGGATGTGCTCCAGTTGCCGGACGTGGATTTCCGGCGTGACCAGTGGGTGCACGAAGACCGGCTCCCAGACGATGGCGGTGTAGTTCGCGGCGCCGGGCGCGATCTTGGCCTGCCGCGTCTCGCGCACCGCACTCAACTGCCCCACCCGCTCCGGGGTGACGAAGTTCGGACCCGCGGTGATGACGGCTTCGGCGTAGGCGGGAGTCTGCAGCAGACCCGGGACGAGGACCGGCTGCCACTCGCGGATGTACGTCGCGTCGTCCTCCAGCGAGATGTAGTCCAGGTAGTCGGGCCGTAGGTGGGCGGCGTGCTCCAGCCACCAGCCCCGCCGGTACGAGGCCCGGGACATGTCCTCCAGCTTCTTGCGGATGTCCAGGTCGGTGACGCCGAAGGCGTCGAGCATCGCGCGGATCTCGATCGGCCGGGCGGTGACGTGCCCGGTCTCTATCCGGCTGACCCGCGTCTGCGATGCGGCGATGACCTCGGCGACCTGAAGCTGTTCGAGCTTGGCAGCGAGACGGTACTCCCTGAGCGCCGCCCCGAGGCGCCCGTGCCGGTCGAGCCCTCCGTCAGGGGTCCCCGCGGGGCGACCGCCGGGGCCCCTGACGTCCACTCGTCACCTCAGCCGAGGAAGGGCACGCACATGCACGAGCAGTCCGAAGGCGACCCGAAGGCCGACGACGTCCCGCCGAGCGTGACGACGTTCTGGCCCCGGACCCCGCGCAGCCCGGAAACCCCGCGCGGCCACCACCGACGACGAACGCGGCCGCGGCCTCGCCCTCGTCGCCGCCCTCACCGGTCCCGACGGCTGGGGCGTCACCGACCGTAACGGCGTCGGCAAGCTCGTGTGGGCGTCGCTCACCGTGTGACCGTCCGCCGCTCGCCGCCCGAACTCCCGCTGGGAGCCCAGCGGGTTTGCACCATCGGCTTCTACGAGAGGATCACCGACGTGAGCACCACCAGCACGGAGCAGGCCGAACTCGGCCGGTTCCTGACGATCGCGGGCCGCAGGTTCGCGGCCGGTCAACCCGCCCCGGAGATGTTCTCCCCGGCGGTCGACGCCGCTTGGCACGAGCTTCTGGATTCGCCCGGTTACCCGGCATTCTGCGCGGAGCACGCCGGACGCAGTATCGGGCACGCACCTGGCTCGGGTGCTGGTCCTGTCTCCTGGGTTCGTGACTACGAGGCCCTGTTCGGCGTACTCCCCGAGCTCTGGTTCACCGACCGAGATGGCCGCGTGGACCGTGAAGGCGTGGCCCGTTACCGGGAGACCGGGGTGGTGGTCGCCGAGTGGGACTGCTCGCCGGTTCCCGGGGACGGCGGTGACGACGCGGTACCGGTGCCGCAGCGGGAACCGGCCGCATCGTGACCCCGTCCAGGCCTGTCGGCGGAGCGACCCGGCCCAGTGCTGGGGCGCTCCGCCTCCTCGCTCCCCGCACCAGCACCCCTGCGCCGTACCTCGCCACGTATCTGCGTGACGTGACCGCCCACTGCCCCTACCTGGGACCGTCCCTCGAACGGGGCCACACCAGTTGGACCCTGTACGAGGCCGTCGGCGGTGTCGAGGACGTCGAGGCCGAGATCTTTTACGCTGCGGTCCAGGCCGCCGAGCGAGTGCGGTCGTCAATGCCCCGACGGCGCGGCGCCTTCGTGTGCGAGAACGTTGCGGTCCTGCACGCGGGAGGGGAGGCGCTGCAGTGGCCGCACTGGGCCCTGAAGCACCTCTACGCTCCTGTGGGGCTCATGGTCGGCAAGTTCGCTGCAGGTGAGGAGCGTGCCGACCGCAGCGGACGCCCCGTTCCGCCTCCGCCGTTGTCGTTTCTGCCGGTGCGGGTTGCCGTCAGGTCACGTGACGGGCGGTTTCTGCGTGCCACGCCGGAGCTGGCGGCTGCCGTGGAGGCGGCCGTCGACGACGGGCATGACGTTCTCGGCGAGATCGGGCACGACTGGAAGGACGTCAAGGCATGGGCGCAACAGCTCCTCCCGAGGCGGTAACCGCGCTGGAGCCGCGGGTGGGACCGGGGGCCGAGTGCGTTCTGCTCAGCGACCGGCGGGGTTCGCGCGCGTGGAAGGTCACCGGCGAGTGGGCCACCGTCGTACTGAAGGCCAACAGCCCCGAGGCCGGGCAGGAGCGGGACAAGGCCGCGGAGATCTACCAGGAGGACCGGCACCTCCGGGCCCTCACCGCTGCCGAGGCGATCGATCCCGGCTACCGGGTGGACGCCGGTGGGTGGGACGGCGGCCACTGGCTGGCGGTCGACTGGCTCGCCGGTGAGCCGCTGTGGCACGCGTTCGCGCAGGCGCGCGGCCCGGAGGGCGACCGGCCCGCGGCGCGTCGGTGGCTGCTGACCGTTACCCGGACCTGGGCGGCGCGGCTCGCACGCATGCACGCCGCCGGCTGGACGCACGCCGACGTGCAGCCCACGAACACCGTCGTCACCCCGGAGGGCCGCGCCGACTTTTTCGACTTCGCCCTCTCCTGCGGGCCGGACACGGCGGACCGGCTTCCGTACCGGGGCGCGCTCACCCACACGACGGCCCCGGAGATTGCCGACGCGCTGCTCACCACGTCCGCCGACACGCACGTCCAGGTCCGGCCCCCGGCGGACGTCTGGGGCCTGGGCGCGTCCCTCTTCTGGTGCTGGACCGGGCGCCGCCCCGTCCCGTACGCCGACGAGGCTTCGCGGCCGGACAAGCTGCGCGCCATTGCCGCCGGAGAACGCGCCGACCTCGCGGCCGTCCGGCCGTGGCCCTTCCCGGCCTTCGAGGAGGTCATCGCGGCGTGCCTGACACCGTCCGCCGCCGAAAGGCCCGGAGCGGCCGAGCTGGCCCAGGCCCTGGACGCCGTCCGATGATCACCCTTCGCGAGCTGGCCGACGCCGACGCCCCTGCGGTCCTGCGGATCTACAGCGGTGCGTCGCTCACCTACACCCGGGGCCGTCCTCTGACCGAGCAGGAGTCCGCCGCCTATGTCGCCGACGCCGCCGCCCAGGCCCGCACGGTTCCCCGCGAACGCTGGCGCTTCGGCATCGAGGCGGCCCGTGGCGACCTGGTCGGACTGATCGGTCTGCGGGAGCGTGACACCGGGCACGCCACCGTGAGCTACATCCTGCGCGAGGACGTCTGGGGCTGCGGATACGGGACCGAAGCCGTCCGGCGGCTCGTCGCGTACGCCTTCGCGCACACCCCTCTGGTCCGGCTGTCCGCGCGGCACCACCCCGACAACCCCGCCTCCGGCCGGGTGCTGCTCAAGGCGGGCTTCGTCCGCAGTCCCGCGGACGGGGGGCCGGACGGGTGGCTCGGCTACGGGATCCGCCGGGACAGCCGCGGCCTCACCCCGTGAAGAACCTCTTCGCCCGCAGGGCCGCGGCCTCGTCCGTGGTGACCTGGCCGGGGCGGGTGGCGCTGGCCAGGAGGGTGCCGTGGAAGGGCATGCGCATGTAGGCGGCGGTTTTCTGCAGGGTGCCGACCAGCGGGTCGGCGTCGGAGTGGTCGGTGCCGGCGAGGGCGGTGATGCCCCAGAGGTGGCGGCCGGCCATGCGGGAGCGGAAGTCGAGGCCGGGGACGCGGAGCCAGCCGGACCAGTGGTCCAGGTACTGCTTCGTCGGCGTCGAGAGGGAGTACCAGTACAGGGGGGAGGCGATGACCAGGTCCGTCGCGTCGAGGGTCGCGTCCAGCAGGGTGCGGGCGTTGCCGGTGGGCTCGGGGTAGGAGCCGTCGCCGGAGTGGCGGACGTCGGTGAACGCCGGGAGCGGCAGCTCCGCCAGCCGTACCCAGTGCTGCTCGACGTCGGAGGGCAGCGCGGCCGCCGCCTGCTGGGCGAGCGTCTCGGTGTTGCCGCCCGCGCGGGTGCTGCCGAGGAGGAAGAGGAAGCGTCGGCCCGTAGAGTCATGCATATGCATATATTGCGTCCGCGCATTACTGGCGTCAATCGGACCGGGCGGGATCCGCGTCACATCCGCCGGCGGCGGATACCCGTGCGGCCCGGGGTCAGGACCGGGCCGCACGGGTGGTCGGGGGAGCCGCTGGGCGGGCTCAGGAGCGGGAGGGCTCCAGCTCCTGGGCGGTGTGGTCCGGCTGTCCGGTGCGCAGCACCCCCGCTGCTGCCGCCGTCACCGCGCACAGCAGCGTGAGCAGCAGGAACGTGTGGTTCAGCGCGGTCAGGTGGGTCAGCCAGCCGATGACGGCGGGGCCCGCGAGCATGCCGAGGTAGCCCAGGCCCGCGACGCGCGAGACGTTGGCGCCCGCTGCGGCGGGGTCGGCGTGCCCGGCGGCGCTGAAGAGCTGCGGGACGCACCCCGACAGGCCCAGGCCGAACAGCGCCCAGCCCACGAAGGCCGCCCACGTCCACGGGGTGAGGGCGACGACGGTGATCCCGACCGCGGCCAGCACGGAGCCGTACCGCAGGATCGCCAGGGAGCCGAAGCGGGCGGAGACGCGGTCGGCGAGCAGCCGGCCCACCGTCATCGCCGCGGCGAAGGTGCCGTAGCCGAAGGCCGCGGTGCTGGTCGGGGCGCCGAGGACGTCCTTGAGGTGCAGCGCGCTCCAGTCGTTCGCGGCGCCCTCGCACAGCATCGTCATGAAGGCGAGCCCGGCGAGGATGCGGATGTACCGCGAGCCGCCCTTCCGCTTGGCCTGCGGCGCCGCGGCCTCCGCCGCCTCCGCGGCCTCTTCCGCCGCGACGGCTCCCGACGGCAGCAGCAGGGGCGCCGCGGCCAGTGCGATCAGCACGCCCACCGCGCCCGACACCGAGAGCACCCAGGCCGTACCCAGGCCCGCGGCCGACGCGCCCGCGGCGACGAGTGAGGCCAGCACGCCGCCCACCGAGAAGGTCGCGTGGAAGGCCGACATGACCGGCCGCGCGTACGCCTTCTCCACATGCACCGCGTGCGCGTTCATGCTCACGTCCAGGCATCCGTTGCAGAAGCCGAAGACCAGCAGTGCCCCGGCGAGCGTCCACGGGCTGTGCGACAGTCCCGGCAGGGCGAGCGCCGCGCCGCACAGCACGCCCGAGGCGGGGACGACGACGCGCGTGCCGAGCCGGTCGGCGAGCGGCCCGGCCACCCGCATGCCGAGGAACGCGCCGAGGCCCAGCAGCACCAGCAGTCCGCCGAGGGTGGCGTGGCTGATGCCCACGCGGTCCTCGACGGCGGGGATGTGCACGACCCAGATGCCCATGAGGGTGCCGTCGAGCACGAAGTAGACGAAGGTCGCCACGCGGGCGGCCCGGAGAGCGCGGTCCATGCCCGCCACCATAACGAACATCCCGGATGTGCGAAACAGTCGCCATCGAACAGCTTGTCTGTTCACTCGCCGCTGGTGTTCAATCACCGTATGAGCAACACCGACCGTCACGGGCTGATCGCCCAGGCCGTACGGGACGCGGGCAGCGCCACGGTGCAGGCGCTCGCCGCGCTGACCGGCGCCTCGGAGATGACCATCCGGCGCGACCTCGACGCGCTCGCCGCGCAGGGCGTCCTCGAACGCGTCCGCGGCGGCGCCCGCACCCTGCTGCTCAGGGGCGACGAACCGCCCTTCGCGCTGCGCGCGCACGAGGCGGTGGAGTCCAAGCAGCGGATCGCCGCCGAGGTGGACGCGCTGATCGCGGACGGCGAGAGCGTCCTGCTCGACAGCGGCACCACCTGCCTGGAGGTCGCCCGGCTGCTGCGCGGGCGGCCCGTCACCGTGATGCCGCTGTCCCTCCAGGCCGTCCACCTGCTCAGCGACGCGCCCGGCCCCACCACGCTGATGGTGCCCGGCGGCAAGCCGCGCGCCGCCGAGGGCGCCCTCACCGGCCCGCTCACCCTCGCCTCGCTCGCCGCCCTGCGCTTCGACACCGCCGTCCTGGGCTGCTGCGGCCTCAGCGCCGCCGAGGGCCTGACCGCCTACGACCTGGACGAGGCCGCGGTGAAGAAGGCGGCCGTCACCTCCAGCCGCCGCGTCGTCCTCGCCACCGACGGCAGCAAGTTCGGCCGCACCGCCTACGCGTACGTCGGCCCGACGAGCCTCCTGCACACCCTCGTCACCGACGGCACCGCCCCGGACGACGAACTGGCCGCCCTCGAAGCCGCGGGCACCGCCGTCCGCACGGTGTGACGGCTCACGCGCTGACGGTTCACACAGATACGGCTCACACAGACACGACTCACGTGCTGACGGCTTACACAGACACGGCTCACGCGGGCAGCAGCTCCGCCAGACGCGCGCCCAGCACCGGGGCCAGCGCCGACGCGAAGCCCTCCGCGATGTGGCTGTCGTCCCGGTAGACCAGCGTGTTCCCGGCCAGCACCGGGCAGGTCCCGTCCGGCGCGCACAGCCACGGCGCCGGGTCGATCACCGTCGCCCCGGTGGCACGGGCGGCAGCCGCCAGCTCGCGGTGCCGCGCCGGGTCGTGCACCGCGTCCGGCAGGTGGTTCGCGCACCGCCCCAGCGCCAGCGGGTGCTCCGCCGCGCAGTCCACCGCGTCCACGGTCGGCCAGGGCGTGTCCTGGAGCGCGACCACCCGCGCCCCGGAGGAGCCCAGCCGGGTGAAGGTGTCCCGGAAACCGGCCGTCCACTGCTGCTCGGGGTCGCCCGCGGGACGCGCCAGGTCGCCCGCGTCCGACGACGACACGATCACCAGGTCGGGGTGCGACGCGACGATCCGGGCGACCGCCCGCGACCGCCAGGTGTCGCAGCTCGCGTACGGCCCGCCGCCGTTGACGATGGAGACCGCGGGGACCTTGCAGGAGGCCTTCGTGAGGGAGATCAGCTTCCAGTGCCGCTCGCCCGCGAGCCGTTCCAGCGCCGGGAACCACTGCGCCGCGTGGGAATCGCCGAAGAGGACGACCTCGGTGTCGGAGCGCGGGTCGCCGTAGACGCAGTCCGGCACCTTCGTGCTCGCGTAGCCCACGTGGCAGCCGTCCCGGTACACGGCGGACCGCACCTTCTTGATGTCGCCCAGCGCGGGCGCGAGGTTGCTCGGCAGCTTCCCGGGGGAGGCGGCCAGCAACTGCGTGAGCCGCAGCCCCGGGTCCGCCGCCGCCGTGATCTCCCGGGCCAGGCCGGGCGCGGGCCTGCCGGAGTCGATGGCCGGCGGGAAGAGCGACGCGGTGAGCGCCACCACCGCGGCCCCCGCCGACAGGCCGCCGCCCAGCCGCAGCGCCCGCCAGGGCCGGCCCCGGAAGGCGGCGTGGAAGCGCACCGGATTCTCCACCAGCCGCAGCGTCAGCCAGGCGAGCCCCAGTGCGGTGGCGGCCAGTACCAGCGCGAGCCGCGGCCCCGCGGGGCGGCCGAGTGCCACCGGCCCGATCACCAGCAGCGGCCAGTGCCACAGATACCAGCCGTACGACAGCCCGCCGACCCATACGGCCGGCCGCCGCGCGAGCAGCAGCTCGGGCCCGTACGCCGACCGTACGCACCCGCCCCCCACCACCGCGGCCGCGCCCAGCACCGGGAGCAGCGCGTACGTCCCGGGGAAGGGCGTCGCGTCGTCGTAGCGCAGCGCGGCGAGCAGGACGCAGCCCAGACCCGCCCAGGCCGCTGCCGCAGCGAGCGGCTCGGGCAGCTTCCCCAGCCACCTGGACCCCAGCGCGAGCAGCGCCCCCGCCCCCAGCTCCCAGAAGCGGGCCTGCGAGCCGAAGTAGGCCCAGGACGGCGAGTCGGCGGTCAGCCGCAGATTCACCCAGAAGGACCCCAGGCACACCGCGCCGAGCACCACCGCGGCGCACAGCACCGGACGGCCCAGCCGCCGCCCCGCCCACCAGGCGAGCGCGAGCAGCAGCGGCCACACCACGTAGAACTGCTCCTCCACCGCGAGCGACCAGAAGTGCTGGAAGGGCGACGGGGGGCTGTCCGCGTTGAGGTAGTCCGTGCCGGAGGCGGCGAGCCGGAGGTTCACCGCGTAGAGGGCGCTGCCCACCGCGTCGCCCGCGTATGCGGTGAAGCGGATCTTCGACAGGTAGAGCCGCGATCCGACGAGCGTGGCCAGGACGACGAGCGTCGCGGCCGGCAGCAGCCGCAGTGCGCGCCGGGCGTAGAAGCCGCCCATCGGTATGCGGCCGCTGTCGCGTAACTGCCGTATCAGGAGGGAGGTGATGAGGAAGCCGGAGATGACGAAGAAGACGTCGACCCCGACGTAGCCCCCGGCAACCGCGCCCACCCCGCAGTGCGCGAGCACCACGAGCGTGACGGCCACCGCCCGCAGCCCCTGGATGTCGCGCCGGAGCCCGTGGGCCGGTGCCCGCTCCGCTCCCGCCCGGGGTGGCGGGACAGCCGCCACGGCCGGCAGCGGTTCGGGCAGGGCCGGCGGCCCCGACGGGCTGTGGCCGCGGGAGGAAAGGTTCACGGTGAGGTCCTTGGGGTTCGGGCAACGACGCGTCGCCCCGCTGCGGAAATTCGCCGGAAGCGAGCCCACTGCGGCCCCGCGTCCGGCTGCGGTGGCCGGCGGACAATCACGGGGAAAAAGGCGATGAATTTCTGGTGAACTACCTTGCGAGAAGGTGGTGGCGCCCCCGCCGGGAAATGGAAGGAATGGCGGGGGTGCGACGCCGGAAGATTATGACCGGTGGCCCGGTGTGTGTCAATGTGATCCCTTTGGGAAGAGGAACGGAACCCTTCGTTCAGGCGTCCTGAAAGAGTGGCAGTGGGGGGAGTTGACCGTTCTTTTGGGTGCGCGCGTCATGCGCGGAAAGATCTTCTTCGCCGGGTGCGGGGTATTCGGTTATGCTACGGGCGTCGTCATGTGCTGAGCTGACGTATGGGGTGGGGAAATGGATTTGCAATTGATGCTCGGTGACCCGGAGAACAGACGTAGGATGCTCTCCGAATTGGAGGGCATGGAAGAGGAATGGGATATTCACCGGGGGGTGGAGCGGGAGCCGGGTCCCCTCCCGGTCGCCGTCGCGGACCGCATCGGGCTGCCCGGCGTCAGGGAGTCGGACAGCCAGCGGCCGCTGGTCTACGTCTGCCATGACGCGGCCGACGCGCTGATCCCCGACGCCGTCTCCCGGGGGGCCACCGCGCTGGTCGCGCGCAGCGACGCCCCCGGCGGCTGGCAGGCCGCGCTGGACGCGGTCCTGCGCGGCAGCAACTGGATATCCCCCGTGGTCGCGGGCCATTTCCTGCGCCCCGACCGGCCCCCGCGCACGAAGCTCGACATCCGCGGGGCGGAGCAGCTGTCCAGGACGCAGCGACTGGTCCTCGACCTCATGACCACCGGGATCACCCGCACCGAGGCGGCCCGCAGGCTCAGCGTCCAGGAGTCGACCGTGGCCTACCACATCCGCAAGGGCCTCCAGCGGCTCGGCTGCGCGAACATCCGGGAACTCCAGGCACGCATCATCGGGGAGCAGTTCGGCGGCTGAAACTCCGCCGCTTTTCCCGCGCCCCGTGCGCGGGTCTAGCGGCGGAGCGCCTCCACGGGCTCGATGCGGGTGGCACGCCAGGCCGGATAGAGGCCGGCGAGCAGGCCCGTCACCGCGCCGATCAACGGCGCGGGAAGAACCGTGAGGGGTTCGAGGACCGGCGTCCACTTGCGTGCTGCCGCAACCGCGACCACGGAAGCGACCCCGACACCCGTGCCGATCAGTCCGCCGAGCATGCCGAGCGCGGCGGATTCGGAGAGGAATTGGGCGGCGATGTGCCTTCCGCGGGCGCCGAGGCTGCGCCGCAGACCGATTTCCGAAGTGCGTTCGAGTACGGCGACCAGCGTCGTGTTCGCTATTCCGAGCGCGCCGATCACGAGGCAGATTCCGGCCAGCCCCAGGAAGAGGCCGCTCAGGTCCGTGCCGACCTGGTCCCTGAGCGTCCTGGGATCGGGCGGCGTCGTCACCTTGAACCGCGCCGGCTGGTCCGGGCGGATCGCCGCAGCCGCCTGCCGGCCGATCAGCTGGGCGGCGCCGAGCCGGGTCTCGATCAGAACCCTGGCCGCGTTCGCGTCACCCGCGGCGGGTGGCCCCCACAGTTGCTCCGCCGTGGTCTGCGGGACCACGACCGACAGCATGGTCCCGGGCTGCCGGCTCACGTCGCCGATGATCCCCAGCACCGTCAGGGGCACGTCCCCCACGAAGATCGCCTGCTGCGGTTTCAGCCGGGTGATCCCCAGCCTGGTCGCCGCCGCCCGGCCGAGGACGCACACCCGCAGCCCGCGGCTGTCGTGGAAGGCGTCGTAGAGGCGGCCGGAGGACACGGACGCGTGCACCGCCGTCAGATAGCCCGGGGAGGCGGCGAGCACCGACAGCGGTACCTGCCCGCCCGTGCCCGGAGGGCCCGGGGGCCGCGCCGACACCGGCGCCCCCTGGTCCTGGTCCCCGCCGGGCACCTTCGCCGTCCAGTAGACCCCGGCGGCCCGCACACCGTTCAGCCGGTCGAGCCGCTGCTCGGTGTCGGCGGGGAAGGGGGCGTCGGCCGCGGCGGGGTCGGCCGGAGCGTCCTGCACCGTCACCTCGGTCGCGGCGAGGGTCGTGAAGCGCTGCGAGATCTGTCCCGACGTGGTCGAGGTCAGCCCCAGCACGGTCACGAAGGCCGCGACGCCCAGCAGGGTGCCCAGCACGGTCAGCGAGGCACGGGCCGGACGGGCCAGCAGCGCGCCCAGCGCCTCGTGCAGCGCGTCCAGCGGCCGGAGCCGGGTGGGGGGCACCGGGCGCCCGCGCCGCGGTGACCGAGTCCTGCGCTTCACTGCCATGAGACCGCCCCCGAGACGTCGACCGGGTCCGCCCCGACCGCCTGTACGGCCGACGCCCCGAGGCCCGCCGGGTCGGCCTCCCGCAGCACCCCGTCCCGGATCACCACCGCGCGCTGCCCGAGCGCGGCGACCCCCGGATCGTGCGTCACCACCAGGACCGTGAAGCCGCTCGCGTGCAGCTCGCCCAGCAGCGCCAGCACGGTCCGCGCCGTGGCGGTGTCGAGGTTGCCGGTGGGCTCGTCGCACAGCAGCAGACTCGGCCGGTTGACGAGCGCCCGCGCGATCGCGACCCGCTGCCGCTCGCCGCCGGACAGGTGCACGACGGTCGCCCGCAGGCGGTGTCCGAGCCCGACCCTCTCCAGGGTCTCGGCGGCGAGCCGGCGCCGCTTGCCGCGCGGGGTGCCGGTGTAGAGCAGCGACAGCGCGACGTTGTCGATCGCGGACTGGTGCGGCAGGAGGTGGAAGGACTGGAAGACGAAGCCGATCCGCCGGCCGCGCAGCGCCGCGCGGTCGCGCTCGCCGAGGCCCGCGGTGTCGATGCCGTCCAGCAGGTAGCGGCCCCGGGACGGCCGGTCCAGCAGCCCCGCGACGTTCAGGAACGTCGACTTCCCCGACCCCGAGGGACCCACCACCGTGACGAACTCCCCGCGTGCGATGGTCAGATCGGCCGGGTGGAGCGCCGTCAGCGGCGGCGGTCCCGGATACGTCCGCCCCACCCCGCGGAAGGCGATCACCGGGGGCGCCGGGTCCGTCGCCGTCCCGTCGGAGGCGATGGCCGCCGCGTCGGGACGGGTGCGCGGCCGGCTCATGTGCCCACCACCACGTCGTCGCCCTCGGCGACGGCGCCGCCCCGGATCTCGACGTAGCCGGCGCCCGTCGCGCCGACCGTGACCGGGACCCGCTGCCGGCGCCCGTCCGGTCGCAGGACGACGACCTGCGCCGATCCGTCGGCTGTGGCATAGACCGCGGCGGCCGGGACGGCGAGGACCTTGCCGCCGGTCGACGCCGTCTCGATGGTCAGCCGTACGTCCTGGCCCACGAGACTCCCGGGCAGCGGCTTGACTCCCGCCACCACCACCGGGCGGCCGGCCGGCGACTGCTCCTGGCCGGTACCGCCGGACGCCGCGTCCCCCGAGCCGTCCCCCGGGTCGTCCCCGGACGCCGTACCGCCGCTCCCGCCCGTACTCTCCTGCGTGTACGGCCCGATCGAGGTGACCTTGCCCGCGGCCTGGACGCCCGTCTGCTCCGCGAGGACGGTCACCTTCATCCCGGCGTGCACGAGGGCTCCGTCGTCGGTGGCCAGAGTGCCGCGCACCACGACGTCGCCGACGGAGAGGGTGAGGACGGGGTGCGAGCCGACATCCGCTCCCAGGCCCGCGGAGATCGTCGCGACGCGGGCGGGGAGCGACGTCACGAAGGCGAGCTCCCCGGCCTTGACCCAGTACCGCTTGCGCTGCCGCGTACCGCCGGACCCGGACGGGCCCGGGGGCGCGGTCTGCGGGGCCGCGGTCCCGGAGCCGTCCGTGCCGGAGGAGCCCGCGGTGCCGGAGCCGTCCGTGGCGGAGCCCGCCGTGCCCGGGTCAGCTGTTCCCGGGTCGGGCGCGGGTGCGCCCACGGTCTCCGTCAGCGTCGGCGGCTGGTATCCGCGATCGCGGTAGAGGGCCTTCACCGCGGCCTCCGTCGAGGTCCCGTACGTGCCCCGGGTGTCCCGCACCGCGTAGCCGAGCCCGCGCAGCGCGGACTGCAACTGCCTCACGTCCGGCCCGCTCATGCCCGGCCGGATGTCGCGGTAGAGGGGGATCCGGCCGGGCAGCACGATCACGGGGCGGCCCGACACCTCGGCCACCACCGTGCCGGGCGTGACGGACTGCCCCTGCTTCACCGGCGCGCGGGTGACAACGGACTTCCCCCCGTCCTCCGCCGCCGGCGCCGCGACGGTCGTCGTCGCCGAGGGGGCGGCGACACCGCGCATGACGACCGTCTGCGACAGCACCCGCCGCTCCACCGGTGCGGTGACCGCGGAGGGCGACGGTGGAGCCGCCTCCGCCGCCACCTGCTCCGGTGACTTCACCAGGGTCGACGCCGCGAGCCCTCCCGCCGACAGCCCCAGTGCACCGGTGACCGCGGCCACCAGTACCCACCGGCGGCGGGTCAGGACCTTCTGCTCCGCTGGTTCCGATTCCGTGGCGGAATCGGAACGGACGACGTCAGACACGGTATTCGTCCCCTGGCTCGTCGTTCACTTCGCCGTGTTCCCCGATGCTCCGGAAAGGATCGCCGTGGCGCGTTTCAGCTGCTGGTCGAAATCCTTCTTGTACGTGCTCAGCGCCTCGGCGTTGTCCTCGACGAGGGATTTCTGCGTCTCGGTCGTGACCTGCGTCATGATTCCGAGGTAATTGACCTTCGTCTTGCATGCGACATCGGCCTTCGCCACCGGTATCTCCCCCTTCTGCGGCGTTGTGCCGACCTGCCAGCGGGGGTCGCGGGCCGCCTGCTCGGGAGAGGTGTAGGTGTATCCCGCCGCGTGCATGCACGAACTCCACGCCTGCTCCATGCCGACCACCCGGGAGTCCTGCGCCGCCTTGTCGGCGGCCTTGTGCCTGAGGCTCTGGACGAAGTAGATGTCGGGCGGCGCGTCACCGGAGTCGGCCGGGGGACGGGCCGCGGCCGCGGCCGCGACGGTGGACAGC
The DNA here is from genome assembly GCF_053604375.1 of Streptomyces sp. NPDC004031. NCBI lineage: Bacteria > Bacillati > Actinomycetota > Actinomycetes > Kitasatosporales > Streptomycetaceae > Streptomyces > Streptomyces sp. NPDC004031. Next base: position 35,821 of record NZ_JBSGHL010000025.1, on the reverse strand, counting down.
GAGCCGAAGGCCTGCTGCCGGCAGCCGCCCGGCGGGATCTTCTTCCCGTCGTAGGTGTTCTGGCCCACCCCGTCGAACACGGTCTTCTCCGCCGGGGTGGGCTTCCACCCGTCTTTCGCGGCGTCCGTGTTCTCCTGCGCCTGGCGCGCGTACACCTCGGGCGCCGAGTGGTAGCCGTACCGGGCCGCGAGCGTGGCGTCGGACAGCAGGAAGCGGTCCGTACGGTACGGGTCCGTGCCCGTGCTCTGCTGCGCGGTGGTGCTGAAGGTGAGCCCGAAGCTCTGCATGCACTGGAGGATGAGCTGTGCGCGCGCCTGGTTGAGCAGGGCGTCCTGCTCGGGCGTGGGGTAGTAGCTCTCCAGGGGGAGGGTGATCTGCTGCTCCGCCGACGGCGTCGTGAGCGGCGCCTCGGCGTCGGCGTGGTGCCCCGAACCCGTACCGCACCCGGCGAGCAGACCCGCCAGGACGGCGGCCGCGGCGGCGGCGTTCTTCCGCATGGTCAACGACAACTCCTCGATCTGCCGACCCCGGCCGCGGCGCACCGGATGGCGGGCGCACCGCGGCCGGGGGGTTGTCCGGTCAGTTCCGTGGGCCGGTCGGCCGGCGGCCGGCCGGGCGCGTACGCCCGTCAGCCGTAGAGGTGGCCGCCCGCCTTGTTGTTGAAGTCGTAGGTGGCGAGGTTCGGAATCGACGCGTAGGGCACGACGTAGAGGTCCCACCCGGCGTAGGAGGCGCTGGTGCAGCCGCCCTCGTCGGTGCCGTCGAAGAGGTAGTCGCCGCGCGAGTCGTAGCTGTCGAGCGAGGTGATGTCGTTGTTGACCGTCTCCCCGTTCGAGAACTTGTCGTTGCCCCAGTTGCAGTCGTGGCCCGTTTCGTAAAGGACACCGGTGTTGCCGTCGGTGGTCCCGTAGTTGAGGGCGTCGTAGTAGTAGGTGTTGGCGCTGGCGGCCCCGGTTCCCACGAAAATGAGACCGCCGGCGGCCGCGGCGACCATCGTCGACCGCAGCGCCAGAATCTTCCTGCTTGCCATTGTTTCCCTCTCGTCAGAGGTCGGCCGAATTCGGCAGCACGAAAAGCGCGGCCGCGGTAATTCAGCCGACGAGGATCTCGGACGAGACAAGTATTGGGCGCTGCGGGGCCCACCCGATACTCACCGCAGGGAGAGTCCACGGGGCCGGGATTCCGGCCCGCCGGTCACGCCGTTCCGGCGGTCTCCCCGGGGAGGTCCGCCGGTGAGATCTGCGCCGCGGCGGCCTTGGCCTGTGCCAGCTGCGTACGCGAACGGCGGGCGGTGCGCAGCGCGTCGGCGGTCAGCAGTACGAGCGCGGCCCACACCAGCAGGAAGCCCATCCACTGCTCGGTGGACATCGTCTCGTGGAAGTGCAGGATGCCGATGAGGAACTGGAAGACCGGCGCCAGGTACTGGAGCAGCCCCAGGGTGGACAGCGGCAGCCGGTTCGCCGACATGCCGAAGCACACCAGCGGCACCGCGGTGACGAGCCCGGCGAGGGCCAGCAGGCTCGCGTGGCCGGCGCCGTGCGAGGCGAAGGTCGCGTCGCCGCGCCCGCCGAGCACCAGCAGGAAGACCAGCGCGGGCAGGAACTGCACGGACGTCTCGGCGGCCAGCGACTCCAGGCCGCCCATCGCGATCTTCTTCTTGACCAGCCCGTAGCTGCCGAAGCTGAAGGCGAGCACGAGCGCGATCCACGGCGGCCGCCCGTAGCCGACCGCGAGCACCCCCACCGCGAGGCAGCCGATGCCGACCGCCGCCCACTGCACCGCCCGCAGCCGCTCGTGCAGCACCAGCACCGCGAGCGCGATCGTGACCAGCGGGTTGATGAAGTAGCCGAGCGAGGTCTCCACGACATGCCCGGCGTTGACGGCCCAGATGTACGTGCCCCAGTTGACCGACACCGTCGCCGCGGCGACCGCGACCAGCGCGAGCCGCCGCGGCTGCCGTATCAGCTCACCGATCCACGCCCAGCGGCGCAGCACCAGCAGCAGCACCGCGACGACCACCAGCGACCACACCATCCGGTGGGCCAGGATCTCCCCGGCCCCGGCCGGTTCCAGCAGCGGCCAGTACAGCGGGAAGAGCCCCCACATGCCGTACGCCGCGAAGCCGTAGACCAGCCCTGCGCGCTTGTCGCCCATCGCCCCGACCCGTCCTCCCCGCACCCTGGGTGCGCGCCGTGCCGCCGTCGTACGTGCTCCCCGGCGAACGGATGCGGTACGGGCCCCTCTTCAGGTGCGGCCCTTACCACGGTAGCGGTCGGCGGCATGCTCACGCCAGGGGCTATTCGCGGGTTGGTCCTGACACCCCGGCGTCGCTCAGGCGAGTGCCCCGAGCCCGCGCAGCTCCGTCGCGACGGTCTCCCGCAGCGTCGTCGTCGGACGGCCCAGCAGCCGCGCCATGTCGCCGTTCGTCCCGGCGAGCCGCCCGCGCGCGATGGCGTCGTCGACGTCCACCAGCACCTCCGCGAACTCCGTCGGCACCCCGACACCCGTCAGGATCTCCAGCCGCTGCTCACCGCTGATGTCCTGGTACGCCACCGGCCGCCCCGACAGCTCCGCCACCACGGCCGCGTACTCCGGGAAGCTCCACGCGGTGTCACCGCTCAGCTCGTACGCCCGGTTCTCGTGCCCGTCGGTCGCCAGCACGACGGCGGCCGCCTCCGCGTAGTCCGCGCGCGCCGCCGACGCGACCCGGCCCTCACCGGCGTTGCCGATCACCACGCCGTGCTCCAGCACCGCGGGCAGGTTCGCGGTGTAGACCTCGGTGTACCAGCCGTTGCGCAGCAGCACGTACGGCACACCCGACGCCGTGACCAGCTCCTCCGTCGCCCGGTGCTCGTCGGCGAGCGTGAAATCCGCCGCCGGTCCGCCCAGCACGCTGGTGTACGCCAGCAGGGCCGCGCCGGCCTTCGCCGCCGCGTCGATCACCGCGGTGTGCTGCGGCATCCGGCGGCCGACCTCGTTCCCCGAGATCAGCAGTACGCGGTCGCCCGGGGCGAACGCTTCCGCGAGGGAGTCGGGGGCGTCGTAGTCGGCGACCCGCACCTCGATGCCCTGAGCGGCGAGGTCCGCCGCCTTGCCGCTGTCGCGGACGACCGCGGCGACGGCGTCCGGGGCCACGCCCCGGGCCAGCAGGTCCGCGATGACGAGGCGGCCGAGGTGGCCGGTGGCTCCGGTGACGGCGATACTCACGTTTTCCCTCCGGGGGGTACGCACGAGGTGGCTCGCCCTCACCGTATCCGGGCTCGCCGCCCGCAGCCCGCCCACGGGGGGGCGGCCCCCTTGTGCCCGCCGGGCACCCGTTTTTAGGGGCGCGGGGAACTGCGCGAGCAACCACCCACCGGCCGGTGGTCCGGTACGGACCGAAGAGACCCTTTGGGTCGGTGACGACCCGCGCCCCGGTGGGGGCTGGGGGCACCTCCCAGGCGAAGCTCTGGGGGAGCGCAGTTCCCCGCGCCCCTGAAAACGGGTGCTCCCCAGCGCTGGGGGCGTCCCTGAAAACGGGTGCCCCCAGTGCTGGGGAGCGCGACGTCCTGCGTCAGGACACCGTCCAGGTGTCGGAGCCGGCGAGGAGGGACGCGAGATCACCCTCACCCGTCGCCGCGACGGCCGAGTCGAGCTGCTCGGCCATCTGCGTGTCGTAAACGGGCCGAGCCACATCGCGGAAGATGCCGATCGGCGTCGGCTGGTCCAGGCGCGACAGCGCGAACGCGGTGGACGGGCCCGCCGCGTGCGTGTCGTGGACGAGGGCCTGGCCCGCGGGGTCGGCCAGCTCGGTGAAGGCCAGCTCACCTGTCGCGGGGTCGCGGACGACCCCGTGTCCCTCGCCCAGCGTGATGGGCTGACCGTGTTCCAGCCGGATCACCGCGTCGGCGGAGTCCTTGATCGCGTCGAACGCCCCGTCGTTGAAGATGGGGCAGTTCTGGTAGATCTCCACGAGCGCCGTGCCGTGGTGCTGGGCGGCCGCCCGCAGCACGGACTGGAGGTGCTTGCGGTCGGAGTCGATGGTGCGCGCCACGAACGTGGCCTCCGCGCCGATCGCGAGGGAGACCGGGTTGAAGGGCGCGTCCAGCGAGCCCATCGGCGTGGACTTGGTGATCTTGCCGGTCTCGGAGGTCGGGCTGTACTGGCCCTTCGTCAGACCGTAGATCCGGTTGTTGAACAGCAGGATCTTCAGGTTGACGTTGCGGCGCAGCGCGTGGATGAGGTGGTTGCCGCCGATGGAGAGGGCGTCGCCGTCGCCGGTGACGACCCAGACCGACAGGTCGCGGCGGGAGGTCGCCAGGCCCGTGGCGATGGCCGGGGCACGTCCGTGGATGGAGTGCATGCCGTAGGTGTTCATGTAGTACGGGAAGCGCGAGGAGCAGCCGATCCCGGAGATGAACACCACGTTCTCGCGGGCGAGTTCGAGTTCGGGCATGAAGGACTGGACGGCGGCCAGCACGGCGTAGTCGCCGCAGCCGGGGCACCAGCGCACTTCCTGGTCGGACTTGAAGTCCTTCATCGTCTGCTTAGCGGTGGCCTTGGGGACCAGCGTCAGCGCCTCAGACATCCGTGTTCTCCTCTGCCTTCGCGATGATCGCCTGGGCGAGCTGTTCGGCCTTGAAGGGCAGGCCGGTCACCTGGGTCAGGGACCGGGCGTCCACCAGGTACTTCGCCCGCAGCAGGTGGGCGAGCTGGCCGAGGTTCATCTCGGGCACGACGACCTTGTCGTAGCCGGCCAGCAGGGTGCCGAGGTTGGCGGGGAAGGGGTTCAGGTGGCGCAGGTGGGCCTGGGCCACCGACAGTCCCGCGGTGCGGATCCGGCGGACGGCGGCGGTGATCGGGCCGTAGGTGGAGCCCCAGCCGATGACCAGGGTGCGGGCGCTGCCCGACGGGTCGTCGACCTCGATGTCCGGCACCTTGATGCCGTCGATCTTGGCCTGCCGGGTGCGGACCATCAGCTCGTGGTTGGCCGGGTCGTACGAGATGTTGCCGGAGCCGTTCTGCTTCTCGATGCCGCCGATGCGGTGCTCCAGGCCCGCGGTGCCGGGGACGGCCCAGGGGCGGGCGAGCGTCTCCTCGTCGCGGACGTACGGCCAGAAGACGCGCGAGCCGTCGGCGGTCGTGTGGTTCGGCTCGGTCGCGAACTCCACGCGCAGGTCGGGCAGTTCGTCGACGGACGGGATGCGCCAGGGCTCGGAGCCGTTGGCCAGGTAGCCGTCGGAGAGCAGGAAGACCGGGGTGCGGTAGGTGAGCGCGATCCGGGCGGCCTCCAGGGCGGCGGTGAAGCAGTCGGCCGCGGTGGCGGGGGCGACGACCGGGACGGGCGCCTCGCCGTTGCGGCCGTACATCGCCTGGAGCAGGTCGGCCTGCTCGGTCTTGGTGGGCAGGCCGGTGGAGGGGCCGCCGCGCTGGATGTCGACGACCAGCAGCGGCAGTTCGAGGGAGACGGCCAGGCCGATCGTCTCGGACTTCAGTGCCACGCCGGGCCCGGAGGTGGTGGTGACGGCGAGTGAGCCGCCGAAGGCCGCGCCCAGGGCCGCGCCGATGGCCGCGATCTCGTCCTCGGCCTGGAAGGTGCGCACACCGAAGTTCTTGTGCCGCGACAGCTCGTGCAGGATGTCGGAGGCCGGGGTGATCGGGTACGAGCCGAGGTAGAGCGGCAGTCCGGAGCGCTGCGAGGCGGCGACGAGGCCGTAGGCGAGCGCGAGGTTGCCGGAGATGTTGCGGTAGGTGCCCTGCGGGAAGGCCGCCGAGGCGGGCGCGACCTCGTAGGAGACCGCGAAGTCCTCGGTGGTCTCGCCGAAGTTCCATCCGGCGCGGAAGGCGGTGATGTTCGCCTGCGCGATGTCCGGCTTCTTGGCGAACTTCTTGAGCAGGAAGGCCTCGGTGTTCTCCGTCGGCCGGTGGTACATCCACGACAGCAGGCCGAGGGCGAACATGTTCTTCGCCCGTTCGGCGTCCTTGCGCGCCAGGCCGCTGTCCTTGAGCGCCTCCAGCGTCAGCGACGTCAGCGGCACCCGGTGCACCGCGTACGCGGCGAGGGTGTCGTCGTCCAGCGGGCTGGCGCTCCAGCCCACCTTCGCGAGCGCGCGCTTGGTGAACTCGTCGGTGTCCACGATGATCTCCGCGCCGCGCGGCAGATCGCCCAGGTTCGCCTTCAGTGCCGCCGGGTTCATCGCCACCAGCACGTCCGGCGCGTCGCCGGGGGTGAGGATGTCGTGGTCGGCGAAGTGCAGCTGGAAGGACGAGACGCCGGGCAGGGTGCCTGCGGGGGCCCGGATCTCGGCGGGGAAGTTCGGCAGTGTGGACAGGTCGTTGCCGAACGACGCCGTCTCCGACGTGAAACGGTCACCCGTCAACTGCATGCCGTCGCCCGAGTCCCCGGCGAAGCGGATGATCACGCGGTCGAGCCGCTTGGTCTCCTTGGCCGGGCTGCGCTGTTCGCCGAGTACGTCGACCACCGCGGGCGACTCGTCCGCGGTGGCCGCGGCAATGGGGCTGCTGACCTGGCTGGTCACGGGTTGGGCCCTCCTTCAGGCTGCGGCTCACCGTCATCGTACGGGCGTTAGGGTGCCCTTCCCGGGACGTCCCGCTATCTGGAAGGGCCATGTATCGCCGATTCTTCCGCATCGTGAGACGGTGTCTCGCGATGCGGTACGTGCGGGTGGCGGGAGGCCGCGTACCTCAGGAGTTGAGATACGTGAGTACAGCAAGCACCCGACGGTGATCCCCGTCACTAGGGGCCAGCCCCAGTTTCAGGAAGATGTTGCTGACGTGCTTCTCCACCGCTCCATCGCTTACCACGAGCTGCTTGGCGATGGCTGAATTGGTACGTCCCTCGGCCATGAGGCCCAGCACCTCGCGTTCTCGCGGAGTGAGACGGACCAGGACGTCCTGCTTACGGCTGCGGCCGAGCAGCTGGGCCACCACCTCGGGGTCCAGTGCCGTACCCCCCTCGGCCACTCTGACCACGGCATCCACGAATTCGCGGACGTCGGCGACGCGGTCCTTCAGGAGGTAGCCGACGCCCCGGCTGCTGCCCGCGATCAGCTCCGTCGCGTACTGCTCTTCCACATACTGAGACAGAACCAGCACCCCGACCTGCGGGTGGTCCCGGCGCAGCTGCACGGCCGCCCGGACACCTTCGTCCGTGTGGGTCGGCGGCATCCGCACGTCGGCGACCACCACGTCCGGTGCCGCGCCCGTCGCCGCCAGCTCGTCGACCGCCTTGATCAGGCCCACCGCGTCGCCGACCCCGGCCACCACGTCGTGGCCCCGGTCGGTCAGCAGCCGCGTCAGACCCTCCCGCAGCAGAACCGAATCCTCGGCGATGACCACTCGCACCCTGTCCTCCACCCTTGCGTTCCCCCGTGTCCGTCTGACCCGCCCAGCATCCCAGCATCCGCGCCCGGATGGGGAATACGGTTTCTCCAGGGCAAGGTTGCGCCCCCGAATGCCGGGTGGCCGCCGCGACCGACGTCGCCGGCGGCCGGGGAGAGGAGTGCGTGTGCACGCGGTGGGATTCGAAGTCAACGGCGGCCCCGAGGTCCTGCGGCCGAGAGAGCTGCCGACCCCGGTACCGGGGCCCGGCCAGGTGCTGATCGAGGTCGCCTGGGCGGGCGTCAACTACGGCGAGCTGCAGCACACCCTCGGCGACTTCGGGCCGCCCCAGGGGCCCGGCGGCATCGACGTGCCCGGCCTGGAGGTCTCCGGCGAGGTCGCCGCGCTCGGCTCGGGCGTCAGCGGGCTCGCGGTCGGCGACCCCGTCGCCGCGTACCTGCCGGACGGCGGCGGCTACGCGGAGTTCGCGGTCGCACCCGCGGAGTTCGTCTTCCCGCTCGACGGCATCCCGCTGCGCGAGGGCGGCGGCGCGGCGCTCGTCCTGACCACCGCGTACGGCGTGCTCACCGGCGCGGCCCGGCTGCGGGCCGGGGAGAGCGTCCTCATCCACGCCGCCGCGGGCGGGGTCGGCTCGGCCGCCGCGCAGATCTCCCGGGCGCTGGGCGCCGCGGCCGTGTACGGCACCGTCGGCTCGCCGGAGAAGGCGGAGTACGCCAAACGCTTCGGCTACGACGCGATCCACCTGCGCTCCGAGTTCGCCGACCGGCTGCGCGACCTCGACGTCGTCCTCGACCCCGTCGGCGGCCCGACCCGGCTGCGCAGCCTCGCCCTGCTCGCCCCCTTCGGCCGCCTGACCGTCTACGGGGAGGCCGCGCGCGAACCCGACCTGACGCTGCCGGTGCTGCCGTTCTGGAAGAGCAACCGCTCGCTGACCGGCTACAACATCGGCGACCTCGCCCGCCGCGCCCCGCGCACCGTCCGCGGCCACGCGCTGTCGGCGTTCGCGCTGCTCGCGGCCGGAACGATCCGGCTCGACATCTCCGCCGAGCTGCCGCTGGACCGCGCCGCCGAGGCGCACGAGGCGATGCGCGCGGGCCGCAACGTCGGCAAGACCCTGCTCGCGGTGAACCCGCGGCTGGGCTGACCCCGGCCGCGACGCGGAGCACCCTCCGCCCAGGGGGATGGGCGGAGGGTGCGGTCTGTGCGGCGCGGTCCGTGCGGGCCCGGGGCCCGTGTCAGGCGCGCCAGGGAAGCTCGGCGCTGATCCGGGTCGGGCCGCCCGCGGGGGAGTCGACCGCGAGGACGCCGTCCACCGAGTCCAGCCGCTCGGCCAGCCCCGCCAGGCCCGAACCGGCCGACAGATCGACGCCGCCGCGCCCGTTGTCCGTGACGTTCACCATCAGCCGGTCCTCGACCTGCCACACGTCAACGGTCGCTCGCGACGCCCCGCTGTGCTTGCTGACGTTCTGCAGCAGCTCCGACACCGTGAAGTACGCGATGCCCTCGATCGCCGGCACCGGCCGCGCGGGCAGGTCCACCGTCACCGCCACCGGCACCGTGCAGCGCGTCGCCACCGCGGACAGCGCCGGGCCCAGGCCGCGGTCGGTGAGGATCGCGGGGTGGATGCCGCGCGCCAGGTCCCGCAGCTCCTGAAGGGCGATCTTGACCTCGCCGTGCGCCTCCTCGACCATCACCGCGCCCGCCTCCGGGTCCTCCAGCAGCTTCTCCTTCGCCAGACCCAGCTCCATCGCGAGCGCCACGAGCCGCGCCTGCGCCCCGTCGTGCAGATCGCGCTCGATACGCCGCAGGTCCGCCGACGCGGTGTCCACGACCGTCCCGCGGTCCGCCTCCAGCTCCGTGACCCGGTCGTCCAGCCGCGACGGCCCCAGCAGCCCGTGCACCAGCAGCCGGTCCACGTGCGCCATCCCGCGGATCACCCACGGCGTGGCCAGCACCAGCAGCGCGCCGACCACCACGCACAGCGCGAGGTCCGCCGGGGTGTGCAGCCACCAGCCGTGCGAGCCGTTGTCGTAGATCTCCAGCCCCTGCTGGTCGGTGTAGGTCGGGAAGACCCACTGCCACAGCGGGTACGTCAGCAGGCCCCAGCCGTACGTCATGAAGGTGACCGACGCGACGAAGGTGACGATGCCCCACGGGAAGTGGAGCAGCGTGTAGACCACGTGCCGCCAGTTCACGCCGCTGCCGAGCTGGGCGCCCACCCGGGCGAGGAAGCCCTTGTCCTTGGTACGGACCGGGCCCGGCTCGTCCACCTCCAGCCACAGCAGGTTCCGCGCCCGCGCCCGCTCCATCCGCCCGATCGCCCGGCACCCCAGCAGCGACACCACGAGCAGCGGCAGCCCCACGAACGTCACCAGCAGGCCCGCGCTCACCGCGAGCATCGTGACCGTCCACACGAAGCCGACGATCCCGATCGGGAGATTCAGCAGCGCGTACCCGAACTCGCGCCAGGTGCGCGCCTCGAACGGTGCGCGCAGGGCGAGGGGGAGGCGGTGCGGTTCCCCTTCCGGGGATGACGACTGCGGCGGCTGGCCGTACGCCATGATCGGTACCGTCCTCTCGGGGCTCATGCTCATACCTCCACCTTGGCCTTTCCGCGGCCCCCCGCCCATGCGGCGGCCCGCCCTCTCCGGGGTGGGGCTATCCCCCCCACCCGGGCCGCGCCCCGGGCAGCCGAATGCGGCGGCCTCCGCGACCGGCCCACCACCGGTGGACGGTCGCGGAGGCCGCCGCGTCGGGCAGACGGCAGCCGTCACACCGGGCGGCCCCGCCAGGGGAGTTCCGCCGTCACGACGGTGGGCCCGCCGACGGGGGAGTCGACCACGAACAGCCCGTCGACGGAGTCGAGCCGCTCCGTCAACCCGGCGAGTCCCGAGCCCCCCGCGAGATCCGCCCCGCCGTGGCCGTCGTCGCGGACCTGGATCATGAGCCGGTCGTCCGCCCGCCACACGTCCACCGAAGCGCGCGCGGCGCCGCTGTGCTTGCTGACGTTCTGCAGCAGCTCCGACACCGTGAAGTAGGCGATGCCCTCGATCGCCTCGGCGGGCCGCGCCGCCAGGTCCACCGTCACCGCGACGGGCACGGTGCAGCGTCCGGCGACCGACGAGAGCGCCGCGTCGAGCCCGCGGTCGGTGAGGATCGCGGGGTGGATGCCGCGGGCGAGGTCGCGCAGCTCCTGGAGCGCGACCTTGACCTCGCCGTGCGCCTCGCCCACCATGCGCGCCGCCGCCTCGGGGTCTTCGAGCAGCTTCTCCCGGGCGAGGCCGAGGTCCATCGCGAGGGCGACGAGCCGGGCCTGCGCCCCGTCGTGCAGGTCGCGTTCGATACGCCGCAGGTCCGCCGCCGCGGTGTCGACGACGACCCCGCGGTCGGACTCCAGTTCGGCGATGCGCCGCTCCAGCTCGTCGGAGGGCTGGAGCAGCCCGCGGACGAGGGCCCGGTCGACCGAGGCCATGCCGCGGGCGAGGAAGGGCAGGATCGGCCAGGCCACGAACAGCGAGGTCAGCGTCACGCAGAAGGTGAAGATGCCCCACGGCAGCCGGATCGCCAGGTAGATCGCGGTGCGCCAGGCCACCGGGTCCTTGAGCACCATCCACAGCCACTGGAGGAAGCCGAAGGTGCTGGGCCGCAGCGGCCGCGGCGATTCGACGTGCACGCCCAGCAGCGAGCGGGCGAGTGCCCGTTCGACGGAGCCCAGGAAGCGGCAGCCGACCAGCCCGAAGGCGAGCAGCGGCAGGCCGACGACCGTGACGGACAGGCCCGCGCCGATCGACAGCGTCGTCACGACGTAGACGAAGCCGATGATCCCCATGGGGAGGTTGAGCAGCAGGCTGAGGATCTCCTTCCACGTCACCGCGTCGAAGGCGAAGCGCGGCGGCGGAAGGGGGGTGTCGGCCGCGGCGGGGCGGCCGTGCGGGTCGGTGCGGCCGGCTCTGCTCGCGCCGGTCGCGGTGGGTGGCGAGGCGTTCATGACCCCAGCCTGCCGGGCGGGGGCCGTGTCGCGCCATGGGGTGGGTGGGTGGGCCGGGGTGGGGTTATCCCCAGGTCGCCGCGCCGGGCGGCGCCGCGGGCCGGGACGCGGCGGGGAGCGGCGCGGAGGCCAGGGCCTAGACTCCCTCCGTATAGATCGGCTAAAGATCCCAGCGGAATGCTGGACAGCGGCGGTGGCGGCGACTGCGGTCGCGGCGGCGTCGCGGCCGATCGGTGAACGAGCGTACGAGTCAACGAGGGGCGGACGGACGTGGACTACTTCCACGGCTACGCGGTCGTCGGCCTGGTCGCGGTCGTCGGTGTGCTCTTCGTGTCCGTCGCCTTCGCGTCCGGCCGCCTGCTGCGGCCGGTCGTGCCGACGCCGGAGAAGATGCTCACGTACGAGTGCGGGGTCGATCCGGTCGGCGGCGACTGGGCCCACACCCAGGTTCGCTACTACGTCTACGCCTACCTCTACGTGATCTTCGCGGTCGACGCCATCTTCCTCTTCCCGTGGGCGACGGTCTTCGCCGCGCCCGGCTTCGGCACGGCGACGCTGGCGGAGATGTTCGTCTTCCTGGGCTTCCTGGCGGTCGGGCTGCTCTACGCGTGGAAGAAGGGCGTGCTGGAATGGACCTGACCCCGGCGGAAAGCACCCCGGTGGCGAGCGCCCCGGCCGGAGGCGCGCACCCCGTGCCCGCGCCCGAACCCGAGCTGCTGCCCGAGCCGCGCCGGCTGGGCCCGCTCGCCCGGCTCGCACCCGAACCGCTGAAGGTGGTCCTGAACTGGGGCCGCCGCTACAGCCTGTGGGTCTTCAACTTCGGCCTGGCCTGCTGCGCGATCGAGTTCATCGCGGCCTCGATGGCCAAGCACGACTTCATCCGGCTCGGTGTCATCCCGTTCGCGCCCGGTCCCCGGCAGGCCGACCTGATGGTCGTCTCCGGCACCGTGACCGACAAGATGGCCCCGGCCGTCAAGCGGCTGTACGAGCAGATGCCCGAACCGAAGTACGTCATCTCCTTCGGCGCCTGCTCCAACTGCGGCGGGCCCTACTGGGACTCGTACTCCGTGACCAAGGGCGTCGACCAGATCATCCCCGTGGACGTCTACGTGCCCGGCTGCCCGCCGCGGCCCGAGGCGCTGCTCCAGGGCATCCTCAAGCTCCAGGAGAAGATCGCCCGCGAGTCGACGGGCGAGCGCTACGCCGCCCCCCGCCCCTCCGCGGCCGCGCTGTCCTCCGGCCTGGTCACCCCGCCGCCCGCGCCCGCCCCCGGGCAGAGCGGGGGGCCGGCGTGACGGGGTGGCTGCCGCGGGAGGCCGCGGAGATCTTCGGGCCGGACGCCGTCGCCGAGGAGGCGTACGACCTGCTCACGGTGGACGTGCCCGCGGCCGGCTGGATCGCGGCGCTGACCGCCGCGCGCGACGAGCTGGGCTGCACCTTCTTCGACTGGCTGAGCGCGGTGGACGAGCCGGGCACCGGCTTCCTGGTGTGCGCGCACCTCGCCGCGCTGAGCGACGGACCCGGCCCCGTACGGCGGCTGCTGCTGCGCACGGCGGTCGGGCACGAGGCGCCCGCGCTCGCCAGCGCGACCGGCGTCTACGCGGGCGCGGACTGGCACGAGCGGGAGACGCACGAGATGTTCGGCGTCGCCTTCACCGGCCACCCGGGGCTCGCCCCGCTGCTGCTGCCCGAGGAGTTCGAGGGGCACCCGCTGCGCAAGGACTTCGTGCTCGCCGCCCGCGTCGCCAAGGCGTGGCCGGGCGCGAAGGAGCCGGGGGAGTCGCATGACGGCGGGCCCAGGTGGCGGCAGATGCAGCCGCCGGGCGTGCCGGACCCGAACGAGTGGGGCCCGCTCAAGGGCCGGCTGCCCGACGCCCCGGCGCGCCCGGCCCGTACCGCCCGCACCCCGCGGACCGGAGCGGCGGGACCCGGCGGTGCGGGCGCGGGCACCGGGGCGGGTACCACGGGCGCGGCCGAGCGTCCGCCGCGGCGCAACCGCAGTGCGAGCGACGGTTCCGCGAGCCAGACCCGCCCGCAGCCCCCGGCCGCCCCCGCGTCCCCGGCCACACCCGCGGTCCCGACCCCGGACGCCCCCTGGCAGCGCCCCGCCCGCCCGGAACGCCCGGCCCGCCCGGCTCCGGACAAGCCCGAAGCCGCCCCGGAGAAGCCCGAGCCCGGCCCGGGTGAACCGCCCGCCGGACCGGCATCCGCCCCGAACGAACCGCCCGCCCCGAACGAACCGCCCGCCCCGAACGAACCGCCCGCCGAAGGAGGCGACAGCGCATGAGCGACCCGCTCGACGTCGTCCTGCGGCTCGTCGCCGTCCTCGTCGTCTTCCTGGTCTTCCCGCTGCTGGTCGGGCAGACCGAGCACAAGGTCATGGCGCACATGCAGGGCCGGCTCGGTCCGATGTACGCGGGCGGCTTCCACGGCTGGGCGCAGCTCGTCGCGGACGGCGTGAAGTTCGCCCAGAAGGAGGACATCGTCCCGGCCGACGCCGACCGCCGGGTCTTCCAGCTCGCGCCCGCGGTCGCGCTGCTGCCCTACCTGCTGGTCCTGATCGCCATCCCGGTGGGCCCGGACGGCTTCGTCGGCGAGGCCGTGGACGCCGGGCTGATCTTCGTCCTGGCCGTCATGGGCGTCGGCGTGCTCGGCTCGCTCATGGCGGGTTGGGCGTCGGCCAACAAGTTCTCGCTGCTCGGCGGCCTGCGCACGGCGGCCCAGCTGCTGGCGTACGAGCTGCCGATGCTGCTGGCCGCGGCCTCCGTGGCGATGGCGGCCGGCACCCTGTCGCTGCCCGCGATCCTGGACGGTTACCACTGGTGGTGGACGCCCTGGCAGCTCGTCGGCGCCGTCGTCTTCTTCACCGCGGGCCTCGCCGAGCTGCAGCGCCCGCCGTTCGACATGCCGGTCGCGGACTCCGAGATCATCTTCGGCGCCTACACCGAATACACCGGGCTGCGCTTCGCGCTGTTCCTGCTCGCCGAGTACGCCGGGATCGTGGTGCTGTGCGCCCTGACCACGGTGCTCTTCCTCGGCGGCTGGCACGGGCCGGGCCCGGACGGCATCGGCTGGCTATGGACGCTGCTCAAGACCGCGCTGCTGTCCTTCGTCGTCATCTGGCTGCGGGTGAGCTACCCGCGGCTGCGCGAGGACCAGCTGCAGAAGCTCGCGTGGACCGTGCTCATCCCGCTGGCCCTCGCCCAGATCGCCCTCACCGGCGTCGTGAAGGTGGTGACCGCGTAAGCCATGGCGCCCGCGTCCCGTATCCCCGGATCCGGCCTCGCCAAGGGCCTGGCCGTCACCCTGCGCACCCTGACCCGGCGCACCGTCACCGACCAGTACCCCGACGCGCTGCCCGACCTGCCGCCGCGCAGCCGCGGTGTCATCGCGCTGTTCGAGGAGAACTGCACGGTGTGCATGCTGTGCGCGCGCGAGTGCCCGGACTGGTGCATCTACATCGACTCGCACAAGGAGACCGCCCCGCCCGCGGCCCCCGGCGGGCGCGAGCGCAGCCGGAACGTCCTGGACCGTTTCGCGATCGACTTCTCTCTGTGCATGTACTGCGGTATCTGTATCGAGGTGTGCCCCTTCGACGCGCTGTTCTGGTCACCGGAGTTCGAGTACGCGGAAACCGACATCCGCGACCTCACCCACGAACGCGACAAGCTGCGCGCGTGGATGTGGACGGTGCCCGAGCCGCCCGCGCTCGACCCGGCCGCCGAGGAGCCCAAGGAGATCGCCGCCGCCCGCAAGGCCGCGGACAAGGCCGCGGCGGCGCGTGACGCCGCCGGCCCCGGCGACGGCACCGCCCCCGGAGGCGGCACCGCGTGAACCACTCGTACCCCTCCTTCGCGGTCGCCGCCTCCCACCCCGGCTTCCTCTCCCCGACCGGCGTCGAGATCACCTTCGTCCTGGTCGGCCTGGCCACCCTGGGCGCGGCCGTGCTGACCGTCACCACCCGGCAGCTCGTGCACGCCGCGCTGTGGCTGGTCGTCGCGCTCGGCGGCACGGCCGTCGAGTACCTGCTGCTCACCGCGGAGTTCATCGCCTGGGTGCAGGTCCTCATCTACGTCGGCTCCGTCGTCGTCCTGCTGCTCTTCGGCCTGATGCTCACCAAGGCGCCGATCGGCCGCTCGCCCGACGCCGACTCCGAGAACCGGCTCGTCGCCCTCGGCGTCGCGCTCGCCTCCGCCGCCACCCTGGTGTGGGTCGTGCTGGACGGCTTCCGCAGCAGCTGGATCACGCCGCACACCCAGCAGGGCACGGACAGCGAGGGCGAGCCCGTCACCGTCACGGTCACCAAGGGCTCGACCCGCCTGACCGGCGAGAGCCTCTTCCGCTCCTGGGTGCTGCCCTTCGAGGCGCTGTCGGTGCTGCTGCTGGCCGCGCTGGTCGGCGCGATCGTGCTCTCCCGCCGCGGCAGGACCGACCCGCCCGCCCGCGAGGCCGCGCCCCAGCCCGAGGAGCAGCGCTGATGCACGTCGCCTACCCCGCCGTCCTCGCCGTCCTCCTCTTCTGCGTCGGCCTGTACGGGGTGCTCGCCCGGCGCAACGCGATCCTCGTCCTGATGTCCGTCGAGCTCATGCTCAACGCCGTCAACCTCAACCTCGTCGCCTTCGACGCCTGGCTCGGCGACACCCTGCACTCCGGCCAGGCGCTCACCCTCTTCACCATCACCATCGCCGCCGCCGAGATCGGCCTGGGCCTGGCCATCGTGCTGCTGGTCTTCCGGCACCGCGGCAGCTCCGACATCGACCGGCTCACCGCCCTCGCCGAACCCCCGCCGCACGGCGGGCCCGGCGCCGGACCCCAGCCGCCGGACACGTCGCCCGCGGGGGCCACCGCCGGCGACGGGAAGGCAGAGGCCACCGCGTGACCCTGACCGCCACCGCCGCGCTCGTCCCCCTGCTGCCCTTCCTGGGCGCGGCCGCCGGACTGCTGCTCGGCCGGCGTGCCCCCGGCTTCGTCCGGCCGCTCGCCGTGCTGCCCACCGCGGCCGCCTTCGTGCTCGCCGCGGTCACCGCCGCCCGGCAGGGCACCGGCGCGCCCACCGACGCCGCCCACCGGCTGACCGTCACCGGCTCCGTGCCGATCGACCTCGCCCTGCACCTGGACGGCTTCTCGGTGCTGGTCGCCGTCCTCGTCGGCCTGGTCGCCACCTGCGTGCAGCTGTACTCCGTCTCCTACCTGCGGCACGACGCGCGCTACCCGTCGTACGCGGCGCTCGTCTCCCTCTTCACCTCCGCGATGCTGCTCGTCGTCTACACCGGCGACCTGATGGTGCTGCTCGTCGGCTGGGAGGTCATGGGCATCTGCTCCTACTTCCTGGTCGGGCACTACTGGGAGACCGAGGCCGCGCGCGCCGCCTCGATCAAGGCCTTCCTCGTCACCAAGCTCGGCGACGTCCCCTTCCTCATCGGGGTGTTCGCGCTCGCCGCCGACGCGCACACCTTCCGGATCACCGGCATCCTCGACGCGACCGCGCACGGGCAGCTGCACCACCCGACGGTGATCGCGCTGCTGCTGCTCGCCGGGGTCGCCGGCAAGTCCGCGCAGTTCCCGCTGCACACCTGGCTGCCCGACGCGATGGCCGGCCCGACCCCCGTCTCGGCGCTCATCCACGCCGCCACGATGGTCGCCGCGGGCATCTACCTGGTGGCCCGGCTGCTGCCGGTCTTCACCGCGTCCGCCGCCGCGCTCGCCGTCCTCGCCGTGATGGCTGCCGTGACGATGGCCGGGTCCGCGCTCGCCGCCCTCGCGCAGGACGACATCAAGCGCGTGCTCGCCTACTCCACGATCGGCCAGCTCGGCTACATGGCCGGGGCGCTGGCCGTCGGCGACCGGGACGCCGCCGTCTTCCACCTCCTGTCGCACGGCGCCTTCAAGGCGCTGCTCTTCCTGGGCGCGGGCGTCGTCATCCACGCCGCCGGCACCAACTCGCTCACCGCCATGTCCCGCATGGGCCACCTGAGCAAGCGCGTGCCCGACGCGATGTGGACGATGGGCCTGGCACTGGCCGCGCTCGCCGCCCTGCCGCCGCTGTCCGGCTTCTTCTCCAAGGAGTCCGTGCTGCGCGCCGCCGAGCACGCCGCCTCCGGCGACACCGCGCACGTCCCCGCCGCGGTCGGCTGGACCGTGCTCGTCGCCGGCCTGCTGACCGCACTGCTCACCGCCGCGTACGCCACCCGCCTGTTCCTGCTGGCCTTCCGCGGCAGCGGCCCCGACGCCCCCGACCACGGCCGCCCGCCCGCCGTCATGACCGGCGTGCTGTGGGTGCTGGCCGTCCCCACCGTCGCCTTCGGCGGCCTGGCCTACCGCGAGCTGCCCGACTGGTTCGGCGGCGCCCCGCTCGGCCCGACCCTGCTCACCTCCCTCCTCGGCACCCTCCTGGCCCTCGCCGGAGTCGCCGTCAACTACGCCGTCTGGTCCCGCGCGGCCGCGACCCGCCGGGCCGTACCCGCCGGGGCCGTCGTCACCGCCGACCCCGACGAGGAACCCGCGCTCGTCGAGGCCGAGGCCATCGCGACGCACAAGGAGATCTACGGCGACATCGCCGCCGCCGACGACCCCGCCGACCCCGGCCGCACCCTGCTCGGCCCGCTGCACCCGCTCGCCGCGCACGGCTTCCGCCTGGACGCCGTCTACAGCGCGCTCTTCGTCCGTCCCGTCCTGGCCGCCGCCTCGCTCGTCCGCTTCCTCGACCGGCAGGTCGTCGAGACCTACGTCCGCGGTGCGGGCGGCGCCCCGGGGCTGCTCGGCGCGGCCGTCCGCAAGGCCCAGAGCGGGAACGTCCAGACCTACCTCAGCGCGCTGCTGGCCGGTGCCGTGGTGCTCGCCGTCCTCGTCGCCGTCGGAGGCTGAGAGAAACCCGTGAACGACACCGCTCTGCAGTACGTCCTCGTCGCGCTCGTGGCTCTGCCGCTGCTCGGCGCGGCCGGCGCCCTGCTCCCGCCGCCCCCCGGTCTGAAGGGCCGCAGCCCCGACCAGGCCGTGCTGCGGCACGGTGTGACCGTCACCGGCGCCGTCCTGATCCTCGCGATCGTCCTCGCGGCCGGCTTCGACCACGACCACCCCGCGAAGACGCAGGCGAGCACGGACGTCAGCTGGATCCCCGCGCTGCGGATCCACTTCCACCTCGGTGTCGACGGCATCTCGCTCCCCCTCCTCGTGCTGACCGCGCTGCTGACCTTCCTGTGCGCGCTCTACTCGTACTTCCACCTGCCGGCCGGCGGCTCGGCGAAATCCTTCGTCGCCCTGCTGCTCCTGCTGGAGACGGGCACGCTGGCCACCTTCGCCGTCCTCGACCTGATGCTGTTCTTCCTGGCCTTCGAGACGGTCCTCATCCCGATGTACTTCCTGATCGCCCGCTGGGGCGGCGGCGACCGGGAACGCTCGGCCCTGCGCTTCATCGTCTACACACTCCTCGGCTCCGTGATCATGCTGCTCGGCCTGCTCCTCATCGGGATCAAAGCGGGCACATTCGACATGGTGGCACTCGCCACTGACAACGGGTCACACCTCGGTCACTCCACGCAGCTCATCGCCGTTCTCGCCATCGGCACCGGCCTGGCGATCAAGGCCCCGATGTGGCCCCTGCACAGCTGGCTCCCGGACGCCCACACCGCCGCCCCCACCGTCGGATCGGTGCTGCTCGCGGGCGTGCTGCTCAAGATGGGCACGTACGGCCTGGTCCGCATCGTGCTGCCCGACACGCCGGGCGGCATACAGACGTTCGCCCCCTACCTGGCCGCCTTCGCGGTCGTCGGCATCGTCTACGGCTCGCTCGCCTGCCTCCAGCTCGCCCGGCAGGGCAACGGCGGCGACCTCAAGCGCCTGATCGCCTACTCCTCCGTCGGCCACATGGGCTTCGTGCTCCTCGGCATCGCCTCCCTCAACCCCACCGGCGTCAACGGCGCGCTCTTCGCCAACATCGCCCACGGCCTCATCACCGGCCTGCTCTTCTTCCTCGTCGGCGCCGTCAAGGACCGCTACGGCTCCTCCGACCTCGACGAACTCGCCGGCCGCACCGGCGCCGCCCTCTACGGCCGCGCCCCGCGCCTGGGCGGCCTGCTCGCCTTCGCCGCCGTCGCCTCGCTCGGACTGCCGGGCCTGGCCGGGTTCTGGGGCGAGATGCTCGCGATGTTCGGCTCCTTCAAACCCGCCGCCGAACTGAGCCGCCCCGCCTACCTGGTCTTCACCGCGGTCGCCGCCTTCGGCACCCTGCTGACCGCCGGCTACCTGCTCACCGTCGTGCGCCGGGTCTGCATGGGCGACAAGGAGACCACCGAGCTGCGCCCCGCCCTCGCCGACGTCCGCGGCTACGAGTTCGCCGCCTGGACGCCGCTGGCCGCCCTCACCGTGCTGGCCGGGCTGTGGCCCGCGGCCCTCCTCGGGCTCACCGACCCGGCCGTACGCTCCCTGCTCGGAGGCCACTGATGGCACTCGCCCACGCCGCCGTCCACGCCCAGGCCGCCGCCACCCACATCGCGGGTTCCGCCCACGTCCCGGCCCCCGCCCAGGTCCCGGATTCCGCCCTCACGCAGGCCGCCGCCTTCGCGCAGCACGTCGACTGGTCCCCGCTCGGCCCCGTCCTCGTCCCGGCCGCGCTCGCCGTCGCCGTCCTGGTCGCCGACCTCTTCCTGCCGCCCGCCCGCAAGGTGCTGCTCGGCTGGATCACCGCGGCCGGGCTGCTCGCCGCCGCGCTCACCCTCATCCCGCTGCGCGGCGGCCCGAGCGCGACCTTCTGCCAGACGCGCAGCCAGAGCCCCCACACCGCCGACTGCTCCTACGTCACCGACCACTTCACCCTGGCGATCCAGGCCCTGGTGCTGGGCGGCGCCCTGCTCACCACACTGCTGTCGATCAGCACCCTCGACGAGATGCCAGCGGGCGAGTACTGGTTCCTGCTGCTGTCGTCCGTCACCGGCGCCACGCTGCTGCCCGCCTCCCGCGACCTGGCCACGCTGATCGTCGCCCTGGAGGTGACGACGCTGCCCGCCTTCGCGCTCGTCGGCCTGCGCCGCGACGACAAGCACTCCAGCGAGGCCGCGCTCAAGTTCTTCCTGACCTCGGTCACGGCGACCGCGGTCGCGCTGCTCGGCGTCAGCTTCGTCTACGGCGCCTCCGGCACCCTCTACCTGACGCAGATCGGCTCCGCGCTGCCGCTCACCGACGCCGGCCCGCTCTCCACCGTCGCCCACGTCGGCATGGCCCTCACCATCGTCGGCTTCGCCTTCAAGCTCGCCGTCGCGCCCTTCCACTTCTGGGTGCCCGACACCTATGCGGGCGCTCCGCTGCCGATCGCCGCCTATCTGTCGGTCGTCGGCAAGGCCGCCGGTTTCTCCGGGCTGATCCTGCTCGTCGTCGTCGCCTTCCGCCCGTACGCGCACACGTGGGGCCCGGCGATCGCGGTCCTGGCCGCGCTCACCATGACCGTCGGCAACGTCGGCGCCCTGCGGCAGCGCCCCGACGTCCCCCGCGGCGCCGTGCGCCTGCTGGCCTGGTCGTCGATCGGGCAGGCCGGATACCTGCTGGTGCCGATGGCCGTGGCCGCCTCCACCGACGAGCCCGCGCACGAGATCGGCACCACGGTCGCGTACGCGCTCATGTACGCGGTGGTCAACCTCGGCGCCTTCGCCGTCGTCGCCCTCGTCGAGCGCACCGCGCCGCTCAGCCGCCTCACCGACTACCGCGCCCTGCACGCCCGCCGCCCCGCGGCCGCCCTGGCGCTCGCCTTCTTCCTGCTGTGCCTGGCCGGGCTGCCGCCCGGCGTGATCGGGCTGTTCGCGAAGGTCGCGGTCTTCTCCACCGCGGTCGGGACGCAGCACGGCTGGCTGGCGGTGGTCATGGCCGTCAACGTCGTCATCGCGCTCGTCTACTACCTGCGCTGGACGGCCCTGCTCTTCGCCCGCGCCCCCGAGCCCGCACCCGCGGCCGCGGGGGAGGCCGTCGTGGAGGCCTCCGTGGAGTCCGCCGTGGCACGTACGCCCTTCGCGCTCGGCGCCGCCGTCGCGCTCACCGCCGCCGCGGGCCTGGCCCTGTCCGGCGCCCCGCAGCTCGTCCTGCGCTTCGCGCAGGGCAGCCTGCTCTGAGCCGCCCCTTCGCCCTCCCGGCGGCCACCGCGCGTGTGTGCCGGAACGCACAAGGGAACTAGCTCCCGCCGGGTGGCGTTGAGCAGGGCAGGAGGTTTTCCTTAGGGGGAGGTCCCCCGGGGCACACACCGCAGAATGTGGAGGGCGCACGTGCACCGCCGGCACAACGGGTTGAAGACCGCCGTACTCCTCGGTGGCCTGTCCGCACTCATCCTGGTCATCGGCAGCTTCTTCGGCCGCACCGGGCTCATCGTGGCGCTCGTCATCGCCCTGGGTACGAACGCGTACGCGTACTGGAACAGCGACAAGCTGGCGCTGCGCGCGATGCGCGCCCGGCCGGTCAGCGAGATCGAGGCGCCCGCGCTCTACCGGATCGTGCGCGAGCTGTCGACGGCGGCCCGGCAGCCCATGCCGCGCCTCTACATCTCGCCGACGGAGGCGCCCAACGCGTTCGCCACCGGCCGCAACCCGCGAAACGCCGCGGTGTGCTGCACCGACGGCATCATGCGCATCCTCGACGAGCGCGAGCTGCGCGGGGTCATCGGCCACGAGCTGAGCCACGTCTACAACCGCGACATCCTCATCTCGTCGATCGCCGGCGCGCTCGCCTCCGTGGTGATGTTCCTGGTCAACTTCGCGTGGCTGATCCCCGTCGGCCGCTCGGACGACGACGACGGCCCCGGCATCCTCGGCATGCTGCTGATGATGATCCTCGGCCCGCTCGCCGCGTCCCTCATCCAGCTCGCCGTCTCCCGCTCCCGGGAGTACGAGGCCGACGCGTCCGGCGCCCGCCTCACCGGCGACCCGCTCGCGCTCGCCTCGGCGCTGCGCAAGCTCGACGCGGGCACCAAGCAGCTGCCGCTGCCGCCCGAGCCCCGGCTGGAGACGGCGAGCCACATGATGATCGCCAACCCCTTCCGGCCCGGCGACGCGTCGAAGCTCTTCTCCACCCACCCGCCCATGGCCGAGCGCATCTCCCGCCTGGAGGAGATGGCCGGCCGCCGCTGAGCCCTTCAGGCCGGGCCTAGGTCCGAGTCCGGGCTCGGATACGGGCCCGGGGCCGGGCGCTCAGCGCGGGTACGCGAAGGCGCCCTCGTCCGACGGCACGATCTCGCGGCCCAGCGGCATCAGCGAGACGGGGATGAGCTTCAGGTTCGCCCAGCCGAACGGGATGCCGACGATCGACACGAAGAGCGGGATGCTGGTGAGCAGGTGCCCCAGCGCCAGCCACCAGCCCGCGAAGACCAGCCAGACCACGTTCCCCACGCAGGACGGCGCCCCGGCGTCCGGCCGCTCCACCGTCGTCCGCCCGAAGGGCCACAGCACATATCCCGCTATCCGCAGCGAGGCGATGCCGAACGGGATCGTCACGATGAGGACGAAGCAGATCAGCGCCGCCAGGACGTAGGCCAGCGCCATCCACAGCCCGCAGAAGACCAGCCAGATCACGTTGAGTACGAGTCGCAACACACTCATGGCCTGCACCTTTCCAGGTCCGAACGGCTCCATGCGCCCACTGCGTCCAGTATCGGGCCGCGCACTGACAGAGGGAAACGGAAGCGGCCCGATACGGTGCGGTCCGTGACGGCTGGGATGGCCGGTTCCCGACGGTCGCGCGGGGCTGCGCGGGCGGCGCGCGGCGGCGCCCGGCGGGTCGCCCGGCAGGTGCCGTCACCACAGTGTGACCCGCAGGGGCGCTGGTCAGACGGCTGCGCTTTGCTAGTCTCGCGGGCGGAGGTGCACGGTGGTCAAGGGTGACGCGCTCGGCGGCGGGACCGCGGCCACGGCGTTGCCCCCGGGGCTCGCCCGCTACACCGCGTACCTGCTGCGCCGGGCCCACGCCCTCGCCAACGCCTCCGCGCGCGACTGCGACGAGACCGCGGACGGCGCGTGCAGCGCCCGCGACTTCCAGGTCCTCGACACCATCGGCGAGCCCGGTGCCGCCTACTCCCAGCAGGATCTCGGCGACCGGCTCGGCATCAACCGCACCACCATGGTCAAGCTCATCGACCGCTTCGAGGCCGCCGGACAGGTCATACGCACCCGCAACCCCGACGACCGCCGCTCCTACGTCCTGGGCCTCACCGGCGAGGGCCGCGCCGCCCTCCAGGCGATGGATCCGGCCATTTCCGCCGCCGACGCCCGGCTCACCACGGGCCTGACCGGCGCCGAACGCGACCGGCTCGGTGTCCTGCTCACCGCGCTGCTGTCCCGCCCCGCCCCGACCCCGGGCGGCGCCCGCCGCACCGGCGCGCTGATCGCCCAGGCCCACCACCTCACCCGGCACCGCATAGAGGCCGCCCTCGCCGACAGCGGCCTGCAGGCCCGCCACTTCGGCGCCCTGACCGTGCTCGCCGACGCGGCCTGCTCGCAGCAGCAGCTCGCCCGGCGGCTGGCGATCAGCGAGCAGGCCGTGCTGGCCGTCGTCGACGACCTGGAGAGCGCGGGCCACGTCGTCCGCGAGCGCGACCCCGCCGACCGCCGCCGCTACGCCCTGCGCATCACCGACGAGGGCCACCGCGCGCTGCGCGCCGCCCGCGAGATCGTGGAGGCCGCGGAGGCGGAGCTGGGCGCGACGCTGGGAGCCGACGGGCGGGCGGAGCTGGCCCGGCTGCTGACGGCCCTCGTCGAGGGGCACGACCCGGCGGCGTAGACCGTTGCGCGCGGCGCGGTGCGGGGCGCGCGGCGCGGGGCCTGCGGTCGGACCGCGCGCGGCCCGGCGCCGTACGATCGCCGGAGACGCCAACGCGGCCGAGAAGTCGAGGAGATGGCCATGGGCACCCTGCAGGTCGGCGACAAGGCACCGGACTTCACGCTTCCCGATCAGGCGGGGAAGCAGGTGACGCTCAGCGGCATCCTGGGCGAGAAGGTCGTGGTGCTGTACTTCTACCCCAAGGACAACACGCGCGGCTGCACCGCCGAGGCGTGCAGCTTCCGCGACAGCTACGAGAGCTTCGTCGCCTCGGGCGCCGAGGTGGTCGGCGTCAGTTCGGACTCCGTCGCCACCCACGAGGGCTTCGCCGGGCGCCACGAGCTGCCGTTCGTCCTGCTGTCCGACCGCGGCCGCGAGGTGCGCAAGCTGTACGGGGCCTCGGCGCTCGGCCTGCTGCCGGGCCGGATCACCTTCGTCATCGACAAGGAGGGCGTCATCCGGCACACGTTCTCGTCGATGACGAACATCGGCGGGCACATCGACGACGCGCTGAAGGTCGTCCGCGAGCTCCAGGCGCAGTAGCGGCGGCCCCGTAGCCGCGGAACGGCGGAGGCGCGGGCGTACGGCACGTTCGGCGTGCCGTACGCCCGCGCTTTCCGTTATGCACCTATTTTCGGCTCATGCACCGATATTTCACCGTCCTGGTGACGGCCGAACTGCTCCCGGCCGTGGCCGAACTGCCACCGGCGGCGGCCGAACCCCCCGTGGCCGGGGGCTGAGCGGGCATGGGCGTCTTCAAGGACCATCCCGAACTGGTCCTTTTCCTCAGCCTGTCGCTGGGCTACCTCGTCGGGAAGGGCCGGATCGGCCCCATCACCCTGGGCGGCATCTGCGGCACCCTCATCGTCTCGCTGCTCTTCGGCGCCTGGACCAAGGCGACCGTCGCCGACGACGTCAAGACGGTCTTCTTCGCGCTGTTCATCTTCGCGCTCGGCTACATGGCCGGACCCCAGTTCTTCCGCAACCTCAACCGCAAGAGCCTGCGCTTCTTCGCGCTGTGCGCGATCGAGCTGGTGTGCGTCCTGGCCATCGCGCTGCTGCTGGCCAAGTGGTTCGACCTCGACGTCGGCACGGCCTCCGGCATCCTCGCGGGCGCGGCCACCGAATCCGCGGTCGTCGGCACCGCCACCGAGTCCATCGGCAAGCTCTCCGGCCTGACACCCGCCCAGGTCACCCACTACCAGGGCAACGTGGCGACCGCCTACACCGTCTGCTACCTCTTCGGCCTGATCACGATCGTGCTCTACGCCAGCCAGATCATGCCGATGATCATGCGGATCAACCTCGCCGACGCCTCCCGCAAGCTGTGGCAGCGCAGCCGCGCCAAGGGCGACCTGGAGTCCGACGAACGGCAGGGCCTGCCCGGCGTCGTCGGCCGCACCTACCTGGTGGCTCAGTCCTCCGGCGAGAGCCTCACCCACCTGCGCGGGCTGAGCGAGCGGGTCAGCGTCGAGACCCTGCGCCGGGACGGCAAGGTCAGCACCCCGATCCCCGACGACTACGTCGCCGCCACCGGTGACGTCCTGCTGCTCGTCGGCCGCCGCGAGGACGTCATCGACGTCGGCCACCAGATCGGCCCCGAGGTGCCCACCGTCCCTGGCATGGACACCCCGCTCGCCACCGAGCAGGTGTCCGTCACCCGCAAGGAGAACGACGGCAAGTCGATCGACGAACTGGAGCAGGACAATCCCGAGTTCTACCGCAGCGGCGTCTACGTCACCGAGGTCGTCCGGGCCGGCAACGCGATTCCCGCCTCCGGCGAGACCGTGGTGCACCAGGGCGACGTCCTGCGCCTCATCGGACTGCGCTCCGGGCTGAAGACACTCGTCGGCAAGCTCGGCCAGGTCGTCAAGAACGACACCACCGACTTCATCTACCTGGGCCTCGGCATCGCCCTCGGCTCGCTCCTCGGCCAGGTCGAGATCAAGATCGGCTCGGCCCCGCTGTCGCTCGGCACCGGCGGCGGCTGCCTCGTCTCCGGCCTGGTCTTCGGCTGGTTCCGCTCCCGCACCCAGACCTTCGGCGCCTTCCCGCCGCAGGCCGCGGCCACCATCAAGGACATGGGCCTCGCGGTCTTCATCGCCTGCACCGGACTGACCTCCGGCCCGCAGGCCTGGCCGCTGATCAAGAAGTACGGCGCCCTGCTGCCCTGCGCGGGTGTCGCCATGGTGCTGGTGCCCGCGACGATCTCCCTGTTCGTCGGCCTGAAGCTGCTGAAGATCGAGAAGCCGCTGCTGATCGGCGCGATCGCCGGCCAGCAGTGCTCGACCCCGGCCATCACCGCGGTCACCCAGGTCGCCGACTCCTCCGTACCGATGCTCGGCTACACGATCACCTACGCCCTCTCCAACTTCCTGCTCCCGCTGACCGGCCCCGTCCTGGTCGGCATCCTGGGCTCCTGACCCGGCCCCCCGTCCCCCGCCCCGCCCCGTCCCGCCCCGCGACCCACGGAAGGCCGCCCCCGATGCCCGCACGCAGCTTCACCCGTGACGAGATCAAGCGGTACGCGCAGCTCTCCCCGTTCGAGCTCAAGAACGTCTTCATCGACATCGCCCAGCAGGCCCAGGGCGACCAGCCCGGCCACAAGGACACCAGCTCCGTCCAGATGCTCAACGCCGGGCGCGGCAACCCCAACTGGATCGCGACCAGCCCCCGCGAGGCCTTCTACGCGCTCGGCTACTTCGCCCTCACCGAGTCGCGCCGCGTCTGGCACGGCGACGACCTCGGCGGCATGCCCGAGAAGCCCGGCGTCGGCGCCCGCTTCGACCGCTGGCTGCGCGAGCACCCGGAACTGCCCGGCACCCTGCTGCTCGCCGACTGCGTCGACCACGCCACCGGCGAACTCGGCCTGGACCGCGAGGACTTCCTCCACGAACTGACCGACGCCGTGACCGGCGACAACTACCCCGTGCCGGACCGCTCCCTGGCCGGCACCGAAGAGGTGGTGCGCGCCTACCTGCGCAGCGAGGTCTACGGCGGCGAACTGCCGTCCGCCGGCCTCTCGCTCTTCCCGACCGAGGGCGGCACCGCCGCCATGTGCTACGTCTTCGACTCCCTCGTGCAGAACGGCATCCTGCACAAGGGCGACCGGATCGCCCTCATGGTGCCGGTCTTCACCCCGTACCTGGAGATCCCGCAGCTCGACACGTACGGCTTCGACGTCGTCTACGTGAACGCGGACCTCATGGCGGGCAAAGGCGTCCGCGAATGGCGCTACCCGGAGTCGGAGGTCGCCAAGCTCGCCGACCCCTCGATCAAGCTGCTTTGCCTCGTCAACCCGTCCAACCCGCCCTCGCTGGCGCTCAGCCGCCGGGTCGCCGACCAGATCACCTCGATCGTCGCCGAGCAGAACCCGAACCTGGTCGTGGTCACCGACGACGTCTACGGCACCTTCGTCGAGGGCTTCCGCTCACTCGCCGCCGACCTGCCCCGCAACACCCTGCTGGTCTACTCGTACTCCAAGCACTACGGCGCCACCGGCTGGCGGCTCGGCGTGATCGGGCTGAGCGACGACAACGTCATCGACGACATGATCGCCGCGCTCCCCGACGCCGAACGCGACCGCCTCGCCCGCCGCTACGGCTCCATCACCCTGGACGTCCCCGGCCTGCGCTTCATCGACCGGCTCGTCGCCGACTCCCGGCAGGTCGCCCTCAACCACACCGCGGGCCTGTCCACCCCGCAGCAGGCGATGACGACCCTCTTCTCGCTCTTCGCGATGCTCCCCGAGGGCCAGGCCTACAAGAAGCAGCTGCGCACCATCGTCCACCGCCGCCTCGACCTGCTGGTGGAGGGCGCCGGCATGAAGATCGCGCAGGACCCGGACCGGGCCGCGTACTACGTCGAACTCGACCTGCTCGCCGAGGCCGAGCGGGTGTACGGCAAGCCCTTCGCGGACTACCTGACCGCCACCTACGAACCGGTGGACCCGCTCTTCCGGCTCGCCGCCCAGACCGGAGTCGTCCTCCTCAACGGCGGCGGCTTCGACGGCCCCGAATGGTCGGTGCGCGCCTCGCTGGCCAACCTCGACGACCTCGACTACCTCAAGATCGGCCACGGCCTGCACCGCATCTTCGAGGAATACCACCACGAGTGGCGCACCGCGAAGGACTCCTGAGCCGCGCGCCGCCCACCGCCGAACGGGGGCGCCGGGCTCACCCGGCGCCTGCCGGCACGTCCTAGCGGTAGTTCACGAACTGCAAGTGCGTCGGCCTGACCTGCGGAACCTTGTTGTTGGGACGTTGGCCTGCGAGAACTTGCCCGACTTGTTTTCGCAGGTCAGCGTCACTTTCGCCAGCCGAGTGCCCTGAGAGTGCCCTGGCGCTGCTGGTTCTGGCCAGGCGGCTCCGGAGTCGCTCGTACTCCTGCCGGGTGGCGTGGGCTGGCCTGTGGCAGGGCCATGGAGGCATGCACCACTCTTCGGCACCGTACGCGATCTCCGTAGCTTGGCATGCTTCGCCATACACCCCTTCGCTCGCATCATCAGATCGGGAGGGCGAATTTCGATCGCGAGTTTTCGTCCAGGATCCCCAAGAAACCAGGAAGACGGACGCTTGCATACTTCTCGGATTCTAGTCGCTTGGTATTATCCGGCAAGGTAACCATCGAGGTCATCCAGGGGTGAATTCGTGCAGTCGACAGGGCAATCACTGCGCCGTGCCTGATGTCGGCGATCTCAGATTCGATGAGGACTGAGAGCACGCTGTGCTGCCGTTGCAGCTCCTCCGCCCTACCTGTGACTGCGGCGTCGAACCCTCTGGCTGAAGCGCCCCAAACGAGTTTTGGGGAGAGTTCGCCGCCGATCGCCTTCTCCATGACCGAGATTTTTTTGTCGAAGAATCTATAATCCCTCAGGAGTGAGCCGGCGAGGGCAAATAGGCCCCCGTCGTCGGCACGCTTGCCTAGGATCTGCAGGGTTGTCTCGATTACCTTCATGCCGAAGGTGTCCAGGGAGCGCCTGGCGATCTCCAGAACGGCGGCATTTCCGGACAGCTTGGAGAGTCCGCGAAGGGCTGCGATCTGAATCGATTGGTCACCGTATTCACTGGAGTGGCGACTCAAGAGGGAAATCGTCTCGGCATCATTGTCCTGAGGGTTCCTCAAACTCTCCTTTAGCTCCCTGGCCTTGCGCAACTCGGGCCGAATGAGGTCTACCAGCCTCGATACGGACTCGGCCTCGCCAGAAGCGCTCCTCATGTCGAGGCAATGTTTCCGGCGCAGTTCCTGGGGGAGGTCTTCGAAGCCCGCGCCACCCACGACTGCGGCAATGACCTCGACTGAGCCTCGGCTGGCCTCGATGAACAGGCTGGCGGACAACTCGTGTTGTACCCAATGCGACTTCATTGAGTTCTCTGAAACGATCGCCAGCATGAATCGGGAGCGCTGAATTCCGCTTTCGACATGTTTGATGATCGAGTCGCCGGGTTTCAGCTCCCAGTCGTCCAGCCACACGCGGAGGCCCTGCCGCCGCATCAGCTCGGCAATCCGTACGACTTGCAGCCGGTCGGCCGAGGAGTAGCAAACGAAGAGGTCGTAGCTGCCGCTGGCCATCGGGCCCCACCTCCATGCGTGAGATCTGAGCGGCTAGCCCAGGTGTCGGCATCGTACTGTGCCGGGCCGACGCCTGATGTACACTTAGTGTCACTCTGACGATTAGTGTCATTGTCGAGGGAGGGGACCCCATGGGTGGCGCGGCGTACGATCTCTTCATCTCCCACGCCTCTGAGGACAAAGAGGCATTTGTTCGACCGCTCGCCGGTATGTTGCGCGAGCTCGGTCTCGCGATCTGGTACGACGAGCACTCCCTGCGCATCGGTGACAGCCTGTCTGCCTCGATCGATCGCGGGCTGCGCGATGCGAAGTACGGGCTGGTTGTACTCAGCCCTGCATTCCTCAAGAAGCCGTGGACCGAGTACGAGTACCGCAGCCTCGTTGCGCTGGAGGGAGATGGCTCTAAGCGTATCCTGCCTGTCTGGCTTGACGTCGATCGCGAAGACATCATCAGCTTTAGCCCGCATCTGGCGGACAAGTTCGCTGTTCAGGCCAATGGTTCCGCACGGACCGCCGCATTTGCGGTCCTGGAAGTCGTGAGGCCAGAGGTTTTCCGTGAGCTTAAGCGCAGGGCCGCACTGGAAACCATTCACGCGGCCCCCTCCGAGTTGGTTCCGTCGCCTCCGGGTCCGCCTCTATTTTCCAGTCAGATCAGGCGGCTTTACCTGATCCGTGAGGCCTTGTTCGAGGTATTCCCGCAAGACTGGCAGGAGATGGTGACGGACTTCCGTCGCGATATTGTCAGTGAGCGTGATTCCGAGATTGATATCTGGGAGTCCATCGCAGGCATCTACTTGGGCGCCTGTCGACGCTTTTCTCTCGACATGGAGGAAAAGAAGGCGCTCTTCCGAGCGCTGCTGCGCGAATCCCTTGGAGATGAGATCGCAGTTGACGCGCCTCAGCCATGGCTTAAATGGGCCAGGGAAGCCAACAGGGCAGAGCTCTGAAGGAAGCCCCGCAACGGACACTCCTCCGCCTGTCCTTCCCTTCAAAGTTTTGAGGCTATGACCGAAGGGAAGTCAGGAGTCCTGACGGAGAAGAGACGGAAGTTCGACGCGGAGTTCCGCGGGGGCGAATCATCGCCGAGACCGGCCAGACGATCGGGCGGGTCGCCAAGGAATTCGGGACCGACGAGGTGACCCCGAGCACGTGGGTGTCGCGAGCGGGGAAGGCCGGCGGGGACGGAACGCTGAGCGTGCCCGAGCGCGAGAAACTGGCGGGGCGCGCCGGTGGGACGCGGAAGAGAACAAGGGGATCAAAGGGCTGAAGAGGAGTCGGCGGCACTCGTCGGGCGATCAGCGGCCAGAAGACGGTGCACGGTATCCCGCACTGAACGGCTGGATGATGGGAGCCGTGGCCGGAGGCGATCAAGCAGGTTCTGAGGGAGCCGGGGGGCGAGATCCCCCCGGCTACTCGCTAGAGCGGCGAACTAGCGGTAGTTCACGAACTGCAGCGCGAAGTCCAGGTCCTTGCCCTTGAGCAGCGCCTGCACGGCCTGCAGGTCGTCCCGGCTCTTCGAGCTGACCCGCAGCTCGTCACCCTGCACCTGGGCCTTGACACCCTTGGGACCCTCGTCCCGGATGATCTTCGCGACCTTCTTGGCGTTGTCCTGCGAGATCCCCTCCTCGATGGAGGCGAAGATCTTGTACTCCTTGCCGGACAGCTGCGGCTCACCCGCGTCCAGCGCCTTGAGCGAGATCCCCCGCTTGACCAGCTTGGTCTCGAAGACGTCCAGGATCGCCTTGACGCGCTCCTCGGAGTTGGCCTCCATGAGGATCTTCTCGCCCGACCACGCGATCGACGCCCCGACGTTCTTGAAGTCGTAGCGCTGCGAGATCTCCTTGGCGGTCTGGTTGAGGGCGTTGTCGACCTCCTGCCGCTCGACCTTCGAGACGATGTCGAAACTGGAGTCGGCCATCTTCAGTGGGCTCCTTGACTGTGTTCCATCAGCGATCACGTCCACGGCCCGTTCCCCGAACCGTCCGCGACCAGCCTAGCCACCGCCCCCCACCCCCCGCACCGACCCGATCCCCTGATCAACCCGGTGGCGAACCACCCCCATCCATCAGGTATCGTTTACCCCGTCGCCAAGGACCCCGCGCACCGCGCGGCCCCGGTCCGGGGCGGCATCCCATGGCGGTATGCCCGAGTGGCCAATGGGAGCGGACTGTAAATCCGTCGGCTTAGCCTACCGTGGTTCGAATCCACGTGCCGCCACATGGTTGAAGGGCCTCTGACCAGCGTTTGCGCTGCTCAGGGGCCCTTCGTCGTGTGCGGGGCGACGGTCGGCGGAGCCCCCCGAACGGGGGTGGTCGGACGGTTCTGCCGCGGTCACGCCCCAGGGGCTTCGCGCGGTGCCAGGGCGGCGCTTACCCGAGCCGAGCGGTCGGGCGGGAGGGCGAAGGCGTTGGCCGGGTTGCGGTACGAGTACCTGCCGTCGTTGACCCGCGTGCCGTCCTCGGCTGTCGTCCAGCGCACCGGACCGGTCAGACCCTGGCTGTCGAGCATGGCCTCGGCGAGCTGCTCGGCGTCCTCCGTGCCCAGGCGCGCGTGGAGGGCGGCGGCGAGTCGGCCGACTGCCTCTCGTGGTGCGGCCGCGTCGCCGAAGGCGGGGAGGAGGAGCAGCAGGCGGGTGTGGGGGTCGGTGGTGGTGCCTCCGGGCAGGCCGTTGTCCACCGCTGTGACCAGGTCCGGCCAGGACAGGCCCGGCCCCATGAAGTGCCCGTCGTCTCGGGCGAGCAGTTCGCCCCTGGTCCAGCCGGGATGGTGCATCACGTAGTCGACACCTCCATCCTCGGGGACGGTTCGGTAGACCACATGGAGGCGGTGTCCCGCGGCGAGCGGAACGGTGAGGACCGGCCAGTCGGCCCGCTGCCAAACATGCTGCCAATAGGCCCGGTGGTCCGCCCAGGCGTACCCCGGGCCGAAGAACGTCTGGCCCGGTGCACCGTTCCCCCACGAGTAGAGGTGCCCCATCCAGAACAACCTCTCGTCCAGCAGCTCGGGCCGCCGCCCGAACGGGCCGTCGTGGTAGCCGGGTATGGGGCCGGGATGCAGGTCCGCGTCGTTGCTCACGTGGGTCAGCATGCCGGGGGCGGGCGGCTCGCCGCCGGGGGCTTGGGGCGGATTCAAACAGTCGTTTGGGGGCACCGGATGGGCAAGGGCGTCCGGTCGGCCGAGTCAGGGTCGGCGTATCGCCGGCGCTGACTGTTCATTGCCAAGGAGGCACACGATGCTGGCAGCCGTGGGGGCCGTCATTCTCGCCATCGCTTATCTGCTCAATGTCACCAGCACGCACACCGACGCGGCGTTCACGCCGTTCAGCCTGCTGATCGCCGGGGCGTTCTTCGTCGCCATGCACCTGGCCGGGTTCGGCGGTGTGCGGTCCACCTCGTCGGGGCGGCGCCGTTGGCGGCGTTGAGCCGGGCGGCGGGGGGGTGATGGGATGTGGGGGTGGACAGATACGAGGGTCTTGCGACGCTGGAGTGGTGGGCCAACCGGTCGACGTGTCTGGCCGGGATTCCGGTGCGGGTCGTGGTGAGTGCGGGTGAGGACGGGTGGAGCTGTGAGGCCACCCCGGAGCCGCCCCTGGTCGGGGAGTATTAGGAGGGGTTCGACCTCCTGATGGAGTTCGATCCCGTCTTCACGCTGCGCTTCGACGAGGAGAGCGAGCTGTACGTCGACGTCGTGGCCGGTGAGGGCGGGAGGCTCGTCCTCACCGCCTACGAGGCCGGGGCCGGGTCCGGCGAACCCGCGGGGAGCTGACCTTCCGGCGGGCCGGGGAGGGCGGTGCGGCCCCGGTCGCGTCAGGGAGCGTCCACGAGGCGGTGGCCGTGGGCGGTGGAGAGGGCCCGGACGTCGGGGTCGCCGAAGGCGTGGCGGAGGTGGGTGAAGGCGTCGGCCTTGGCCTCGCCGAAGCGGCGGACCGCGGCGGTGTAGGCGGCGGGCGTCAGGAACTTGGGGGGTGTGCTCTTGCTGTGGAACTTGTCGGCGTACATCACGAGCCGTTCCTCCGGGGTCTCCGCCAGGTAGTCGGCGGGCGGGAGCGGGAGGTTCTGGCGGGTGATGTCGTCCTTCGTCAGGCCCACGCCGGTGTGGTGGGAGCAGAAGCGGCACAGGGCCTCGGGGAGTCCCTCGGCGGCGAGGATCTCGTGGCCGAGGAGGCCGTGGCGGATGTAGTGGGCGCCGTCGAAGCCGCCGTCGGCGCCGGCGCCGTAGAGGCGGTACACGCCGATGTCGTGGACGAGGCAGCCCGCGCGGACGAGGTCGCGATCGACGGGGGCAGGCGTGCCGTGGGCGGCGAGGGCGTCCAGGAGCTGTTCGGCGATGCGCCAGACGATGACGCAGTGGCCGTGCACGGCGTCGAAGGCCTGCGGCGAGGGGGCGTACCGCTCGTGGAGTCGGCGGATGTCCTCGGGGGTGGGGAGGGGCGTGAGGTCGGTCATCGTCCGTCATTCTCCCGCAGGCGGGCCGCCGCACACGCCTAGGCTGGGGCGACGGCAGCCACGCGGAGGGCCGTGCGAGGCGCGGAGGGGGAGCGGTGGGGGATCTCGAACGGCGGCGCGAGCTCGCGGAGTTCATCAGGAGCCGGCGGGAGCGGCGCAAGCCGGAGGACGCGGGGTTGCGGGTCTACGGGCAGCGGCGCACGCCGGGGCTGCGGCGGGAGGAGGTCGCGACCCTCGCGGGCCTGAGCATCACCTGGTACACGTGGTTGGAGCAGGGCCGCGAGATCAAGGTCTCCCGCCAGGTGCTGGGCAGCCTCGTCCCCGCGCTCGGGCTCGACACGGCGGAGCGCGACCACCTCTACCGCCTCGCCGGCGAGATGCCGCCCGCCGACCGGCCCGCCGGACCGCCCGCGCCCTCCGGGATACCCCGGCCGTACGAGCTGCTGCTCGCGCACCTGGACCCGAACCCCTCCTTCGTCGTCAACCGCCGTTTCGACGTCCTCGCCTGGAACGCCGGCTGCGAGCTGCTGCTCGGCGACCTCGCCGCCCTGCCCGCCGAGCGGCGCAACATCCTGTGGCTCCACTTCACCTCTCCCGAGGCGCGCGCCATGTCCCTGGACTGGGAGGAGGAGGCGGCCCACACCCTCGGCCTCTTCCGCGCCCAGGTCGGCGAGCACATCCTGGACCCGGACGTCGTCGCCCTGCTGCGCGACCTGGAGCGGGCCAGCGCCGACTTCGGCCGGCTGTGGCGGCGCAAGGACCTGACCCCGTACGTCCCGCAGCCGCGCACCCTCGACCATCCGGTGCTCGGCCGGGTCACGTTCGAGTACGCCAAGATGCACATCGCGAACGACGACAGGACGGTGGTGTCCTACCTGACCCCGCCGGGCTCGGACCTGGACCGCCGGCTGCGGGAGGCTCTCGCGGAGCGGCAGCCGGCCGGCTGAGGAGGCGTCAGCGCTCCTCGTCCGGTATGCCCGCCGCCCATCGCGCCAGCGTCCGGAAGTCCTCGGGGAGCAGCCCGACGCGCGGGTTCACGTGGTGGAGCAGCGCGGGCCCCGGGTGGTGCGCGGCGACGTACTCCCCGTCCAGGGCGCTCTGCTCGTCGTCGACCCAGGCGAAGGGGCGGCCGGCGGCGTGCTCGACGAGCGCGGCCGTCTTCCAGTGGACGCCGTCGGGGCGTTCTGCCAGCAGGGCGTCGCCGAAGTCGACGTACGGCAGCTCGGGCAGGCCCAGGACCGGGGCGATCCACCGGTTGGCGTCGGCCGTCCACGTGGTGGCCCAGCACAGTTCGTAGTCGAGGCCGAGCAGGGCCGGGCCGTGCCAGGGGGCGAGCCAGACGCGCAGCGTGCGCCCGGCGAGGGCGGACGGACCGGACGGACCGGACCGGTCGGGGTCGAGCGTGACCCGGAGGGTGGTGTAGCCGTCCGGGCGGCGTTCGGGCTGTGCGGCGTACGGGTTGAGGGGGCCGTCGACGTCGAGGTAGAGCAGCGGTCGGCTCACCTGCGTCATCGTGCCACGCGGATCCGACAGAGGAGGGGGTGCCGGACTCCGGCGCCGGATTCCGGGCGGTCCCGAAGGCGCGGCGGGGGGTGCGGCAGGGGGGCGCGGCCGGGGGCGGTTCCGGGGGCGCGGCAGGGGGCCGGGTCCGAGGAGGCGGGTGTGGAGCTGCGGACGGGCACCCCGGTGG
>NZ_JBSGHL010000024.1:0-108369 GCF_053604375.1 Streptomyces sp. NPDC004031 | reverse complement strand
GGCCTCCTGTCCGTGCCTGAGCCCAAGATCCTATGGGGGACCTCGCTATCCGCACAGTGATCGCCTCGGCGAACCTTCCCGGTCAGAGCACTAGCCGTGGTGTGAGGGCCCCAAGGATGTCTTGATCGGTTGAGGCGTCGATAGCAGATCAGGACACTGGCCAAGCCCACGAAGGCGAGGAAGTGCTCGGCCTTGCGTTCGTAGCGTCGGTGCAGGCGGCGGCAGCCGTTCAGCCAGGACATCGTGCGTTCGACCACCCAGCGGTGCCGGCCCAGGCGGCCGGACGATTCGATGCCACGGCGGGCTATGCGTGGGACGATCTGCCGTCGGCGCAGCCATCCGCGCAGGTGGTCGAAGTCGTAGCCTTTGTCCGCGTGGAGTTTGGCCGGGCGGCGGCACCGGGGTCCGTACCGAGAGCGGATGGGTGGGATGCCGCGCATCAGTGGGATCAGGGCCTGGCTGTCGTGGAGGTTTGCGCCGGAGACACCCACCGAGATCGGCAGCCCGTTGCGGTCACAGATGACATGCATCTTCGATCCGAGCTTGCCGCGATCAGTCGGATTCGGTCCGGTCAGGGGCCCCCTTTGACCGCTCGGACGCTGGCCGAGTCGATCGCGCACCGCGACCAGTCCAGCTCGCCGTTCGCGCCGAGCCGATCGAGGACTACGCGGTGCAGCTTGGCCCAGACCCGGGCCGCGGACCAGTCTGTAAAGCGACGGTGAACCGTCTGCCAGGAAGCCCCGAAGACCGGTGGCACCTGCCGCCAGGTACAGCCCGAAGTAGCCACGAAGATGATCGCAGCCAAAACCGCGCGATCATCACACCTCCGGCGGCCCCCGCCTTGAGCGCGCACCGGCGGCTCCGGCGCCACGTTCTGGAAGATCT
Source organism: Streptomyces sp. NPDC004031 (assembly GCF_053604375.1). NCBI lineage: Bacteria > Bacillati > Actinomycetota > Actinomycetes > Kitasatosporales > Streptomycetaceae > Streptomyces > Streptomyces sp. NPDC004031. Next base: position 107,484 of record NZ_JBSGHL010000024.1, on the reverse strand, counting down.
CCCACAGCCCGTCCGGCACCAGGCGCACAACGAGTCCATGCCCCGAACAACGAGCGGTCTCCAATCGAGACACCGTCTTAGCCAACGACGCCCTGACTTGCGACGACTGAGTTCATTGCCAGCAGGAGTGGCTCAGCAGCACGCCCGTAACTCCAACAACCCCAGTTACACCGCTCGTTCTAGAGACCCCTTGCGAATCGCCGGTGCACCGCAGAAAGAGCACATGGAATTGCTTCGGGGGCCCGAGAATCAGCCTGGCCAGAACTTGCGAAGAGCTAGAAAGGCAAAGGCTCCTGCCCGTCGGGCGAGCATGGCAGAGGTTGATGCTCCCTACGGAGTCGTCGGCCTCAGTCGGATGTGGGGAAGATTAGGATTGCCCGGGACGACCGCTCCTCCGGCACCTGCCCGTCACGGTCATCATGTTGTCGGCATCGGTGGGCCGACGAAATGGATTTCGGCGCTGTGGAAGACCTCGGCGTGCGGCTCGAGGTCGCCGTAGCCCTGCCAGTCGAACACCAACTGCGCGAACGTCACGGTCAGGTTTGCGCCCTTCGCCTCTGGCAAGCCTGGCGCGGTCAGGACGAGCAGCAGCTGCTCATCGAGTTCAAGCAGCAGCCTGCTGCGGCGCGCGCGTGCCCAAGTCAGCCAATGTTGGTTGTCGTAGGGCCGGCCGAACCACCCGCTGGGAAGAATCAGCCCTGAGTATGCGACCTGGTCAAACCAGTCTGTGATCGTTTTGAGAGTTCCGTCCAGCGCCGTCATGCGCCGATCATCTCCGGCCTGCGGGTCAGGTGTCGAATGTGCGGACTGCCAGCCGATGAGCCCCATTTCTTGCGCTGGCGCGCGCCTTCTGAATCTTTTGGAGTCGGTAGGGCTGGCCACCGCTCTCGAGATGTGGGCGTTGAAGGTGGCCCTATCCACACGCGCGGCACACAGCCGGGCGGCGGCCACGTTGGGGAAGATCCGCGATCTTCAGAACCACAGCGGCGTTGCAAGCCGCCGCCCCGCAGGGCAGAGACCAATGCGGGACACCCGGCACGGCGCGGCCGGGGTGGTGTTGCGATCCTCCGCCGACCCGGAGGGCGGCGGCCACGGTACTTGACCAGCGTAGTCCTGCCCGGTGGGGTCTTGCTGACTGGAGCACGCGGGGGTCAAGTGGGTCAATATCCGACATTGAGCGTTTTCAGCGTTGTCTCTCCAGGGTGAGGACGGCTTTGGTGATGACGCTCATGCGGTTGGGGCTGATGCGTGATCGGCGGAAGATCCGCCAGGACTTCAGCCGGCCCATGCCTCGTTCGACAGGTGCCCCGGGCCGCGGAAAGAGCCCGGTTCTTGGTCCGCTCGGTGAGGGTGAGTTCACCGCCCGGCGGCCGGAGTTTGGCGGTGGTGACCCAGTCCCCGGCACCGATGTAGGCCATGTCGGCGAGGATCGGGACGCCCTGGCGGCCGCAGATTCGGAGGATCTTGTGGGTCCGGGCGGCCGTCAGGTCGTGGGTCCGGCCCGGCAGCGCCGGCGACAGCCACAAGATCTCGCCGGTCGGGTCGGTGACGACCTGCACGTTCACCCCGTGCCGCTTGTGCTTCGAGGAGTAGTCGGCCCTGCCGTCGCCGACGCGGTCGCACTCTGCGAGCGTGCCGTCCAGCAGGACGAAGTCCGGGTCGTGCTCGCGCAGCGTCTTCAGCAGGCCCGGCGCTCGCTCGGCGAGCAGACCGGTGACCGCGGTGACGCAGGTGTGGGCGGTGCCGACGGATATCCCGAAGGCCGCGGCGATACGGGCAAGCGTGTCGTGGCGACGCAGGTACACGAGTGCGACCAGCGCACGGCGGTGCGGCGGTGCGGCGGTGCGGCGGTGCGGCGGTGCGGCGGTGCGGCGGTGCGGCGGTGCGGCGGTGCGGCGGTGCGGCGGTGCGGCGGTGCGGCGGCAGTTTGCACCGCCGGTCACCCTCACGGGTGACGATGAGCATGGTGACCCACTCGACCAGGTCATGAGGCAGGTCGAGTGCAGCAGGATACGGAACCAACAGGGCTCCTGCCCTGCTGAGCTGAGACGTCGAACACCTCACTCAACGCCACGGGAGCCCTGGCCGTTGCGCACTCCGCGGCCCCACACCACCCCGTCACCCGATCAGGTGCCACGCTGAAAACGTTCAATGCGAGCCCTGTGCCCGCCGCGTGTTGGCCAGGTGACCTGCCGCCGGGGGCAGCGGCAGTTGATCCTCGTGCAACGCGCGAGGCTGCTGCCGACGTCATGCCGTGCCGATTACTCACCCACGTCGCGCTGCCGGGCGGGCGGTTCTGCGTGAGCAGGTGTGGCGAGAGTGGCGTAATTGCGCCAACTGAGGCATTTGAGCCGTTCCGGATACGGCGGGCCCAGATGTCGCCCTGTGCGTCCCGCCCTGGTCACGGGCCGGGGTAGAGGCAGGCGGCGCCGTAGTGGCCCAGGGCATGATGTGGGGCCGCGGCAGGGGGGGCGGGAGGCGAAGTGCGATGTCAGGCCGGTTGTGTCGTTTGGTGAAGGCGCACGCCAGGGCGTTGTGGGCACCGTGACCGGTTTCGGGGCTGTGACCCTCCTGGCCGCATCTCATAGTGGTTGTTGTCGCAGGCAGTCGCAGAGGCGCGGAGGGGGAGTTCCGCACCTTTGGATCGGGATGGGCAACGCCCCGGCTGCCTGTTGTGTCCGCCCGCGCCGGAGCGGGCGGTGGCTCGCCGGAAATTCCGGGCGAGCAGGGGGAGGATCAAGCATGCGGAGGAAGCTCGCAGCTCTCGTTGGTACGGTGCTACTCGCCGGAGGGACACTCGCCAGCGCCACGTCGGCCTCGGCCGCATCTGCGCAACCCAACGCCGACAGCTGGGACCACATCTGGACCACCTCAGACTCCGCTCATGGCGGCACGATCTACATCCACGAGCATGGCGACACCGTCCGCCTCTGCGACACGGCAGCCGACGGGGCCACTCCCCGAGCACTTGTCTTCTGGAGCTCGGGGCATTACGTGTTGACCGCCGGGGGTGGCGTGAACCACTGCATCGAGGTCAACGCCACCGTGCCGGGAGCGGACCTTCCGGAAAACACGGACATCTACGTCGACATCTGGCGGGGGCCGAACCAAGTGGATGAGACCAACCATGTCTACTTCAACGACCTCTGAGCCTCAGCGCGCGAAGAAGCACGCCGCCTCGCGCGGCGGGGCCGCATCCCACGCGCTCGCAATCGTCGCACGGTGGATGGCGGCGGACAGCTCCGCCCTAGACTGAGAAGGGGCCCTACCTCACTGAGCTTCTTCGAGGTGGCCACCAATCGGGTGATGGCCGTGAGCCGCAACGGGCGAGGCCCCCGGGCGGTTGATCGAGATGTCTGACGTCTCAATCACGCTGCCCGGGGGCCTCGTTGGTTGTCTGCCCTGCCGCACGCGACCTGCCTCATGCGCTCGTGGAGTGGGTGACCATGCTGATCGTCACCCACGAGGGTGACCGGCGATGCAAGCTCCGCCCGTCGCAGCGCGCGATGGTGGCGCTGATCTATCTGCGCGAACACATCACCCTGGCGAAGATCGCTGTCGGGTTCGGGATCAGCGAGTCCACCGCCCACACCTACGCCCGCACGGTCATCGCTCTGCTCGCCGAACGGGCGCCGGGCCTGCTGAAGGTCCTGCGCGAGACAGATCCCGAGTTCGTCCTGCTCGACGGCACCCTCGCGGAGTGCGACCGGGTCGGCGACGGACGGGCCGACTACTCGGCCAGGCACCGCCGACACGGCGTGAACGTCCAGGTCATCACCGACCCGGAAGGCCGGCTGCTGCGGATCTCACCCGCACTGCCGGGTCGAGCCCAAGACCTGACCGCGGCCCGCACCCACCGGATCATCCGTATCTGCAAACGCCAAGGGGTGTCCATCCTGGCCGACCTCGCCTACCAGGGCGCCGGCCCCTGGCTGACCGCCGGCATCAAACGCAGGCCCCTGCAGGAACTCACCCCCACCGAGAAGACCCTCAACCGCGCCCTGGCCGCAGCACGGGCACCCGTCGAACGCGGCATCGCACGGCTGAAGTCCTGGCGGATCTTCCGCCGATCGCGGTGCAGCCCCAACCCCATGACGTCAATCGCCAAGGCCGTCCTCACTCTGGAGCGGCAACGCTCAAGAAGCTCATTGAGGCACTTGCCAGGTGCGTCAACTTTCACATTCGGAAAGAGACTGTGGAAAATCCGTCGAACTCCGCGAAATCCTCGAAGATAGGCACAGGGATTCCCGAAGCCATATCGACTCCACAGAAATATCGCGCGCCCGCACTGGCCGAATAGATCAAATCGACATCTCGTAGCCCGTCACTCATCCGCGTAATGAGAGATGGTTCAGATCCGCTATACATGAACATTAGGTGAGAATGCCGACCAAGTGGCGTCGCGTAGGAAAAATCCACAACGCCAGCCTCCCAACCCTCAATCATTTCGAACTCTACGTGTTCAATGAGGCTCCAGTCGAGCCGACTCGGATTCCAGGGTCGGCTCTCCAGATAGCACTCAAACTCCGTCGAGACCGCGCGGTCCACCAGCAAGGATTCGTGTACGCCCATCCATTCCTGGATGTGTGGTGCCTGAGTTCTCACCGCATTCCGTCCATTCGATTACGTATGCGGGAAATGGCTGAGCAGTGCCAGATAGTCATCTTCGGTGCCTCCGGTGACCACGTTAGCACCAGACCTCCAACCGCCTGCCGACCGCTTTCCACTATCCCTTACCCACCAGTTGATGTGGAACCCCTTCTTGGGGTCCTTGGGGTCATAGTCGATGCGCCACCCCCTCATTCCATCCGGGCTCTGCATTCCTGTCACACGCCCCTTGTGCGGACCGATCTCTTGCACAAACGGCACCGCATCATCCCCAAGGCCAGCAGAGCTCCGTGCAGCATTTCTAGCAGAATTTATGCTACCGAAATTCTCTACGACCTCACCGCACGACGCATTGTGAACGAGAATCGGCGTCTCGCCCGCCAGTACATAGTACGTGTGCTACGCGAAGCCTTCGACCTGCTTTTTCGCAGGTCAAGTACGGTTTGCTGGTCCGGTGACGTGCGTGGATGTCCGTGGTTGTGCGGGGTTGTTGCCGTCGCTACTGCCGTCAGGCGGTTCAGCCCAGGTACGGCTTCTCGCGGTGTTCCAGGAAGTGCTGGAGCCTGAGTCGTTGGGTGTGGTGCATCGGCAGCTGCTCGATCTCTTCGGGCGGCACGAACCGGAGTTCGGTGGATTCGTCGGAGATCCCCAGTTGGCCGCCGGTGATGCGGGCGGTGAAGCAGACGTTGAACTGGCGGCGGACCTCGCCGTCGGTGTATGCGATGATGTGTTTCGGGTCGGTGTAGGTGCCGACCAGGCCGGTGATCTCGACGTCGAGGCCGGTCTCTTCCTTGACTTCGCGGACGGCCGTGCCTGGCAGGGAGTCGGTGAGGTCCATGCCTCCGCCGGGCAGGGCCCATAGGTCGTTGTCGCGGCGGCGCTGGAGGAGGATGCGGCCGTGGTCGTCGGTGACGACGGCGGAGGCGGCGACGACCATGCTGTTCGGCTTGGGCGCGTTCGGGTCGTCGTAGTACTCGGTGCGGGCCACGGTCAGCCTTCCTCTCGTACGGGGGTTGCCGTCGCCCACACCGCGTCGAAGCTCTCGGCGTAGGTATCGAACATGCCGCCTGTCTCGTGTCGGCGAAGATGCCATACGGGGGCGGCGTAGGCGTTGACGCCCCAGACGTGGGCGTTGACGAGTTGCTGGTCGTCGGCGCGGTAGAGGGAGTTGTAGAGCGTGGTTTCGTGGGTGCGGACTTCGATGCCGGGGGTGCCGGCGAGTGGCCTGTAGTGCATGAGGGCGAGGCGACAGCGGGATTCGATGCCGTGGCCGAACCGCTCCTCCTGACCACGGGCTTGGACATTGTCGCTGTCGGGGTCCCCGATCGCGACGCGGACGGTGCAGCCTTCGGCGGCGCGCTCGGTGAGGAGTTCGTTCAGCCGCGGGTACGCCTCGTGGAGGAAGACGGCCGCGTAGACGAGGATGTCGATCCGTTCCCGGGCCTGGGCCATCAGGTCGGTGAACGCCGAGACGGGGATGTCGGCCCGCTGCTCGTAGAGCGCCACTAGTTCGGGGCTGATGGCGCGGGCGGGACGGGCTTGGCGCAGGGCCGGCCAGAGTGCGTGCACGTCTTCTCCCAGGGCCTTGGCCGCCTGAAGGGCGGTGGCACGACGTGGGATACGCCCGAGGTTCACCCAGCGCTCGACCGACTTGGGGTCGACCTCAACCTGCTGAGCGAGTGCGGCGTACGTCCAGCCTCCCGCCGCCATGACGGCTCGTAGTCTCTCGTTCGGCACGAGTCTCCCCCTCGTCTCAGGACGGCACCAGGGACGTTCTACACGGTGCAGGACGTCCCGAAGTGGGGTTTGGCGGAGGTTCCTTCGTCCCGGTGACCGACGTGAGGATCGATGCCGCCCCTGCGGCACCAACAGGCCCAGGGGCACGCATCAACGCCACCGAGGAGCGTCACCGTGCGAATGAGCGCCACCCCACGTGTTCCCGCCCCGCGACTGGACGCCCGGTCACGCACCGCCTCGCCGGGGTGGTCACGATGACAGCCCCGACCCCTGATGCCGACGGGCACACCGTCTCGCCCGATGCCGGCGCCCTGGTGGTCGACCGGCGGAACGGCGAGGTGGGCGTGGTGATGGGACATGTCGGGCCGTACGTGCAGCTTCGGCCACCGCGCGGTGGCCGGGAGTGGGACGTGCCGCCCGAGGACGTGCGTCCGCCGACCACGGCCGAGGAGTTGAGTGCCAAGGTGGCCGTGGCCAACCGGAGGTGGGGACGGTGACCCCTCGCTCGGTCCTCCGTTACGAGAGCTGGACTCTCCAGCCTGACCGCGAGCCGGACGCCGAGCCGGTCCTGTACGCGATGCAGTGCGCCGTGGACGGTGACACGTCCCCGACAAGCGAAGACTTCGCCGAACCGCAGGACTGGGTGCTGCGGCACTGCGGCCAGAACCCGTCCCACCACACCTACCGGGAGATCATCACCCGGCCCTGGCGGGCCTGGCGGCAGACCTGACCTGCCCCGCTCACCCGGGCACCGCACCGCGCTGACCCACCCGACTCCCGTCCCTGCCGGGCGCAACTGATTGAGGCTCCCCCGTCCTCGTCAGCCTCGGCAGGGACGGGCCTTCACGTGCGCGCCGTGCATGACCGTGCGGTTCTGGCCTCAGCCCTAGAAAGTCAGCCACGACGGCGGGCGCGCCGCCCGATCACCCGTCACGTGTGTCTCGCTCAACCCCGCACCGGCATCAGCCCAGTTATCTCCATCGTCACGGCCCCAGCCAGGCACCACGGCCGGCGTTCCGGACGGCAGCACCGCCGGGATACCGACGCCGCACGGTACTAGCTTGCCGGACGGCCTCTCGGGTGCCCGGCCGGTCTGCTGCCGAGTGGTCGGACAGCGGGGCTCTCGGTTGGCAGTCCGCCTATGCTCCCGGCTCTGCGCGCCGAGCGGTCGGCGGCCGTCGCCAGCGGGGCGGTAGACAGGAGCGGGCGGCGGTCACCGACCGCCGGCGCGCGGCGGCCCGCGTCAGCGGGACGCCCTTGATCAAGTAAAGAAACTCTGAACAGCTCACCCACTGGCCGAGCGGTCAGCCTGTCCGTCAGGGGCCCTGCTGGCGGCGCTTCTTCGCGTCGGCGAGTCTGTCTTCGAGTTCCTTGCGGGCGGCTGCGGGATCGTCGTGGAGCGGTGGCGCGAGTTGGCCACGGCGGGCCAGTTCGCGGGTGATCTTCCGGCCTTTCTCGACCGCTGCTTGGTAGGCCGTGCGGGTCTGGTTGAGCTCGTCATGGATTTGGTTGGCAAGCGCTTTGAGCTCGGCGTCGGAGAGGTGCGCGAATTCGCCGGCGGTCCTACGGGCCTGGCGTTCGACCTCCTCGCGCTGGAGGTGCTGGACGACCTTGGAGCTGTAGTTCTTACCGGGTGTCGGGGCGGTGCGGACGAAGACACCGCGTCCCTTGACGGCGTAGATCAGCCCCTCGCTCTTGAGAAGACGAAGGGCGTTCTGCGCAGTGGAGTTGGCGATGGTGAACCGCTCTTGCAACTCACGAGCGGAGGGCAGCTTGCTGCCCGGGGGGAAGAGTCCTTCCTTGATCTCTTCGCGCAGGGTGTCCGCGGTCCGGACGAAGGGGGGGCGGTTGTCCTCTGCACGGGCCGAACGCCACCCAGGAGGGAAGGGACCGTCTCCTGCCGCGCCTTCGTCGCCGTCCTTTTCTTCGGTGTCCTGTTGGTCGAGGGGCAGGCTGACGTAGCTGCCCCGGCCGAGGACGGAGTAGACGAGCCCTTCCTGCCTCAGGACGCGCAGGGCGTTTTGGACGGTGGAGCTGGCGACACCGAACCGCTCTTGGAGATCGCGCGCCGACGGCAGACGCTCACCGGGCTGAAGCTCGCCGCTCAGGATGGCGGCCCGCAGCACTTCGGCGGCCTGGAGGTAGGGGGGCCGCGGGTCGTCGTCCAGGGGCAGGGTCATGGGCCAACCGTAGCGTCCGTAGCGCCTGCTGCACACGCCCACACCACCGGCCTCAACGACCGTCCCACCTACGCGTGCGTTGCATCCGTATCGCCGTAGCGCTATGGTCATCGTCGAGTCGATCAAGCGGCTCCATCTCGAATGATGAGGATGTGATGGCATGGCCATGTCTCGAATCCGTGTTGCTCTGCTGCCGTCAGCGGTGTGCATCGCGGGCACCGAGCCGGTGCTGAAGATCAAGGACCAGCAGACCGGGGAGGTCGCCACCGACCGGGAAACGGGCGCATCGCTGTACACGGTGACCGTGATGCTCATGGAGGACGGCCGCGCCGAGGTCCTGAAGATCACCGTCCCGGAGACGGGCGTCGCGGCCGGGCTCAAGCCGGGCGTGATGGTCCGGCCGGTGGAGCTGTTCGCGACCCCGTGGGCGCGGATCTTCAACGGTCAGCTCTCCGACGGCGTCGCCTACCGGGCCGCCCGCCTGGAGCTGGTCACGGCGGAGGCCGCGCAGTGAGCGGCCCCGACAACCGGGGGCCGCAGCGTGAGCTGCATGTGCTGCGGCCCCTGCCCGGCACCGAGGGCAAGGCGACATTCTCCGCATGTGGTGCGCTGCTCGCCCGGCTCGGCCTGACCCCGGCGGAAGCGGCCGGGCTGGACCTGGCCGACATGCTCCGCCTGATATCCGAGACCGAGGGGGAGTGACGTGGAGAACCTGACCGATCACGCACCGCAGGTACTGCTGGTCGTGGCCGTGCTGGCGGGCTCCTGGCTGTGCTGGGGCGTCGTGCGCTACGTGCGAGCCGACCGGGGCACGCGGGTCAGCATGCGGCAGGCGGTCCGGGTCCGCTGGGGCTGGGTGCGCCTGGCGCGGATGGCCGGACTGACGGTCACCGATAAGACGCCGGGCCTGCTCTCGCAGCTCACCGCCCAGAAGGACAGCCCCGCCCCCGCACCCCGGGTGCTGACTCCCAGGATCAAGGTGAAGCCGGACCGGTTCGGGGTGATCGTGCGGGCCAGGACGCTGCCGCGGGTCGGAATGGAGGAGTACCAGAAGGCGGCACGCTTTCTGGCGGATGCCTGGCGGTGCACGCGGGTCTCCGTCCTGCCGGACGGGCCTGGTCGGGTGGTGATCCGGGGCGTGCGCTCCGACCCGTTGACCACGCCGACCAGGCACCGGCCCACCGGCGGACCGCCGGAGGACGTGGCGCGCTGGGAGTTGGGGGTGGACGAGTACGCGGTGCCGGTGTGCGTGTCTCTGGCGAACGTGCCCGGGGTGACGGTGGCCGGCACACCCGGCGCGGGCAAGACCTCGGGGATCAACAAGTTCGTCTGTGACCTCGCGCCGTCGGCGGCCGTGCAGTTCGTGGGCTTCGACGGGAAGGTGTCGGGGGCCGAAGAGGGCGACTACGCGGACCTGGTCAAGCGGATGTTCGCGTTCTGCGGCGACGACCTGGACGAGGCCAACGCACTGTTCAAGCGCCTGGTGGCGCTGCGTCGGCGGCGGTCGTCGGTGATCCGGGGCGTGCTGGGCGTGAAGAACATGTGGCACGTCGGCCCCTCGCGGCTGTGGCCGCTCACGGTGGTGCTCATCGACGAGGCGCACACGTTCTTCCGCGAGTACAAGGGCGGCGATCCTGAGACGAAACGTTTGGCCGCGCTGACGGCGGAGAACGCCCGGCTGGTGGAGGACCTAGTCAAGAAGGGCCGCAGCGTCGGCATCCTGACCATCCTGATCAGCCAGAAGACCACCGGCGACGCCATCCCGACCTTCATCCGCGACGTGTGCCCGGTGGGGCTGTCCTTCGCGCAGAAGACGGTGGAAGCCGCGGTGGCCGCGCTGGGCGACGACATCCGCAACTGGCCGGACGCCAGCCCGGTCACCTTGCAGGACCCCGCCTATGTCGGTGTCGCGGTGATGGCGATGCAGGGCCGTCCCGGCTTCACCCGCATCCGCACCCCGTACGTCTCCGACGCCGACGCCGCCCGTATCGCGGAAGCCACCTCCCACCTGACCGCCGACCCCGCCCTGTGCCTGGACGCCCTCCTCGACACCACCGGCCACACCAACCCCGGCGACGACGAAGGACCGGACGGCCCGGCCGTCCCCCTGGCCAAGCCCTGAACGCCCCGATCCCCACGCCCCGAGAGGAGGCCCCGCGCATGGCGGAGGAACGGTTCACCCGGCACACCGTGACCGTGGTCATGGCGGTCATCGCGGCCCTGGCCTTCGTCTTCTCCTTCGGCAACGTCTGGGCGCTCGCCCTGCGGCTCGGCGTCCCCCGCCCCATCGCCCCGCTGATCGCCCCCATGGTGGACCTGTCCGTCGTCGGCCTCCTGGTCGCGCTCCGGTTCCTGGCCCTGCGCGGCGTACCCAAGACGGAGCTGAAGGCCGGCACCCGGCTGCTCCACCTGTGCGGGCTGCTCACCCTCGCACTGAACACCGCCGAACCCCTGCTGACCGGACGCTACGGACGGGCCTGCCTCGACACCGTCGCCCCGCTCCTGCTCCTGGGCTGGGGCCACGTCGGACCCGCCTTCCTCGCCCACTTCCACACCGCCGCACACCAGGAGGACGCCACCACAACCACCCCAGCCCCCGCGCCCATCGCCGAGCCGGTGCCCACTACCGCGCCCGCTCCCGAGACCGCGCCCCCGGCCCCTGAACCGGTCCCCACCGCGACACCTGCGCAACCTCCGGCCGAAGCACCCGCCGTGATGGAGGCGCCCGGCTCCGCCCCGGCCGTCGCCAAAACCCCTGCCACCGGCCCTCGCCCGGCCCTGCCCGCCGCGCTGCTGAGTGCGGCCCGGCGCATCGCGGACACCCACCACGCCGAGCACGGAACACCGGTCACCGCCGCCCAGCTCGCAACCCGCATGGGCGTCGCCCTGCCGGTGGCCACCGCCGCCCTCGCTCAGCTCTGAGCCACCCGACCACCGGGCCGCATCACCCCTCCCCGAACCCCACGCCCACCCGATCGGCCTTGTTCGTCATGCCCCGAGCAGCACCAACACGCCTTCCGTCGTGGCTGGTTGCCGCTCGGGGCCCACCCCGACAGAAGGGACACGCCCCGAATGGTCACCCTGGACCTGCGCCACGTGGCAAGCCCCGCCGTGCGGGACCTGCTCAACCTCGTCAACCACCCCGACTTCAACCGCGCACAGCAGCAGATCGAACGCCTCGGAGGATGCACCGAACCCGTACGCCTGACCGGCCAGAGCACCACCGTCGACACCACGACCGGTGAGGTTCTGCGCACCTACTCCGCCTCCGACGAGCCCACCGGCAGCCTGCTGACCACATGCGGCAACCGCCGCGCCTCACGCTGCCCGGCCTGCTCCCGCATCTACGCCGCCGACACCTACCACCTCATCCGCGCCGGCCTCTCCGGCGGCAAGACCGTCCCCGACGCCGTCCGCACCCACCCCCGCGTCTTCGCCACCCTCACCGCCCCCTCCTTCGGCCCCGTCCACAACCGCCTCGACGCCCGGCCCTGCCGCTGCGGAATCCGCCACGAGCCCACGGACCCACTGCTCGGCACACCGCTCAATCCGGCGACGTACGACTACGCGGGTGCAGTCCTCTTCAACGCCCACGCCGGAGCCTTGTGGGCCCGCTTCACCACCTACCTGCGCCGCGAGCTCGCCGTCCGGCTCGGCCTCACCCAGAAGGCCGCCCGCACGGTTTTGCGGGTGTCCTTCGCCAAGGTTGCCGAGTACCAGAAGCGTGGCCTGGTCCACTTCCACGCCGTGATCCGCCTCGACGGCCCCGACGGCAGCACCCAGCCCCCGCCCTCGTACGCCACCGTCGCCGTGCTCACCGACGCCATCCGCGCCGCCGCACCGCGCGCCCGCATCTCCGTCACCTCGGACGCGATCGGGGAGCGCGAACTCACCTGGGGCCAGCAGCTCGACGTGCGCGAGATCGCCGCCTACGGCACCGAAACCGAACTCACCGACCAGGCGGTCGCCGTCTACGTCGCCAAGTACGCCACCAAGTCCGCCGACGCCTCCGGCACCCTCGACCGCGCCCTGTTCTGCCGCCCCTGCCAGGGACGCGGAGCCACCCTCCTGCCCCACGGCACCCCGCTCCCCTGCACCGCCTGCGACGGAACCGGACAGGCCCTGCCGCTGCCCCGACTCGCCGTCGCACCCCATGTGCGGCAGATGGTCTGCACCTGCTGGAAGCTGGGCATCTTGCCGGAGTTCGCCAATCTGAAGCTGTGGAAGTGGGCTCACATGCTCGGCTTCCGCGGCCACTTCTCCACCAAGTCCCGCTCCTACTCCACCACCCTCGGCGCGCTGCGCGACGCCCGCCGCGCCTGGCGTACCGAACAGGCCCGCGTCCATGCCGGCCTGCCCGAGCACGACCCGGACACCACACTCGTCCTCGGCCGCTGGGACTACCTCGGCTCGGGCTACAGCCCCGGCGCCGCGCTCCTCGCAGCCGCCGTCTGGCACCGCCGGGAACTGGAACGCCGGTTCATCGCGGAAGGAGGCTGCGGATGAACGCGCAGGAACCCGCCCCGGCCCGGCGGGGAAGTACGCCGGAAGAGCTGCTGACGGTGCCCCAGGTTATGGCCCGCCTCCAACTCGGCCGCTCCGCCGTCTACGACCTGCTCCGCACCCGCCAGCTCGCCTCGATCACCCTCGGCCGCGCCCGCCGCATCCCCGTCCACGCACTGGCCGACTTCATCCACACCCGCCTCGAACAGGAAGCCGCCGCCTGATGACCACGCCCCGCGACACCCCCGCCTCCCGCCGCAGCCGTGCGAACGGCGACGGGACCGTTTACCAGCGCAAGGACAGCCGCTGGGAGGCCGCTGGATACGTCCTCGCCCCCGGTAACGCTCGCAAGCGCGTCCGCGTCTACGGCAGCACCCGCAAGGAAGCACTGGCCAAGCTCACCGAGAAGATCGCCGCCAGCAACCGCGGCCTCCCCGTGCCCTCCGCGCAGGGCAGCGTGGCCGCGTACCTGACGTACTGGCTGGAGAACGTCGCTGTCCACCAGCTACGCGAGAACACCCACACGCGATACGCCGCCTGCGTCGACCGGTACCTGATCCCCGGCCTGGGCAAGAAGAAGCTCGCCAAGCTCACCGCCAAGGACATCCGCACCTGGCTCAACCAGCTCCGCACCACCTGCCAGTGCTGCGCACGCGGCATCGATGCCCGGCGTGATGAGCCCCGTTGCTGCGCCACCGGATCATGCTGCTCCAAGCAGCTCTCTCCGCTGACCCTGACCTACATCCACTCCGTGCTCAAGTCCGCCTTGGAGCATGCCGTCCGCGAAGAGGAGATCCCGCGCAACGTCGCCCGCAACGTCCGCACCGGCACCCCACGGCCCCGACGCTTCGAACCCCTCACCGCCGACGAAGCCCGTCGACTCCTCACCACGGCCCAGGGCCACCGGCTCCATTCCCTGTTCGAACTCGCCCTTCACACCGGACTCCGCAAGGGCGAACTCCTCGGTTTGCGCTGGGAAGATCTCGACCTCGATCGGGGCACCGCTGCCGTCCGCCGCACATTGCAGCGCACCAGCACCGGCGGACTCACCACGTTGCCCACCAAAACCCGGGCCTCTGAACGCCGCATCGCCCTCCCCACCCGCTGCCTCAACTCGCTAAAGCACCACCACGAGCAGCAGCAGCGCGAACGGGAAGCCGTAGGCACCACGTGGCAGGACAGCGGGCACGTGTTCGCCACCGCGCAGGGCAGAGCGATCGACCCGACCAACCTCACCCGCGCCTTCACCACGCTCCTGCGCAAGGCCGGCCTCCGCCGCATCCGCTTCCACGACCTCAGACACTCCACGGCCACTCTGCTCCTGGAACAGGGCGTCGAGCTCGTCGTGATCAAGGAACTCCTCGGCCACGCCCACATCGGCGTCACCGCCACCGTCTACGCACACGTCCGGCTCCGCCTCCAGCGAGACGCCATCGACACCCTCAGCACCGCTCTTGATCGTCCCGTCAACGACGAGTCGACCCGCGACGACGACGGCGACCCGCCGCTGTGCGGAGCCACCGTCCGCTGACGTTGCCGTCAACTACTGTCGTCACCCCATGCAGAAGCCCCGCCAGGACACACCTGACGGGGCTTCAACTTTGCTGCTGCTATCCAGCGCGAGGGTCGCGGGATCGGGCAGCGAGGCTACACCTCACCCTCCAGCCAACGTTCGAACGGCGCGACCTCCGACAGTTCGGAATTGATCGCCTTCAACCCTCTGGCGAAGTCTTCGGCCAATTTCGAGAGCATCGCGACTAGCTCACTCCGCGCAATGCTCTCGCACTCTGGGCTCGGAACCCAATTGGTCCGCGAATCGCAGTGAATTACCACGAGATCCCCGCTTGCACGGAAAGTCAAAGTCCTCTCGATACCTTGCGAGTAGAGGTCAACCTCGACTTCGCGACGGTCGCGCACACCCACCAGAAGCGACGGCAGCTGCTCCATGAAGGCAGACAAGTCATACGCGACATCGAGCGGCCACTCATCACTCCCGAAGCCGCCAATGTGGAATGTGCTGCCTCCAGCGTCAGAGAGGACGCTACACGCCTCCATGACCAGGGTTTCGTAATCGTCATCCGGCTCCAGACCCGCTGAAGCGAGAGCCGCAGCACCAGACGGCACGGCCGGATTGAACGACACAGAGAAGCTCATCTCTCCAGCCTCCTAGTTCGGACCAATGATCGGGAATCCCGTCTTGTACAACCCATTTGGACTCGGGACGATGGTAGCGGCCCGCGCTTGGACGATACTCCCATCCGGCATAATCACCTGCCCCAACCCGTCCGGAATGCGCACCGACCTGGGCCCGGCTCCTTCGACATGGAGTCCCTTCAAGAACTCTGCAGCGGCGTCATTGTCCAGCCACTGGCCTTGCTGATTCCCGGTGCTACGAGCTCGATCGGTCAGAGCCTTCGTGTTCTTCGCTCCGGCGCCATGAGTCTTGAATGTATGACCCCACGTTTTAACGCTGTTGGAGGCCCAGTTCACGCAGCCGTTGCTGTTGTGAACCAAGACCGGCGTCTGACCCGCCAGCACATAGTACGTGTGGGCGTCCCCGACCGTGAGGTTGTACATGTCCCTCGCCGGGCCGGGGAGGACACGGACCGCGGTGACGGTGACGGTTTCGTTGGACGCGGTGCTCAGCTTCTGCCCGGGGACGAGGTCGGCGGCCGGGACCCATGCGTGGGTGGTTTCGTCCCAGAAGGGGTGTTCGGCGGTGGTGTGAAGCGTTGAGACGTGACCGGGGGAGGTCTCCACCTGGAGGTCGAGGAGATTGCTGTCGTGGTTGACGATCGTGGCGGTGACGTCGTGGGAGCCGTCGTGCTTGCCTGTGGCCGGGTTGCCTGCGTCGACCTTGTCGCCTGTGTCGATATCGCTGATCGGCTTGGTGGAGCCGTCGGCCATGAGCACGAGGGTGTCCGGCGCGAAGCTGTTTTTGCAGCCGGATATCTCCTCCCGGGCTTTTGACGCCTCGGCCTCGGTCTGGACTTCTTCTAGTTCGGGGAGCTCGGCCCCGGCCCAGAGCAGCGGGATTGAGTTGTACATGTTCTGCGTGGCATCCCACTTTTCAGCGTCAATTTCACACTGGTCGTAGTTGTCCACGCAGTAGGTCGCAGCAATCCGCCGAGCCTCAGCGGCACCATCCTTGTGATGCAAGAGATAAATGCTGGCCTCATGGCAGGCGGTACGGCCGAAGCAGACGGTTTCCAGGTGCCCGAACGCGGCGCTCTTGGGGAACCAGTAACCTCCGTCCGGCTTGCCCTGAGCCGGGCTGAAGAGCGTGTACGTCCTCTGGGCGTCGTCCCCGGACTTGGCCGAGATGGAATGGTTATTTACCCATTCTTTATTGTGCGTCGCGTCGTACTGCTGTCGCCGCTCGACTTCTTTTTGTGTGGAGACGTTCGAAGCCCCGGTATTGCAGGCCCCGTCGCATTCGCCGAGGGGGCGGAGGCCTGTGGGGTCGGCTTGGTTGATGGGGTTGTCGCGGGTGTAGGTGTAGCCGTTGAGGAGTTGGTCGTCGGTGGCTTCGAAGAGGGGGTCGAGGCTGATGAAGCGGCCGAGGGTGGGGTCGTACTGGCGTGCGCCAAGTTGGGTGAGGCCGGTGGTCTGGTTGTCAGGGGCGTTGAGGAAGCCGCGGTTGTCGGTCCAGCTGACCTCGGGGCCGCGGGTGTCGCCGTAGGGGGTGAACTGGCGCCAGGTGGGGTTCTGGGCGGTGTTGTCGAGGTAGATGCCGTTGGTGCCGTGCTGGTCGCCGAACTCGAAGCCGTAGTTGGTGCCGGTGCCGGTACGGACGGCGGTGCCGCCGCCGGGGAGCGGGATGTACCGGGCTCCTGTGGCCGTGCCGGTGGTGGTGTTGAGGGTGATCTGCTGGCCGGGCAGGTAGAGGACGGTGCTGCCGGGGTCCTTCTGGAGCAGGACGTTGCCGTCGGCGTCGTAGACGTAGGAGGTGGTGCCCGCGGTGGGGGTGGTGATCTGGGTGAGGCGGCCGGTGTCGTCCCAGGTCAGGTTCTGGGTGCCCGTGGCCGGGGTGGTGCGGGTGAGCATGTTGCCGTCGGCGTCGTAGGTGTACGAGGTGGCGGCGCCTCCGGATGTCTGGGTGCTGGTCAGGGTGTGCGGCTGACCCTTGCCGTTCCCGTCGTAGGCGTAGGAGGTGCTGGTGTCGGTGCCGCCGGCGGTGGTGGCGTGGTCGACCTGGCCGTCCGGATTCGTGCGCTGGCCGAGGATGTCGAAGGTCCAACTGGTCCAGTACGCCGTGCCGCCCGTGAGCTGGTCGCCGACCTGCGCGTGGTCGGTAGGAGTGGGCTGGGCGGCGCAGGAGTCGGTGGCGGTCCAGGCCTGGGTGAGGCGGTCGAGGTGGTCGTAGGTGTAGCACTGGGTCTCGGTGGCTGTGGTGTTGCCCAGGCGGGTGCTGGTCTGCCGGGTGATGTTGCCAGCTGGGTCGTAGGTGTAGGCCTCTTCGTCCAGCTTGGCCGACTGGTTGTCGACGGCCTTGTCCCGGGAGAGCAGTTGGTCGGTGAGCGCGCCGGTGTGCGGGTCGTAGATGTTGGTCAGGTAGGCGGGGGTTGTGGCGCTGTTGACCGTGTCCTGGAGCACCTGTCCCCACGCGGAGTAGGTGACGGTCTGGGCGTAGCTGGTGGCCAGGTTGTCGGCGACGGAGCTGAGCAGGTCCAGTTCGCCGGCATATCCGTGGACAACGGTCTGGGGAGGAAGTCCCCCTGCCGACGGGTAGATGTCGTTCTTGAGCAGACCGGTGTTGGGAGTGTAGGTGTGCTTGAAAGTCCAGGTGCGACCCAGGGCTGTGCCCTCGGTCGCTGGGATGGTGATCGAGGTGCCCAGTGACTCGCCGAAGGCGTTGAAACCGGCCTGCTGCGTGACATACGCGGAACCGCCGCTGTAGGAGGTCTCGGTGGTCAGTTGCCCGACCGCGTCGGTGACGCCGGAGACGGCGTTGTCGTTGTCGTAGATCCACGAGGCGACCTGGTTCGCCGGGGCCTGCCCGTCCAGCGGGGCTGCGTACTCGGCGGTCCGGCGGTTCAGCGCGTCGTAGACGAAGGACACGCTCTTGCCGCGCGCGTCGGTGGTCTGGGTGACGTTGGCGTTGTCGTCGTAGTGCATGCTGCTCTGACCGGCGTCCGGGTCCGTCTTGCTGACGGCGCGCCCGAGCAGGTCGAACGTGGTAGACCAGGTGCTGCCGCCGCTCTCGACTGTGTTCTGCTTGGCGTGGCCGTCATAGCCGTAGGTGATCGCGTTGGACGCGCCGCCGCTCACCGACCACACCCCGGTGAACGTGTTTGCGGGCTTCGACAGTGTCGGTGGGGTGCTGTAGGAGGCAAGGGAAACGGTGCGGCCGAGCGGGTCGGTCGTAGTCGACTGCACCGTGCCACCGTCCGGCGGAATCACTGTGGTGGTGTCACCGTTGTACACGGTCGTAGTGGTCTGCCTCTTGGCATTTCCCTCCCACGACTCGTCCACCACCGTCCGGCCCAGGCCGTCGAAAGTGAAAACGTCCTGGTTCGGGATCTCCGAGTCCTCCACCGAGGCCATGTTCAGCCCTGGTGTGTGGTTGGAGTCCCACCACTCGGTGTTCGTCTTGCGGGCCCAGCCGTGCGAGTCGAAGATCGACTCGGTGACCAGTCGCCCGCCCCTCGGGGTCGTGGTCTGGGTCTGCCGTTCACGGCCCAGTGAATCAGAGAGCATGACGGAGGTGGCGTAGCCCAGCGACTCGTTGAGTGTCTGGGTCGTCACACCGGACACGTCCAACTGCGAGACGGTGTACGTGTACAGCGAGTTGGCGGGCGCGCTCGTAGGGCGGTTGTGCTGCCAGACTGCCGTCGTACGTCCGAGCGTGTCGTACTGGAGTGTGCTGACCAGGCCGTTGACGTCGATGGTGCTCAGCGTCAGGTCACGGGCGGGGTCAAGGGCGGTAGACGCGCTCTGGTTCTTGGCGTTGGTGGACTTCACTGCGGTCGTCAGGCCGGCGCTGTCGAGCGTGTAAACGGTGCTGGTTCTGTTGCCGTTGCTGTCGTAGGCGGTCGTCGCACGGCCGTAGACGTCAAACGTACTGCGGCTGCCGGTGACCCAAGTGAAGGCCCCGGCTGCGTAGCCGGAGGCGTGGCGGACCATCGTGGCCTCACCGGTGGTGGGCGCGGTGGTCTGCGGGAAGGTCGTCGCGAAGGTCGGGTCGTCGTAGAAGTTCTGGACCGCGGAGACCACCTGGTCCGGGCGGCTGACGGAGGCCGGTGCTCCGAGACTGTTCAGGGTCTTCGGGACACTCGCGACGCTGTTCTCGGTGAAGCCGGAACAGGCGACTGTGTCCGTCTCCTGGAGGGAGATCAGGCCGACGAGGTTCCTCGCGGTGTTGGCCGGGGCGTACGTGGTGGAGGTGCACTGGTCGTACGCCGCCTGCACAGGAACGGTGTGGTTGTAGACGTGCGTCGGAAAGGCGAAGTACACGTCGCCGGGCTGCGCGTCGTAGGTGGTGTCGGTCTCGGTGTACCGCCACTTCGTGGTGCCGCCGTCGGTGAGAGCCTGTCGGGACCAGGTCTCCACAGGTTGCACCGCATGCGCAGACAAGTCCGGAATACCGGTACGTGCGCGGGTCGCAGTGGCCGGGGAGATCCAGTACGAGGTGACGGTGGAGTTGTCGACCCCTCCACCGTCACCGAGGTACTGGGTGGTCTCCAGCGTCTTGCCCGCGAGTTCGTCGGTGTCGCTGTGCTGGCCACCCTGCGAGTCGGCGACCGATACCGAACGAGTCGAAGACGCCGACAGCCAGTCACCGTCCATACCCCGGTAGTACGTGATGACGGACTTGGTCTGCGGGTCGTTGGCGCCGTCTCCGGTGCGGGTGGTGACGGTGCCGTAGCCGCGGAAGTCGCCCCAGGTGCGGTATTTGGGCTTCACGACCTCGCTGTCGTCGTGGTGCCAGGCGGCGCCGCCGGTGTACGCGTAGTCCGTCTCCTGCGCGACCGCGCCGCCGGTGGTGTCGGTCTGGAGGACCTTGGTGACGGCGTACTTCTCGAACCAGTCGGTGATCGGCGCGGTGTAGTCCTTCGGTGTCCAGGACACCGGGTAGCAGGACTTGGTGTTGCCCGATACCGAAGCACTCGCGACGTATGCAGCCGTGCATTCGTTCGGCAGGCCGTAGGTGACCTGGGTGATGCCGCCCATCTCGTTGGTGATCGACGCGATCCGGTGACGGTACAGGCCGGGGAAGGACGAAGTGTCGACGCGGTTCTGCAGGTCGATGCCGGTGAACTTCACGTCCGGCAGGGAGATCGCGGTCGCCGGGCCGCCGGGGGAGGCGTGGTTGCCGGTGTGGGTGATCGAGTCCAGCCACAGCGTCGGCGAGTTCCCGTCTCCGGTTGCGGGCTCGGTTTCGTGCAGGGTGTAGGTGTCCACCGGGAGGTAGTCAGCCCCCGCGACCGAGTACTGCTTCGTTGTGATCGTCGCGAGGCGGACGGTGGAGAAGAACGACGGGGACTGCTGCTCGCAGTCCTTGCCCTGGGCGCACACCAGGTCGAAGGGCACATCCGGGTACTGCTTAGCCGCGGTGGTGGACGACAGCGCGTCGCACGTATCGAGGGTGCAGCGGGAGGCTGTGCCGTAGACGACCTGGTCCGGGACGGTGCCGTAGGCGCCTCCGTCGCGGAAGCCGTAGTCGATGCGGGTCAGGTAGGAGTCGCGGACGTAGGAGACGTCGTGCGCGCCTTTGTCCTCGCCGTAGTAGTTGGTGTCCTGGTGGTAGTAGTACGCCATCGCGTCACCGTGCGTGTCGGTGACGTAGTCCAGGTGCCACCGGTAGGCCATCGTGCACACTGACGATGTGAACCCGGCCGAGTCGTAGCACGGGTCACCGGAGTGCGCCGAATACACCGGCACCGTGTCGACCGAGTTCGTCGTCGCCTTGCCCGACGACCAGCCCGGTAGCTGGTTGCGGCCGAATTGGTAAGTGTCACCGTTGCGTTCGGTGACGGTCCAGTAGTCGGTGTTGTACGTGCCCGTGCCATTGCCCGAACCGGTGACGTGCTTGACCACCTCACCGTTGTCACTCGCGGGCTTCCAGTCCCCGGTTTTGTCGTCCTTGACCAGCGAGGCCGAAGAGCCGTTCAGGGACAACGTCAGCAGCGGGCCCGCGTAGCAGTCGTCGTCCGTCACGACCGGTGACGCGGTGCCCTCGGGGCTGTCGGCGCAGGATGTGAACGTCTGTTCGATGAAGGAGTCCGGGGTGTCCCAGCCGTCACCGGCCCAGGATGCCTGGGCCTGCGTCGAGGCCGTCTGGCCGTCCACCGTGCCGGAGTCGTATCCGAGGTTCGCAGAGGGCTGCAATTGGCTGGAGGAGCCCGGCAGATCAATCGGGTAGTCGTACGAGAAGGACCCGGATGAACCGCCTCCCGACCATGAGCCGGACGGCTTGAGTGAGGTCGCCGCGTACGTGCCCGCGCCGCTGTCCGTCGACGTCGTCGCCGCAAGCACCGTCGCCGTCGGTGCGGTCGCGGCCGCCGGCTCAGCGGTCAGGTTCAGCGTCGTCGCCACACCGGCCGTACCGTCGTGCGTCGTCGCCAGTGGCGTCTGCGTTCGGCACGCTGCTGCCTCCGGCGTCATGATGGCACAGGCCGGAAGCTTCACCAGGCGCAGCCGGCCGGCGTAGTCGCCGCCGTAGGCTTGCGCGAACGCGCCCGTGTCGAGGCCGACCTGGACGTCCCCGGCTCCGCCACCGGTCGAACCGACTGTGAAGACGACGCCGTTGACGCCGAGCTTCGTCGCGTCACTGTGCGGCAGCACTTTCACGTTGACGCCACCCGGGCCCTGGTACGCGCCCTTCTTCGGCGCGACGGCTCGCGCCCACACCGGTGTTCCCGGCGCAGCGGCCTTCGCCCCCGAAGTGGCCTTGCCTGAAGGTACGGCCAGCGCGGCAGTCGCCGAAGCCGCCGCCGGCCACTTCGCGGGCGAGACGTGGTACGCCCGCTTTGTGTCGTCGGTGACCTTGACCTTCTTCGGCTTCAGGATCGTCACACCCGAGACCGGCTTGGTCTGATGGATCGGCGGCGGACCGACGTGCGTAGCAGCCGACACCGCCGGGCTCGCACTCGCCAGGGACACGGTGACCGCGAGCGCCGCAACGACGCCCACCCACCTGCCTCGTGATTGCAGAGGGTGAACTCCGCGGCCGAACCACGCAACCCGAGCCATCGACGACACCGGCCCCATCTCTCGAACCCGCCTGCGAGCAGGCATGACACCCCCCCGGCACACGACAGGCCGGTAAAGCGGCGATGACTATCGCACGCCGACGTGGATCATGCCGAGACCTTCATGTCCGATATACCGGACATCAGAATGCAATTTTTTTGTAAAGTACTCGTGAAGGAAGTGTGGAAAATCTGGTCACATGCCCACCATTTCCCCCATGCATGATTCGCCCGGTGTACGGCATACGGTCGACGAGAAACCCAGGTCCGGGAGATGCTCGGCCAGTAGTTGCCCGGCTCAACGACCTGATTTAGCCGGGCCCCAATGCTGAATGTGGGGGTAGTTTTTCCGTGAGACCCGCTCGGACCCGCCGCGCCGTGGCCACCTTGGTGACGGCAGCGCTCGGCGCGCTGTCACTGACCGTCGCGGCCGTACCAGCACACGCGGCTCCCGCCGCAAAGACGGCAGCTGCCAACGACGCGCCCAAGACGACCACCGGCGAAGCTGACGCCTCGGCGAAAGCCGTCGCCACCGGGCAGACGGTGAGTGTGGAGTCGGCCACCACGTCCACCGAGGTGGAGTCGGCGAACCCGGACGGCACATTCACCCTCACGCAGAACGCCGTGCCGGTCCGCAAGTACACGGGTGGGGCGTGGAAGTCGCTGGACGCCACCTTGGCGCGCCGGTCGGACGGAACCGTGGCACCGGTGCTGTCGACGATCGACCTGTCGCTGTCCGGCGGCGGGTCGGGCGCCCTGGCGGTCATGAAGGACGGGGGGAGCAGCCTCTCGCTGACGCTGCCGACCTCGATCGGTGACCTGCCCGTACCGACCCTGTCCGGGAGCGGCGCCACCTACGCCGACGTCCTGCCCGGTGTCGACCTTGCCGTCACCGTGGACAAGCAGGGTGGCTTCTCCGAGTCCCTGGTCGTCAAGAACGCCACGGCCGCCGCCAATCCGGCGCTCGCGAAGCTGACGTTCACCACCCAGACCAAGAACGTCACTCCGGCCACCGACACGGCAGGTAACTTCACCGCCAAGGACGCCATCGGCCGGACCGTCTTCTCCGCGCCCGCCCCCACCATGTGGGACTCCGCCACCGGCACGGCCGGCGGCGCCGCACAGTCACGGGCGGCAACGTCCACAGCCGACGAGGGCGGCTCGGGTGACCCCGAAACCTCCAGCACCGCCGCGCCGGGCGCGGGTGCACACGTGGCACCGGTCCAGGCCGTCTACACCGACGGCGCAGGACCCGGCACCACCGCGGGGACAATTGCGTTGACCCCGGACGCCGATCTGCTGACCGGGACGTCAACGGTCTACCCGCTGTACATCGACCCGCCCTACGCCGCCGGTGGCTCGTCGCAGGGCTACACCTACACCAACTCCTATTACCACTCGTCCAGTTTCTGGAACACCAAGGACTCCGAGGGCCTGCGGGTCGGCTACAACGGGTGGGACTCCCCGTACTACAAGGCCAACGCCTACGTGCGGATGAGCGTCAGCAGCAAGATCTACGGCGCCACGATCGACACGACCCAAACGCACTTCTACGCCACCGAGATCCACTCCGCATCCTGCACCGCCGAGCCGGTGGAACTGTGGACGACCGGCCCGATCTCCTCGTCCACCACCTGGGACAACCCACCGGCGTGGAAGACCAAGGTCAACACCCAGACAGTCGCGCACGGCTGGTCGTCCAACTGCCCGGCCGCGTCGGTCGGCTGGGACATCCACAGCACCATGCAGGCCATCGCCGACACCCCCGCCTCCTCGGTCACCTTCGGCCTCCAGGCCGGTGACAGCAGCGACAGGGACCAGTGGAAGAAGTTCGACCCTTCCACCATGAAGATGACCGTCACGTACGACCACAAGCCGGATGTCCCCACCTCGCTGACGACCTCCCCGGCCCGCAACTGCACCGGCGGCGTCATGGGTGACGGCGACGTCACCCTCTACGCCGGTGTCCGCGACGCCGACGGCGGCAGCGTCAACGCCACCTTCACCGTCACCAAGGCCGCCGACGGAACCCCCGTCACCACCAAGACCGTCGGCGCCACCAGCGGCACCAAGGCCGTCTACACGCTCACGAGGGCCAACCTGCACAGTTGGCTCGGTACGACCAGCCCCACGCGGGTCGCCTGGAGCGTGACAGCCTCCGACGGCCTCTACGCATCAGCCAGGTCCACGGTCTGCGTGTTCACCTTCGACCCGACCCGGCCCGGCGCCCCCGTCATCAACGACACCGCCGGCACCGACTGCAACGAGTCCGCGGTCGCCTACCAGGTCGGCACTCCCGCGTCCTTCACCCTGGTCCCCAACAGCAGCGGCACGACGCCCGACCACTACCTCTACCAGCTCAACGGCGCCGCCCCCAAGACGACCGCGGGCACCACCATCAGCGTCACACCCACGCGCGGCACCAACGTCCTCACCGTCACCGCGGTCTCGGCCGGCGGCAACATCGGCGACACCGCCAACTGCTTCGTCTTCGCCGCCCCGGCCGCAACCGCCACCGACGGCGACCTGACCGGCGACAGCCACCCCGACCTCACAGCGGTCGGCAAGCAGGCAGGACTGCCCAGCGGCTACTGGCTCGCCCACGCCGCCGACACCGGCCAGATTTCCACGGGCGCCACCGACATCGGTGCCCAGGGCACCGGCGTAAACACCGCCGGCTCGCCCGCAGACTGGAACGGCACCCAGGCCATCACCGGCCACTTCGCAAACGGCAGGGGCTTCAACGACGTCCTCGACTACAACCCCACCACCGGCAACGCCTCCATCCTTTACGGCAACGGAGACGGCTCGCCCCTGTCGCCGACCAGCGGCAGCCAGACGAACGTCGACTCCACGGCCTTCCAGCTCACCGGTGGCGGGTACGCCACCTCGGTAGCCAGCGGTGGGAGCATCTTCGCTGCCCTGACCGGAGTCGACATCCCCGCCAAATACCCGGACCTCCTGCTGATCACCGACGGAAGCCTCCTCGACGAAGGCTCCGTACCCGGGGCCGGGCTGTTCTCCGGCGCCGACGGCGCGTTGTTGCTGTCCGACACCAACCCCACCGGCAACGGCGACTGGACCAACTGGACCCTCACCACCGCCCTCAACACCGACGGCCTGCCCGAATTGTTCGCCCGCGACACGACCAGCGGAGCCCTGTACTACTACAGCCCCGACGACCTGCTGAACCTCGCCAACGGCAACCCCGCCGCCCCCGTCCAGCTCGCCACCAGCGGCTGGACCAGTACCGCGGCCCCAGTCCTCCAGGCCGCCGACCTCGACGGCAACGGCACCCCCGACCTGCGCAAGGTCGACGCCAGCGGCAACGTCACCGCCTACCTCTTCAACGGCACCGCCCTGACCGCCCAGACCGGGCAGAAGATCTCCAGCCCCGACCACGCCTGGCCACTCGACGACGGTGAGGACGGCGCCGCCGCCACCACCGCCACCGACACCAGCGGCAACCTCACCCTCACCGGCTCCACCACCGGAGCCACCTGGGACACCGACGACTCCCTCGGCAACGTCCTGACCCTGGACGGCACCGGATCGATGAGCAGCAGCGCCGCGCTGTCGATGTCCGCCCCGTTCTCGGTCTCCCTGTGGGCCAAACCCGCCGCGGTCGGCGGCGTCATCGCCTCCCAGGACGGCACCAAGAACTCCGGCTTCCTGCTCTACTCACAGTCCAACCGCGAGTGGTCCTTCTGCATGGCCATCACCGACACCACCCGCGCCTACGACTGCATCGCCGGCGGCACAGCCGTCATCGGCCAGTGGGCCCACCTCACCGCCACCTACGACCCCACCACCAAAGCCACCAACCTCTACGTCGACGACCGGCTCGTCGCCCACGGCACCCACACCGCCGTCACCGGCTTCACCGGCAACCTCCAGCTCGGCAACAACCTCAACGCCGGCGCCCGCGCCTCCTACTTCAGCGGCAGCATCTCCGACGTCCAGACCCGCAACGGCACCGTCCTGACCACCGACCAGGTCGCCACCATGGCCAACCTGCCGCTGCCCACCGCCCCGTACACCTTCGCGGACGTCGCCGACTACGACGGCGATGGCAAAGCCGACATCATCGCCGCCGACCCCACCGGCGACCTGTGGTTCTACCCCGGCACCGGCACGGGCAAGTTCGCCGCCGACTCCCTCTACATCGGCACCGGCTTCACCGGCCAGACCTTCGCCGGAATCGCCGACTTCAACGGCGACGGCTTCGCCGACATCATCGCCCTGTCCCCCAGCGGCGTCCTCCGCCTTTACCCTGGCGACGCCGGTCACGACCTCCTCACGCCCACTATCGCCTTCGTCAGCGGGTGGTCCGGCTACGCCTTCGCC
Source organism: Streptomyces sp. NPDC004031 (assembly GCF_053604375.1). Taxonomy (NCBI): domain Bacteria; kingdom Bacillati; phylum Actinomycetota; class Actinomycetes; order Kitasatosporales; family Streptomycetaceae; genus Streptomyces; species Streptomyces sp. NPDC004031. The sequence continues at coordinate 80,915 of NZ_JBSGHL010000024.1, read as the reverse complement.
GGCATCCGCGACTTCAACAAGGATGGCAAGGCCGACATCATCGGCAGGGACTCCAGTGGTGTCCTTTACCTCTACCCCGGAACCGGCAGCGGCACCGGTTTCGGCGCCCGCGTCCAACTGGGCACCGGCTGGAACAGTGTCACCGTCATCGGCGTCGCCGACATCGACAAGGACACCAACCCCGACGTCATCGCCCGCGACAGCGCCGGCCTGCTCTGGAACTACCACGGCAACGGCAGCAACGACGTCAGCAACCCCACCCAGATCGGCACCGGCTGGAACGGCTACACCATCGCCGGCATCAACGACTTCAACAGCGACACCAACCCCGACGTCATCGCCCGCGACACCAACGGAGACCTCTGGCTCTACCCCCGCACCGCCACCGCCTTCAGCACCCGCATCCAGATCGGCCACGGCTGGTAGCAAGTAACACGCACACCTGACCCGCTTTTCACACCCCCTCACCCTCTGTGCCTCCGGGATTCCTACTACGATCCGTGAGGCTCCGGAGGGTGAGGGGCTTCTCCTACCCGGCCCCGCGGTCATCTCGTCTACTTGCTGACGGCAACAGCCGAGTCTCGGGGTCGCAGTCGAAGAGTGTCGACGATCACCAGACCTCTCCCGCTGACCAGCGACCCTTCCGCCCCACGTTCCTGGACCACGCCGAATGTTCGAACCTCCGTGGAATGCCCCCGCATGGCGCGCAATCCGATCACTCGGTCGCGTCCGAAGCATGCCGCATCACCGGGCCCTGCCCATCCCCCTCACCTGGACGGGTCTGTCCGGGAGTGTTCAATGATCGACCCTGTCTCACATCCGGTGGTGACGGATGGTGATCATGACGATGGGGTAGGCCCAACGGTCGCGAAGTCGCAGGTCCGTGCGCCGGGGTAGTCGTCCCCCGGAATCGGCGGCCGCTACGCAGGCGGCCGATTTGAGCATGACATAACCAGGTCGGCGTTTTATCGCGGAGCCATGCACCCCCTCAAACACCGAGGTCAGAGCACTAACTGCACTCTCTGCGGCTGGGCGCCGTCTCTCCTTACGCTCCGTCACCATCGGATGTGAGACAGGGCCGTCAACTGGACACACCCTTCTCTCTCGGCGTACGTCAGCCCGCCGCCCTGTACGTACCTCACACCCCAGGGCTACCGGCGCCGACCGTCAGGCGAACGGCACTGACATCACCCAATCAAGTTCAGTAGCTGGAGCGCTGTCCATCGAGAGGGCGGACGGCGAGCGTCATGCTCAGCTGGTGCAGCGCGACGTCCGCAAGCGTCACGTCCACTGCGACCGGGGTGATGCAGGTGCCAGTGCTGCCGACGCCGCCGGCCTCCGGAACCGCATGCACACGGCCCTACCGACGGTGCTGGCTCACCCGGTCAAGAGAGGAAGCGATTCAAGGCCTCGGACCAGTCGGGTGCGGCGCCATGTCAGCTCATCCGGGGGAACCGCAAGGCGGAGGCCGGGAAAGCGGGTCAGGACTGCATCAAGGGCTATGCGGGCCTCAGCCTTGGCAAGCGGGGCGCCGAGGCAGCGGTGGATTCCGTGGCCGAAGGCCAGATGGCCTGCGGCGTCGCGGTCCATCTGGAAGCTCGCCGGTTCCGGATAGCGGGCGGGGTCACGGTTGGCGGCACCGATCGCCACGTGCACGGGCGCGCCCGCAGGGATGTCCGTGCCACCGAGTGTCAGGGGCTGCTCGGCGTACCGAAAGGTGGCCGTGCTCACCGGGGAGTCGTGGCGGAGCAGCTCGTCCAGGACGCTGGGCAGTTCGCCAGTATTGGCACGCAACCGCGCGAGGTCTTTCGGATGCTGCAAGAGGGTCAAGAGGGCCGTGCCGAGGAAGTTGGTGGTCGTCTCGTGGCCGGCGACAAGTAGCAGACAGGCAAGAGACACGAGCTCGTCCTCCGAGAGCCGGTCCTCGCCGTCGCGGGCCGCGATGAGTCGGTCCAGAAGCGCCTCGCCCGGCCGCCGGCGTCTCGACGCGATCAGGTCCGTCATGTATCCGGCCAAGTCGTGCGAGGCAGCGTCGATACGGTCCGGCCGCCCGTCGGCGAAGAGGTCCGCGGACCAGCTCCGAACGTCCGCCCGTTCGGGCTCCGGAACACCGAGCAGCTCACAGATGACGGCGACTGGCAACGGTACGGCGAGCCCCGCGACGGCGTCGACCCGTCCTACGGCGGGCCACTGATCCAGCAGCGCCTCCACGGTGCGGGCGATGAAACCGTCCAGTCGGGAAACCGTCCCAGCGGTGAACTCCTAGGTGACGAGCCCGCGCAGACGGGCGTGCTGCGGTGGATCCGTCGCCAGCATGCTCTGCGCAATAGCCGGGTGCAGGCGACGCGTCGATCGCTTGTCCGCGAAGAAGGCAGCGGTGTCCTTCGACAGGCACGGATCGGCCAGCGCCTGCCGGGCCTCGGCGTATCCGGAGACCAGGTAACTGACGTGCCCGGCCCCCGAGGTCACCCGTCGCACGGGGCAGGGCGGCACGGCCTCCTCAGCGAGGCCGACCACGGCGTGCACCGGCTTCCCCGAAGTAGATGAGGTCACAACGTCACACTCCAACAACGTCGGGGCGTTCGTCTGCCGGAGCGGCGTCCAGCGCGGCGCCGTCGGCGTAGGCGTGGGCGACCGTCACCAACCAGTCCGCCTCAGCTCGAAGGTCTCCACCGCGCGGGGTCAATTCCGCAACGACGGCGTCGCAGGGCTTCCGCCCCGAGCGGAGGGCAGCCAACGCTGCTCGCGTGAGCGCCGCTTCAACGAAGCCGGCACCCAGCGTGGTGTGTGCATAGACGCGCCGCCGAGCGGTCTCCAACACCGTCTTTGAACGATAGGGACGCAGCTCGAGGAGACCGTCGCTGATCTCGATGACACGTCGGTGGAGACGGAAGCCCGGATCGAGGTTCATGTCGTCATCATCCTCGTCGGCCCGAAGGACGATGTGCGGCAGGGCGTCCGCCAAGTCCCTCCACAGGGGCTCCAGGGAGACAAGCGACCGAATCGTCGCCGCTTGAACTGCTGGATCGGGTAGAGGACGGCCGGGAGAGTGACCCCGACTCCGACGAGAAGCACAGCGCATGCGGGCGCGGTCACGCTGAACACGCAGGGCGCAGCCACGAGAGACGAACACCCCGACCCTTCCCGGCTCACCAGACGTAGCCCGAAGAGCAAAGAAGTCACAACGGTCATCTTGTATGCCGCGTAGACCATCCCCAGGGGTGCAGCCAAGAGCTGCAAGGCGCAGGCCGGCTCGTACGCTTCGCCGACCCGTCATTGCGAGTGGCGCACAGCTTGCCGCATGAAATCGAAGAGCGCCACCCCCAAGTAGGACACGAAAAGGACCACGTAGAGTGCGTAGTTATTCGCCGACGGAGCATTCGCCTCCTCACGGAAGAAAAAAGCCCTGAGTATATGTGACCTGGTCAAACCAGTCTGTGATCGTTTTGAGAGTGCCGTCCAGCGCCGTCATGCGCCGATCATCTCCGGCCTGCGGGTCAGGTGTCGAATGTGCGGACTGCCAGCCGATGAGCCCCATTTCTTGCGCTGGCGCGCGCCTTCTGAATCTTTTGGAGTCGGTAGGGCTGGCCACCGCTCTCGAGATGTGGGCGTTGAAGGTGGCCCTATCCACACGCGCGGCACACAGCCGGGCGGCGGCCACGTTGGGGAAGATCCGCGATCTTCAGAACCACAGCGGCGTTGCAAGCCGCCGCCCCGCAGGGCAGAGACCAATGCGGGACACCCGGCACGGCGCGGCCGGGGTGGTGTTGCGATCCTCCGCCGACCCGGAGGGCGGCGGCCACGGTACTTGACCAGCGTGGTCCTGCCCGGTGGGGTCTTGCTGACTGGAGCACGCGGGGGTCAAGTGGGTCAATATCCGACATTACCCTTCGGGGCGAACCGCGTGTCGCGTGTGCACTTGAGGTTCCGAAGCGACAGGCCACCAGCCCTCACGGCTCGGCGCGAACTTCGCCGCGATCAGGCAGTCCAAACGTTACGCTGGCGCGAACTTACCTCAGGACAGGGAAGCAACGCCCCCAGAGGGAGATCAGAACACCGATCTGACTGTGCGAAGCACGGCCGACGCAGCGCACCCGGAGACGGCGAGCAAATAGGCCACCTGAAGTGACGCCCGCTGTCGCCCCCGGCGTCGACGCAGGTGGTCGCCTGGCGAAGCCTCCACGAGCGGCGCCGGGGCGATGGGCCCAGCTGTGACGAGCCGGGCGCCCGGCCAACGCCCCTCGCCAGGGCCCGCCCAGGGCGAAAATTCGCCCGTTCGCGTGAACTCATGGTCGTTCCGGACGCCGGTCCGGCCGAAGACGAGATGTGCGCGCACATCCGCAGCCGAGAGCTACCTGATGACACGTCAGTAAACTCAGCATCGGGTCAGCATCAGTCCTGGACTGCCACAGGGGAATCGTCGTGGTCCTCCGGACCGGGGCCGCGGCGGCCCCGCCACGGCTTCCGCGTGCCCTCCCGGGACCGCGGTGCCCGCCGCGGCGGAGCACCTCGGGGAAATGCCCAGCTCAGCGCACCCGCCCCCGCGCCTTCAGCGGGGTCGGCGGCAGGGCCGGGGACTCCAGGCGGGGGCCCGCGTAGCCGTGGACCTCGCCGAAGCGGGTGCCGGCCGTCCAGTCGGCGGCGGCGTGGGCGATGTCGTCGTGGGAGCGGCCGACGAAGTTCCAGAACATGACGATGCGTTCGGCGAAGGGCTCGCCGCCCAGCAGCATCAGGGAGCTGTCGGTGTCGGCGTGGAGCGGGAGTTCGGTGCGGCCGGCGCCGAGGTAGAGCATCGAGCCGGGGGTGACGCGGACGCCGTCGACGTCGGCGGAGCCGGACATGGCCAGGACCGCGTACTCGAAGTCGGGCTGGAGGGGGAGGCGGGCGCGGGTGCCCTCGGGGAGGGTGAGGTCGGCGCCGACCAGGGGGGTGTGGGTGGTGCCGGGTGAGGCGGTGCCGTCGAGGTCGCCGAGGATGACGGTGGCGTGCAGGCCGCCGCCGGTGACGGTGGGCAGCTGCGGGTGGTGCTCGAAGGCGGGCGGGATGTCCAGGGCGGTGCCGGGCAGGGCGACCCACAGCTGCGCCCCGTGCAGGTAGCGGGCGTGGTCGCGGGGGGACTCCTCGGAGTGCGAGATGCCGCGGCCGGAGGTCATCAGGCCCAGCTCGCGCGGGCGTACCGTCTGCTTGCTGCCGAGGCTGTCGCGGTGCAGCACCTCGCCCTCGTGCAGCCAGCTGACGGTCTGGAGGCCGGTGTGGGGGTGCGGCGGCACCTGCATGCCGGGTTCCTGGGCGATGTCGTCGGGGCCGTAGTGGTCGACGAAGCACCAGGCGCCGACCATGCGCCGGCCGAGGTTCGGCAGCAGCCTGCGCACCTGCGTGCTCTCGCCGAGCGGCACGGTGCGGGCGGTGAGCAGTTCGTGGACGGGGGCGGCGGAGACGTCCTGACGGCCGCCGCAGACGGTGGCGGCGGGCTTCGCATCGAGGTTGCTCATGTGTCGATCATGCACCGGGCCGCCCGCCGGGGCGCGCGAGCGGGTGGTTGAATCGCCGTATGAGCGAAGGCATTCAGCGGGACGGGGCGGCGGGCGGGCTCTCCGCGGACGAGGTCATCGACATCGTCGACGAGCACGACGTGGTCGTGGGCCGGGCGCGGCGCGCCGACGCGTACGCCCGTGGTCTGCGCCACCGCGCCGCGTTCGTGCTCGTGACGGACGCCGAAGGGCGGGTCTTCGTCCACCGGCGTACCGCGGGCAAGCTCGTCTTCCCGTCGATGTACGACCTGTTCGTGGGCGGTGTGCTGGGCACGGGCGAGTCCTACGACGAGGCCGCGCTCCGCGAGGCCGAGGAGGAGCTGGGGGTCAGCGGGCTGCCGCGGCCCGAGCCGCTTTTCCGGTTCCTGTACGAGGAGGGCGACCACCGCTGGTGGTCGGCCGTCTACCAGGTGCGCTGCGACCTGCCGGTGGCGCCGCAGCCGGAGGAGGTCGCCTGGCACGGCTTCCTGACGCGGGAGGAGCTGGACCGGCGGCTGGCGGAGTGGCCGTGGGTGCCGGACGGCCTGGAGGCCTACCACCGGCTGCTGGCCTGGCGCGCGGAGCAGCAAGAGCAGGGCTGATCCCCGGGGGCTCTCAGAGCAGCAGCAGGCCCGCGAGCACCGACACCGCGTTGGCCGCGGTCGAGGCCGCGTACGGTGCGGGGCCGCGCAGCCGCAGCAGACGTGCCGTCATCCACCCCTCGGCCAGCACCACCGCGGCCTCGGCGGCGGCGAGGGCGGGCCAGTAGGCGGCGAGCGGCACCTGGCGGAGGAACCACCACAGGAGCGGGTGCGTCACACAGTTGACGATCACGGCGGCGGCCGCCGTACGTCCTGGCGGGGTCCGGGACGCGGCGGTCAGCGCGGCCGTCCAGACGGGCACCTCGGTCGCCACGGTGAGGGCGAGGGCCGCGGGATAGGACACGGCGGGATCGTGTCACGGGGAGGGAAGCCATGGCCAGTGCGGTCGGAGCGGGGGTCGCGGCGGGCGGTCCGCGCGCCCGGAGTCTGATCCGCGGCGGCGGGGCGCGGGGCGAGGGCGCGGTGGGCGTCGGGCCGGTCGCCGGGTTCGCGCTGCTGACGGTGGCGGTGCTGGCGGTGTCGCTGCGGATGCCCGCGGGCACCGCGGTGGTGGGGCTGGCGAGCCTGGGCATCCTGCACAACGTGCTGGAGCTGCGCTACATGGCGGGCCGTTTCGAGCAGGTGCTGCACGGCGCCTTCCTGCGGCTGCTGGCCGCGCTGATCACCGGCATCGTGCTGTGCCGGGTGCTGCCCGCCTCGGCGGCGACCCGGGACGGCGAGATCCTGCTGGCGTACGGGCTGCTCGCGGTGGCGTGCGGGCACGCGCTGCGGCACCGCCCGTGGGTGCTGGCGGCGGCGGGCGCGGTGATCGCGGCGGCGACGACGGCCTCGCTGAGCTTCCCCGCCTACCACTTCGTGGTGCTCACGCATCTGCACAACGTGGTGCCGCTGCTCTTCTTGTGGGAGTGGTCGCGCGGCATGGGCCGGGGCCGCCGGCTCTTCCGGGCGGTGCAGGCCTGCTGGGTGCTGGTGATCCCGGTGCTGATCCTGGCGGGCGCGTTCGATCCGCTGATGGGCGCGGGTTCGGGCTGGACCCGGCGGCTGTCGGCGACGTACACCCCGCCCGCGTGGCTGCACAGCGGCGCCGAGCTGCGCTTCATCACCGTTTTCGCGTTCATGGCGCTCATGCACTACCTGGTGTGGGTGTGGTTCATGCCGCGTTACGCGCCCGACGCGACCGCGGCCTTCGAACGGCGGGTGCCGGTGCTGAACGCCCGCCGGGCGTGGGCGCTGGGCCTGGGCGCGGGCGCCGCGCTCGCCGCGCTGTTCGTGAGCGACTACGACCAGGGCACCTCGGTCTACGCGGCGCTCGCCAGCTATCACGCCTACCTGGAATTCCCGGTCCTGCTGATGCTCGTCCTCGGCATGGGCCCGAAAGCCGCCCCCACCGTTCCCACCCCGACCACCGCTGCCGCCGGAGGCACCGCATGACCACGACCAGCACCGCCGCCGTCCTGCTCGCCGACATCGCCCCGCGCCGGGATTCGGGCGGCGGCGACCACACCGCCGTCGTCGTGGTCTCCGTCGTCCTGGTCGTCGCCCTGATCGTGCTGGTGTACGCGGCGATACAGCGTCGTCGCAGGTGAGGGCGGTGGCGGGCGGCCGGGGGCGGGGCCCGCGGGTGGGCCGGGGCGGCACCGCTTAGTGTGGACGGGTGAGCGTATTCGACCGGCTGGGCGGCGCGCGTGACGCGGTCCGGCTGTGGTTCGCGCCGGCCCGGGTCCAGGAGGAGGGCGAGACCCCGGACTACCGCTTCTCGCTCGCCAACGAGCGGACCTTCCTGGCCTGGATCCGCACCGCGCTCGCGCTCATCGGCGGCGGTTTCGCCGTCGACCAGTTCCTCACCGACCACCTGACGCACTGGGCCCGGGTGACCTTCGCCCTCGCACTGCTCGCCGGGGGTGTCGCCTGCACGCTGCGGGCGGTCAACCACTGGGTGCGGTGCGAGCGGGCCATGCGGCGCGGCGCCAACCTGCCGGTCTCCCGCTTCCCCGCCGCGCTGGCGGTGCTGATAGGGGTGATCGCGCTGGTCATGGTCGGTGTGGTGGTCGCGGGCTGGGCCGGATGACGTCCCGGCGGCTGCCGGTCGAGACCGACCGCGACCCCGGGCTCCAGCCGGAGCGCACCCGCCTGGCGTGGCGGCGCACCACGCTGAGCTGCGCGGTCGTCGCGGTCCTGGCCGGGCGCCAGGCGCTGCACGGCGACGCGGCGTACGTCACCCTCGCCGTCGGGCTGGCGGCCCTGGTCTTCCTGGCCTTCCTGTGGCTCGCCCACCACCGCATCCAGCAGCTGGGCGCCCCCCGCCCGCGTCTGCTCCCGCATGCCGCCGCCCTCGCGGTCGCGGTCTGCATGCTCGCCCTCGCCGTCTTCGGCGCCGCGGTGGTGTGGTGAGCCCTGCCCGGGAGGGTGCGTAGTATCCGTGGGTGGCCGGGCGGGCGGTACGCCGCCGGGCCGGGGCCGCGCGGACGGTACGGCTGCGCGGGCGGATCGGTGACCGAGGGAGGCACGGGCGATGGCGGCTGGACCGGCGGCGCGCGCGGTGGTCGTGGTGATGGGCGTGTCGGGCTCCGGGAAGTCGACCGTCGGGGGGCTGCTCGCGGAGCGGCTGGGCGTGGAGTACGCGGAGGCCGACGACTTCCACCCGGCGGGGAACATCGCCAAGATGGCGGCCGGGCAGCCGCTGGACGACACCGACCGGGCGCCGTGGCTGGACGCGATAGCCGGGTGGATCGCCGGGCGCGGCGACCGCGGCGGCGTCGTGAGCTGCTCGGCGCTGCGGCGCCGCTACCGGGACCGGCTGCGGGCCGCCGGGGCCGGGGTCTTCTTCCTGCACCTGGACGGCACGCCGGAGCTGATCGGCGCCCGGCTGGCGGCGCGCACGGAGCATTTCATGCCCGCGGGGCTGCTCGGCTCGCAGTTCGAGGCGCTGGAGCCGCTGGACGCGGACGAGCCCGGGGCCGCCGTACCGCTGGACGGCGGGCCCGCGGAGATCGCCGAGCGCGCGCTGGCCGTGCTGCCGCGCTGACCCGCGGCCGTACGCCCCCGTCCGGCCGTCCGGCCGTCCGGCCGTCCGGCAGCCCGGCAGCGTTTACGGCGTACGGCGGCGGGCTGCGGCGTCACCAGCGCGGCACGCTCGGGGCGCGCCACGCGGGGTCGGCCTTGCGCATCGCGGCGACGTCGTCGCGGTCGCGCATCGTGCCGTCGTCGTCCAGCCACCTCTGGTGCAGCGTCTTGAGGGCGTCGCGGTCCAGTTCGACGCCGAGGCCGGGCCGGTCGGAGACGGTCAGGGCGCCGCCGGTGAAGACATGGCGCTCGGTGATGACGTCCTCGGTCTGCCAGGGGTAGTGCGAGTCGCACGCGTAGTCGAGGTTGGGCACGGTGGCCGCGACGTGCGTCATGGCGGCGAGGCTGATGCCCAGGTGGGTGTTGGAGTGCATGGACAGGCCGACGCCGAAGGTGCGGCAGACCGCGGCGAGCTGCTGGGTGTTGCGCAGGCCGCCCCAGTAGTGGTGGTCGGACAGCACCACCTGGACGGCGTCGCGCGCGAAGGCCTCCTTGATCTCCGGGAAGGTCGTCACGCACATGTTGGTGGCGAGCGGCACGTCCGTGCCCGCCGCGACCTCGGCCATCTCGGCGGTGCTGCCGGCCGGGTCCTCCAGGTACTCCAGCACGTCGGCCAGTTCGCGGGCGACGTGCAGCGAGGTCTCGGCCGACCAGGCGCCGTTGGGGTCCAGCCGCAGCGGCTTGCCGGGGAAGGCCTCGGCCAGGGCGCGGATCGCGGCGATCTCCTGCTCGGGCGGGAAGACGCCGCCCTTGAGCTTGAAGGAGCCGAAGCCGTGGGTGTCGGCGAAGCGGCGGGCCTGGGCGACGACTCCGGCCGGGTCGAGGGCGGCGCCCCAGTCGTCGGGCTCGCCCTGGCCCTGGGGGTGGCCGTCGAGCTTGTAGAAGAGGTAGGCGCTGTAGTCGACGGTGTCGCGGACCTTGCCGCCGAGCAGGGCGTGCACGGGCAGGCCGAGGGTCTTGCCGAGCGCGTCGAGGCAGGCGACCTCGAAGCCGGAGATGACCGACAGGCGCAGTTTGTCGGCGGTCTGGACGCCGCGCAGGCCGCCCGCGGCGACGGATTCGGAGGTACCGGTGACGTCGCCGCAGACCCGCTCGGCGAGCGTGAACAGGCCGTTCAGATCGGTGATCCGGTGGCCCGGGAGGGCGGCGGCGAGCGGGGCGGCGAGGTCCAGGTAGCGGGTGTCGCCGTAGGTCTCGCCGACGCCGGACGTACCGTCGGCGGTGACGATCTCGACGACGAGCCGGGGCGTGTGGGGCTGGTGGACGCCGTGGGTGTTGAGCAGCGGCGGATCGGCGATGAGGATGGGGGTCAGGCGCACCTCGGCGATCGTGAACGCGGTGGAGGGGCCGGCGAGGCCTGCTGTCTGTATATATGAATCACGTTCACCCATAGGTCCGGAGCTTATGCGGGCCCGCGCAGGTCGTCAACGCGGCGTACGGGCCGGACGCGAGTCCGTACCGCGGACCGGCCGCACGCCCGTCGTCGCGGGGAACTGGACCCCATACCGACCAGTCGGTACGATCGGCCCATGACCCGTATGACCGACACCGAGCACCCCCCGGGACTGGACCTCGAACGGCTGCGCCGCCACCTCGACGAGCACCGCCCCGGCCTCGTGACCGGGGAGCTGCGGGCCGAGCTGGTGCAGGGCGGCCGCTCCAACCTCACCTACCGGGTCACCGACGGCGCCGGCACCTGGGTCGTCCGGCGCCCGCCGCTCGGCCACGTCCTGGCCACGGCGCACGACATGGCCCGCGAGCACCGGGTGATCAGCGCGCTCGCCCCGACCCCGGTCCCGGTGCCCGGCACGGTGCTGCTGTGCGAGGACACCGAGGTCGTCGGCGCGCCCTTCTACGTCATGGGCTTCGTCCCCGGCACCCCCTACCGCACCGAGGACCAGCTGACCGCGCTCGGCCCCGAGCGCACCAGGGCCGTCGCCCTCACCCTCGTCGACACCCTGGTCGATCTGCACGCGGTGGAGCCCGGCGCGGTGGGCCTGGCCGGCTTCGGGCGGCCCGAGGGCTTCCTCGACCGGCAGCTGCGCCGCTGGGGCAAGCAGCTGGACGCCTCGCGCAGCCGCGAGCTGGCCGGCATCGACGAGCTGCACGCCGCGCTCGGCCGGGCCCTGCCCGCCTCCCCCGCGCCCGCCGTCGTGCACGGCGACTACCGCCTCGACAACGTCCTGTTCGACGCCGACGACCGCCTCACCGCCGTCCTGGACTGGGAGATGTCCACCCTCGGCGACCCGCTCACCGACCTCGGGCTGCTGGTGATGTACGGCGAGCAGCACGACATCCCCGGCTTCCCCGTCCCCACCGCCTCCGGCGCCCCCGGCCACCCGGACGCCGCCGAGGTCGTGGAGCGCTACGCCCGCCGCTCCGGACGGGACGTGGCGGACGTCGACTGGTACACCGCGTTCGCGTACTTCAAGCTCGCCGTGATCCTCGAAGGCATCCACTACCGCTGGACCCTCGGCCAGACCCTCGGCGCCGGATTCGACCGCATAGGCGCCGTCGTCCCGCTCTTCATCGACCGGGGGCTGCGCACCGTCCGCCGCCGTCCCCGCGCCGCGACGCAGACCACCGCCCCGCACCAGGAGGACTGAGCACGATGGACTTCGCCTTCGACGCCCGCACCGAGGAGCTGCGCGCGAAGCTCGGCGCCTTTCTCGACGAGCACGTGTACCCGGCCGAGACCGTCTTCGCCGCCCAGCACGAGCAGGCCGGGCCGGACGCGCACTGGACCGTGCCGCCGGTCGTGGCGGAGCTGAAGGCCGAGGCCAGGCGGCAGGGGCTGTGGAATCTCTTCCTGCCCGGCGAGCTGGGCGCGGGTCTGACCAACCTGCAGTACGCGCCGCTGGCCGAACTCACCGGCCGCAGCCCCTTCCTGGCCCCCGCCGCCCTCAACTGCGCCGCGCCGGACACCGGCAACATGGAGGTGCTCGCCGAGTTCGGCACCCCCGAGCAGCGCAAGGAGTGGCTGGAGCCGCTGCTGTCCGGCGACATCCGCTCCGCCTTCGCCATGACCGAGCCGGACGTCGCCTCGTCCGACGCGACCAACATCGAGACCCGCATCGAACGGGACGGCGACAGCTACGTCATCAACGGCCGCAAGTGGTACATCTCCGGGGCGATGAACCCGGACTGCGCCGTCCTCATCGTCATGGGCAAGACCGACCCGGCCGCCGAACGGCACCGCCAGCAGAGCCAGATCCTCGTCCCGCGCGACACCCCCGGCGTGGAGGTACGCCGCGGCATGCGGCTGTTCGGCTACGACGACGCCGACCACGGCGGCCACGCCGAGGTCGTCTTCCACGACGTACGGGTGCCCGCCGCGAACCTCGTCGGCGAGGAGGGCGGCGGCTTCGCCATCGCCCAGGCCCGTCTGGGCCCCGGGCGCATCCACCACTGCATGCGGCTGATCGGCATGGCCGAGCGCGCGCTGGAGCTGATGTGCCGCCGCGCCGCCGCCCGGGTCGCCTTCGGCAAGCCGCTGGCCGCGCAGGGTGTGGTGCAGGAGTGGATCGCCGACTCGCGCGTTGAGATCGAGCAGCTCCGGCTGCTGGTCCTCAAGACCGCCTGGCTGATGGACACCGTCGGCAACAAGGGCGCCCACACCGAGATCCAGGCCATCAAGATCGCCACCCCGGCCACCGTCCAGCGCATCGTCGACCGCGCGATCCAGGCCCACGGCGCCGCCGGGGTCTCCCAGGACTCCCCGCTCGCCCGCCTCTGGTCCGGCGCCCGCAGCCTCCGCCTCGCCGACGGGCCCGACGAGGTCCACCGCCGCTCCCTCGCCCGTCGCGAACTGGCCCGCCACAGCTCCTGACGCGGTCCGTGCGGGCCCCGGCCGACACCGGGGCCCGCACGCGCGGCTACGGCACCAGGGCCAGCCGGCCCACCGTGCGGCCGTCCGCGACCGACTGGACGGCGGACGGGGCGTCGGACAGCGGGCGGGAGGCGACGAGGGGGCGGACCGTGCCTGCTGCGGCCAGGGCGGTCAGCTCGGTGTGGGCGGCGCGGACGGACTCCGGGTCGCGGGTGGCGTAGAGGCCCCAGTGGAGGCCCAGGATCGAGTAGTTCTTGACCAGGGCGTGGCTGAGGGCGGGAGTCTGGACGGTGCCGCCGGCGAAGCCGACCACCACGATGCGGCCCTCGAAGGCGACGCATTTGGTGGAGCGGGTGTAGGCGTCGCCGCCGACCGGGTCGTAGACGACGTCGGCGCCGCGGCCGCCGGTGGCCTCCTTGACGGCGGCGACGAAGTCCTCGGTGTGCCGGTCGACCACCAGGTCGGCGCCGAGCGTGCGGGCGGCCGACGCCTTCTCCTCGCCGCCGACGACACCGATGACGTACGCGCCCGCGGCCTTGCCGAGCTGGACGGCGGCGCTGCCGACGCCGCCGGCCGCGGCGTGCACGAGCAGGGTCTCGCCGGGGCGCAGGGCGGCGCGGCGGTGCAGGCCGAACCAGCCGGTCTGGTAGCCGATGTGCAGCACCGCGGCGGCCGGGTCGTCCAGCGCCTCCGGTGCGGGCAGCACGCCCGCGGCGGGCACGACGGCGTATGCGGCGAAGGCGCCGCCGGGCAGGGCGGCGGTGCTGATGACGCGGTCGCCCTCGGCGAGGCCCGTGACGCCGGGGCCGAGCGCGGCGATCTCGCCGCACAGCTCGACGCCGGGGGTGAAGGGCAGCGGCGGGCGGATCTGGTACTCGCCCCGGCACAGCAGCGCGTCGGGGAAGTTGACCCCTGCGGCGCGCACCCGCAGCAGCACCTCGCCGGGGCCGGGCTCGGGCTCCGGGACGTCGTCGAGGCGCATCACCTCGCGCGGTTCGCCGTTGCTGTGGACGCGCCATGCCTTCACGCGGGTGCTCCCGTCAGGGTCAGGGCCGCCGCACCGAGTGCAGCAGCAGGTCGGAGAATTCGCCGGCCACCTGCTGCGCGGACAGCGGTCCGTCCGCGTGGTACCAGGTGCCGAGGTGGTGCACGGAGCCGAAGAAGAAGTCGACGACGAGGTCCGGCCGCAGGTCGGGCCGGAAGTGGCCGTCGCGCTGGCCCTCTTCGACGAGCGAGCGGAAACGCTCGTGGTAGCGGCGGCGCTCGGCGCGTACCGCCTTCTGCTTCTCCGGGCTGAGCTGGTGCATCGACCGGAAGAAGATCTTGGTGTCGTCCAGGTTCTGGATGCTGGTGACGACGACGTCGGCCGCGGCCTCCGCAAGCCGCTCGGGCACCGGGGTGCCGCGGGAGGCGATGGCGTCGAGCCGCTCGGTCTGGAGCCGCAGCACGCGGGCGTAGATCTCGTGCAGCAGGTCGTCCTTGGAGCCGAAGTAGTGGTAGAGCGCGCCCTTGGTGACGCCCGCGGCCTCGACGATCTCCTGCACGGAGGTGCGGTCGTAGCCGCGTTCGGCGAAGAGCCGGGTGGCCTCGGCGAGCAGCCGCTCGGGCACCGCCGCGGCCTGGCCGCCGCCCTCGGTGCGCCCCGTGCCGCCGCCTTCCCCCGTCGTCCCGCGTGCCATCCGCCTGCCCCTTCCTCGTGCTCCCCGTTCAGCCGTTGCGGCCGCTATGGACCTTATCCGGCCGTCATCGCGTCATCCGGCCGCGGCCTTCAGCTCGCGGCGCAGGATCTTGCCGGTGGCGGTCTTGGGCAGTTCGGGCAGCACTTCCACCTCGCGCGGGTACTTGTACGCGGCCAGCCGCTCGCGGCAGTAGGCCACGAGGTCGGACGGCTCGGCCGTGGTGCCGGGGCGCAGGCTCACGTACGCCTTCACGCTCTCCCCGCGGTAGGAGTCGGGGACGCCGACGACCGCGGCCTCGCGCACCGCAGGGTGCGTGTAGAGGACGTCCTCGACCTCGCGCGGCCACACCTTGAAGCCGGAGGCGTTGATCATGTCCTTCTTGCGGTCCACGACGTAGAGCCAGCCCTCGGCGTCCATGAAGCCGATGTCTCCGGTGCGCAGTTCGCCGCCGGGGAGGGCGGCGCGCGAGGCCTCGGGCCGGTTCCAGTAGCCGGGGACGACCATGGGGCCGCTGACCACGATCTCGCCCGTCTCGCCGAAGGGCACCTCGGCGCCCTCGTCGTCGATGATCCGCACCATGGTGCCGGGTCCGGGCACGCCGACCGCGAGGGTGCCGGACGCGGCGTCCACCGGCGCCTCGTAACCGGGCGGGACGCTGGCGCAGGGCGCGGCGCACTCGGTCAGGCCGTAGCCGTTGGCCAGGTACAGGCCGCCGGCCCGCGCGCGGAAGGCCTCGACGACGGCGGGCGGCAGCGGGGCGCCGCCGGAGGAGATGAGCCGGAAGGACGCGAAGTCCTCGGGGGTGGCGTCGGGGCGGGCCAGCAGCGCCATGTAGGCGGTCGCGGGGCCGACGGTGTAGGCGGGGCGGTGCTCGCGGAAGGCGTCGAGGACGACTCCGGGCTCGAAGCGGTGGGCCAGCACCAGGGTGTGGCCGCCGGTCAGCGCCGCGGACAGCTCGCACACCATGCCGGTGATGTGGAAGAGCGGGGCCAGGGCGAAGACCGCGGAATCGGCGGGCAGCGCCTGGACGCGCACCTGGCGGTGGGCGTTGAAGGAGATGTTGCCGTGGGTGTTCAGCGCGCCCTTGGGGCGGCCGCTGGTGCCCGAGGTGTAGCTGATCAGGGCGGTGTCACCGGCGGTCGGAAGGGGCAGGTGCGGGCGCGGCCCGGTGGCGGCGCGGGCGGCGGCGAGCACGTCCCGGGCGTCGTCGGCGGGCATCCGCGGCGCGGTGATCACACGCGGGTCGTCCCGCGTCTGCAGATCGCGCTCGCACGCGGTGAGCGCGATGCGCACGGACGTCGTCGCGACCGTCTCGCGCACGTATTCCGCCCAGGCGCGCTCGGAGCAGACCAGGGCGGCGGCGCCCGCGTCGGTGAGGATGTGCTCCAGTTCCGCGCGCTTGTACATCGGGTTGACGGGGATCGCCGCGCCGCCCGCCTTCCACACCGCGAGCAGCGCCACGACGAACTGCGGCACGTTCTGCAGCATGACGGCGAGCCGGTCGCCGGGGGCGAAGCCGCGGTCGGCCAGGTGGCGGGCCAGGCCGTCGGAGAGGTCGTCCAGCTCCCCGTAGGTCAGGGCGCCGTCGAAGTACGCGAGCGCGCGGCGCTCGGGGTGCTCGGCGGCGCGGGCGAGGAAGCCGTGCAGCACGGAGGGCGGGACGTCGCGGTCCTCGCGCTGCTCCTCGGTGAAGAACCGCAGCCACGGCTGGTCGGCGTATCCGGTCATGCGTCCTGCCCCTTCCCGGTGCGGCCCGCCGCCGCCTGCTCGTAGGCGCGCTGGAGCTTGTTCATCCCGCCGAGCCAGCGTTCCGGTTCGGCGGCGCGGGCCGCGTAGTAGCCGGCGACCTCGGGGTGCGGCAGGATCAGGAACCGCTCCTCGGCGATCCCGGCCAGCACCGCCCTGGCCACGTCCTCGGGCTCGATCGCGGTGGGTGCGAGCACCAGCTCGCCGGCCGGTCCCGCGGCGTCCAGCATCGCGGTGCGCACGCCCTGCGGGCAGACCGCGTGCACCCGGACACCGCGGTGGCGGTAGGTGAGCGAGAGCCACTCGGCGAAGGCCAGGGCGCCGTGCTTGGTCACCGAGTACGGCGCCGCGCCGACCATCGTGAGCAGCCCGGCGGCCGACACGGTCGACACGAAGCGCCCGCCGCCGCGCTCCAGCCACTCGGGCAGCAGGGCGCGGGCGGCGCGGACATGGCTCATGACGTTGACGTCCCAGGCCAGCTCCCAGGCGGCGTCGTCGGCCTCGGGGCCGCCGCCGGTCGCGACACCGGCGTTGGCGCAGAAGACGTCGATGCCGCCGCCGAGCGCGGTGCGGGCGGCGGGCACGATCCCGGAGGCGTCCCCGGCGACGACGGCGGCGCCGATCTCGTCGGCGACCTTGCGGGCGGCGGCCGCGTCGAGGTCGTTGACGGCCACGCGCGCGCCCTCGGCCGCGAAGGCGCGCGCCAGCGCGGCGCCGATGCCGCCGCCCGCGCCCGTGACGACCACCCGCGCTCCGCGCAGTGCTTCCACCACCATCGTGTCTCCCTCGACTCGACGTCCGGCCTCTCCCCCGTTCGCATACTAAGCGGTCGGTCACCGAATACGGAAGGGCCGGACGGGAGGGCGACGGGGGCGACGGGAGAGCAGGAGCGGACGCCCGGACCCCGGCCGCCGTACCCCACCCGGCGCCGCCGCGGGCCCACGACCTGCGCGGGAACGGCAAATTGACCGGGTTTCACCCGACCGAGGGATGGACGCGGTGACCGGAGGTGGGGATGATGGGAACAGAGCGGACAATCTCGGATCTTTCCCTGATCTGGGACAGGCGAGGGGGAGCCATGACCGTGAAAAGCGTGCGGCCGTACTGGGATCTGACCTTCGACACCGACGGCGATCCCGACCCGGAGCAGCGCGACGCGCTCCTTACGCAGGCCGCCGGGCACACCGACCTGGTGCTCTTCTCCCACGGCTGGAACAACGACCTGTCCAGCGCCTGCCGCCTCTACGACCGCTTCTACGCACCCTTCCCCGGGCTGCTGGCCGCCTTCCCCGCCGTACGCCCGGGGTACGTGGGGGTGCACTGGCCGTCCATGCGCTTCTCGGACGAGCCGATCGCCGACTTCCCGCACACCGGTGCGGTGGCGGGGCCCGGCGGCGACACCGGCCTCGCGGACATCGCCGTCCTCAAGCGGGTGCTGCCCGGCCACGACGCGGAGGCCGACCGGATCGCGGAGCTGCTGCGGGAGCGGCCGGACGGGCCGGAGGCGCTGGAGGAGTTCGCCGGTCTGGTGCGGAAGCTGACCGGCGCGGGGCCCGCGTCCGCCGCCCTGGCGCAGGACAGCGCCGCAGGCGCGGAGGAGGGGACGGGGGCCGTGCTGCCCGCGTTCCTCACCGCCAAGCCGGAGGCGGTGTGCCGCGAACTGGCCGACGCGCTGGCCGCGACGGTGGCCGCGACGGTGGGCGGGGCGGATGACGCGGAGGGCGACGCGGAGGCGCTGCTCGGCGGGCTGGGCGGCAGGATCTGGGCGGGGGCGCGCGAACTGCTGCGCCAGGCGGCGTACTTCACGATGAAGGGCCGCGCGGGCAAGGTCGGCAAGGCGGGTCTCGGCCCGTTCCTGGGGCAGTTGGCGGAGCGTGCGCCGTGGACGAGGGTGCATCTGGTCGGGCACAGCTTCGGCGCCCGGCTGGTCTCCTTCGCCCTGGCCGGTCTGCCGCCCGCGGCGCACAACGTCGCGTCGGTCACCCTGCTCCAGGGGGCCTTCTCGCACTCCGCCTTCTCCCCCGGCGGCGCGCTCGACGGGATGCAGCACCGCGTGCACGGGCCGGTCGTGGCCGGGTACTCCCGCCATGACACCGCGCTGGGCGTCCTCTACCCGCTGGTCTCCCGGCTCTCCGGCGACGACCGCTCCCTGCTGGGCGACAACCGCTGGGGCGCCCTGGGCCACGACGGCTTCCACGGCCTGCCGGCCGCCCCCGCGCTGGCCCTGGCCGCCGCTCTCGGCAAGGGCTTCCCGCCCGCGGGCTGCGTGGGCGTCGACGCCTCGGCGACGGTCTGCCACGGCGGCCCGCCGTCCGGCGCCCACAGCGACATCTGCCATCCTGACCTGGCCCGTCTGATACTGCGGGCGGGCGCGCTCATCGCGTAGCCGGGGCACGCGGGGTGGGCCGGCCCCGGAAGGCCGGCCCACCGGTTCAGCCGCGCTTCGACCGCGACTCGGTCGCGGGTCAGGCGCAGTTCAGGCACGGTTCAGGCGCGGTTCAGCGGTGTGCGGGGAATTCCACGACCTGCTGGTAGGTCGGGCGGTTCTGCCAGCTGATGCGGTCGTCGGTGACACCGCCGAGCGGCCGCTGGACGATGGAGTCCGCGCACCACTGGTCGCCCGCCGAGCAACCGCCGTCGTCGCCCGGGTAGACGGTGGTGGCCGGCACCGCGGCGGCCTGCTTGAGCGTGTTCAGCAGCATGTCGCGGCAGGCGGCGAGCTGCCCGCCGCCGCAGTAGGTCTGTGCCAGCGGTCCGGCGACCGGCTGCCCCAGCACCTTGCGCAGATCCTTGTCGACATAGCTCCACCAGCCGTACTGGAAGGAGCTTCCGGCGTGCGAGCCCGTCGGCCCGTGCCCGGCGGAGGGCGACTCGTCGACGGTGAGGTCGTCGGTGAGCGCCGTGTAGAGGTCGCCGCCGAGGCCGGGCTGGAACTCGCCCTGCACGAGCAGCGGCCACCACGCGTCCATGACCCGTATCGCGTCCGCGTTCGCGTACGTGTGCGAGCCCGGCGAGGTCTCGTGCCGCTTGGTGCCCGCCGCCTGCCAGGCCGTCAGCTGCTGCACGGCCGCGGCCTCCTGCGGGTCGGTGACGGGCGCGCTGTTGACGACCTGGAGCAGGTCGGGCAGCACGTCCTCGCCGCGCAGGTCGGTGAGCGCCGCGTCGTCCATCGCCTTGGCCAGCGCGGACCTGGTCACCCCGCCGTGCTGGACGAGCACCTTGACGCGGTCCGCCAGCAGGTCGGCGCGGTGCACCGAGCCGTTGCCGAAGCCCGCGGAGGTGTATCCCGGGGCCTGCTTGTTGTTCCAGGAGATGTAGTAGTCCTGGTCGACGGACTGCGGGTGCTGGGCGGGCGGGGTGTAGGAGGCGGTGTTGACCGCCGGGTCCCAGCCGCGCCAGTCGTAGGCGGCCTGCGCCCACACCGGGAAGGACGCGTCCACACCGGCCGCCCGTACCGGGTTGGTGCCGCTGTTGTAGTAGGCGGTGTGCTGCGAGTCGGCGTAGAACCAGTTGAAGGTGTAGTTGATGTCCTGCGCGGCGGCCTGGAAGGACGCCGGGTCGTGGACGAACCCGGGGTCGTTCAGCTCCTGGAAGCCGATGATCGAGTCGGCCTCGTGCCGGTAGGAGCTGCGCAGCTGGGTGTAGGCGACCGCCTTGCCGCCCACCGTGGCGCGGTATTCGACCGGGCCGTAGGCGGTGCGCCAGATCTGCATGCGGTAGGAGCCCGCCGCCGTGGAGTCGGCGAGCGTGGGCTTCCAGGAGTTGGTGCGCTCCAGCTTCTCCATGGCGGTGCACTGGCCGTGGAAGAGGTAGTGCGTGGCGTCCTGGCACAGCTCGACGGCGTAGGTGTCGGTGACGTCCTGGGACGCCGAGGTCGCGCTCCAGGCGTAGTCCTGGCCGCGGCCCAGCTCGACGTACATGCCCAGGCCCGCGAAGGAGGCGCCGCGGGCGCTGATGCCGGGGCCCTGGAGCTCCTGGAGCATCAGCAGCTGTGGCGCGAAGTAGCCGGTCTGCGGGCCGAAGACGGCGACCGGGTGGCCGCTGGCGGTGTGCGCGCCGCTCACCACGAGGGCGTTGGACATGCCCTTCTTGGTGGAGAACAGGTTGCCGGGCAGCACCCCCGGACTCTTGGTGGTGGCCAGGGTGGCGCCGCCGGTCGCGTCGTAGACGAGCGGTTCGGCGGTGACGGAGCCGGGGTCGGGCAGCGCCTCGCCCTGCGCGGTGGCGGGCTTGCCCGCGTACGGGAAGCTGGTGCCGTCGTGGACGGTGGAGGTCGCCTCGGGGTCGTCCCGCTCGCGGAAGGACTCCCAGACGTTCGTGCCCTGCGCGACGCCGTACTTCTGCTGCGCGGCCAGCAGCGACAGCGCCGACTGCACCTCGCCGCCGCCCCCGGTGCCGAACAGCGCGCCGACCACGGAGGCGAGCGCGATCAGGTCGGTGAGCTGGAAGGGCTCGATGGTGCCGGCGTTGGTGATGGCGTCGACGTGGCCGGTCAGCACGTACTCGCCGGGGAAGTAACGGCCGTTCTTCGAGGCGGTGATGTAGGCGTTGATGCCGTCCACGTAGGCCTGCGCGTCGGCGAGTGCCTGCTGGCCGCGCGTGCCGGAGTTGTTGGCGAGCCAGTCGACCTGCGCCTGGAGGTCGGCTTCGGTGTACGGGGCCTGGCGCCAGAACTCCTGCTCCAGGCCGCGGTTGGCGGCGGCCCCGCCGGCGAAGGACGACAGCTCGCCGCGTCCGACGTGCCGGAAGAGGTCCATGAGCCACAGCCGGTCCTGCGCGGCCGCGTACCCGGCGCCGAACTCGGTGCCGGACCGCGTGGTGCCCTTGATGTGCGGGACGCCGGTGGCCTTGTCGCGGGTGATGGTGACGTCGGAGCGCGGGCTGCTGACCGAGGCCACCTGGCCCGCGGGGACGCCGAAGGAGGCGTCGTTGAAGAACTTGGTGATCGTCGCGTCGGTGAGGGTGGGGTAGCCGTCGGCGAGCGCGGCGTAGGGGCCGAGCTGGTCGGCGGTGTGCGCGGGGCGGGTGCCGAGCGCCTTGTTGGCGAGGATGTCGGCAAGGGTGGCGTTGCCGTTCTCGCCGGGCGGCAGGATGTCGGCGCACTGGCCCGCGCAGTAGTCGTTGGTGTCGGCGGCGTGCGCGGCCGGTGACGTGGGGGCCACAAGGGTCGCCGCGAGCGCGAGGAGGGCGCTCGCGGCGGCCGTTCTGAGCACGCCGATTCTGCCGATCCGTCGTGGGGTCCGTAGCGGCATGTCTGCTCCTTCCGGAAGCCGGTGCGCGGAGGTTACCGCCGGTTATCCCAGCCCGGAAGATGAACATGCGTCAGCTTTTCGACATCCCCACAACTCGCCGCGGCGGGCCGTGCGGGCCGTGCGGTGCCGGACTCAGCCCGCCGCGCGCAGCACGAAGACGCCCCAGCCCAGATAGCGGCGGTTCCACTCCAGGTGGGTACGGCGGGCGTGGGCGAGGAAGGCGCGCATGTCGGCGGCGTCGCGGTGGTCGGCCGGGTGGTCGCGCAGCCAGTCGGAGATCGCGAACCACTGCCCGGCGGCGTAACGGTCCCAGCTGTCGCCGTCGGCGAGCACCATCTCCAGCAGTTCCGTGCCCGCCGCCTCGAACCGGTCCAGCGTGCCGACCAGTGACGTGAAGTCGTCGGCCGCCACCCCGTTCGCCTCCAGGGCGCCCTCGGGCGCGGGCTCGTTCCAGTACGGCTCGCCGATCAGCATCAGCCCGCCGGGCCGCAGCGCCGGGCGCAGCAGCTCGATCGTGCCGGTCAGGCCGCCGCCGATCCAGGTCGCGCCGACGCACGACACGACGTCGTACGCCCCGGGCTCCGCCTCGTACGCGCCCGCGTCGCCGCGGACGAACTCCACCGCGTCGCCGACCCCGAGTTCCGCGGCCCGCTCGCGCGCCGCGGCCAGGAAGACCTCGCTGAGGTCGACGCCGGTGCCGGTCGTGCCGTACCGCTCCGCCCACCGGACCAGCATCTCGCCCTTGCCGCAGGCCAGATCGAGGTGCCGCTGCCCCTTGCCGAGCCCGCAGATGTCACCGAGCAGCATCAGCTTCTCCTCGGTGAAGGGGTTCAGGATGCGGTGCCGGGACTCGGCGATCTCGTGGTGGCGCAGGCTCATGCGGTTCCTCGGCCTTCGGGTTCGGGCTCGTGCTCAGATTGCTGCTCGGGTTGGTGCTCGGCTGTGTCAGGAATCCTGCCGCAAGGCGTCGGCGGTGGCGCGGTCGGCCGGCAGGAAGGCCTCCAGTTTCAGCTCCGCGATCGTGACGTCGGCCGCGGTGGCGAAGACGGCGACGGTCGTCATCAGGCGCAGCGGACCGCGCGAGACGGAGTCCAGCTCCATGGGCACGGTGAAGCCCAGCGCGGCGTCGGCGCCCTCGCCGGGCGCGGGCACGTACCCCGCCAGCTCGTCGTACAGCGCCGCGAGCCGGTCGTCGGGGTTGCGCCGCTGCTCCTCGCGCAGCGCCTCGATGACGTGCCGGGCCCACTGCGGGAAGTTGCGGATGCGCGGGGCCATGCCCGCCGGGTGCAGCGCCAGCCGCAGGATGTTGGCCCGCGGGCCGAGCAGTCCGGGGTCCGAGCCCTCCGTCATCACACCGAAGGCGGAATTCGCGCCGACCAGGTCCCCGTAACGGTCGACGACGATCGCCGGGTAGGGCAGATGGCCGGTCAGGATGTGGTCGAGCGCCTCCAGCGCCGGGGCCAGCGCGGGGTCGGCGAGGTCGCGCTGCGGGTGGACGGGCGCGTAACCGGCCGCCAGCAGCAGCCCGTTGCGCTCCCGCAGCGGCAGCGCGAGCGAGTCGGCGATGCGCGCGACGAGGGCGCGGCCGGGCGTGGAGCGGCCGTTCTCGATGAAGCTGATGTGCCGCTGGGTGGTCCCGGCGCGCAGCGCCAGCTCCAGCTGGCTCAGCCGCCGCCGGGTGCGGCTGGCGCGCAGCGCCTCGGAGAAGGTCAGACCGGCGGAGGGGCGTCCGGGGGTGGCGCCCGCGGCGGCCGGGCCTCCGGCGGTCCGGGCCGAGGGGTGCCGCCCGGCGCGGGCGGCGCGCGGCGGCTCACCGGGGGGCCGGGCCGTCGGGGGGAGGGTGTTGCGAGGGGCGTCCACGGGTCCTTTCTAGCCGGGCCGGGTCGCACCGGCCATTCCCTGCCGGGAATTGAGGGCATGCCCGCGGCTCCCGACGATCGGCGGTATGACACACGTACTCACCGATCAGCACACCGCGCTCACCGTCCCGGTCCCGGTCCCGGACCCCGGATCCGGCCCCTGGGCGGGGACCGACCGCGTCCGCCTCGGGGTCTTCGTGCCCAGCACCGCCGCGCAGTGGAACGCCGGGACGGACCCGCGGGAGGCCGTCGCCTTCGGCGTACGGGCCGAGCGGACCGGCTTCGACTCCCTCTGGGTCACCGACTCGCTGCTCACCCCGCGGCTCGAAGCCCTCAGCACGCTCGCCGCGCTCGCCGCCGTGACGGAGCGCGTCACGCTCGGCACGGGGGCCCTGCTGCCCGCGCTGCGCACACCCGTGCAGGCCGCGCAGACGATCGCCTCGGTCGACCTGCTGTCCGGCGGACGGCTGGTGCTGGGGGTGGGCGCGGGCTTCCCCGGGCGCTTCGGGCAGCCCGTCTACGCGATGGCGGGCACCCCGTGGCCGCGCCGCTTCCGGCGGCTGGACGAGACGGTGGAGCTGTGGCGGCGGCTGTGGACGGGTGAGGGCCCGGTCACCTACCACGGTGAGGTGCTGCGCTTCGACGACGTCGCGCCCGGCATCCGCACCTTCCGGCCGGGCGGCCCGCCGGTCTGGCTGGGCGGCGCCACCCCCGCCGCGCTGGCCCGCGCCGGGCGCCTCTACGACGGCTGGATGCCCTACCCGCCGGACCCCGCGGACTACGGCACGGGCCTCGCCGCCATCCGTACCGCCGCGGCCGGGAAGGGGCGCGGGGCGGCGCCCTTCACCCCCGCCCTGTTCGTGAACGTCCTGCTCACCGACGCGGCGGACGGCGGGCAGGTGGCCCTGGAGGCGTACTCGCGGGCCAACTACGGGCTGCCGCTCACGGAGATGGCGAAGATCCAGGCCCTCGCGGCGGGCACGCCCGAGGCCGTCGTGGACAAGCTCGGCCGCTACGTGGCGCAGGGCGCGCGGCATCTGGTGCTGCGCATGGCGGTGCCGGACATCGCCGGGCAGCTCGGGCAGCTCGACCGGCTCGTCGCGCTGCGGCCCGCACTCGACGCGCTGCTCGGCCGCGCGGTACCGGACGCGCGGCTCACCCGGACCGTGCCGGACGTGCCGGACGCGCCGGGCGCCGGACGGCGTTGACAGCCAGGGGCACCGGAACCATGCTGAGCAAGCGCTTGGAAACCCCCGGGACCGGCCCGGCGCGCCGGTCCGCGAACCCGTCACCGCCCGGAGGCCCCGCCCATGTCCCAGCAGCCCCGCGTCTTCGCCTCGCCCGACGAGCTGCGGGCCGCCGTCGGTGAACAGCTCGGCTGGACGGACTGGCTGGAGATCGAGCAGAAGCGCGTCGACGCCTTCGCGGAGGCGACCGGCGACCACCAGTGGATTCATGTCGACCCGGAGCGGGCGGCGCAGGGCCCCTTCGGCGGCACCATCGCGCACGGCTTCCTGACGCTGTCGCTCATCCCGTCGCTGACGCCGCAGCTCTTCCGGGTCGAGGGCGTGCGGATGGGCGTCAACTACGGCGTCAACAAGGTGCGTTTCCCCGCCCCCGTGCCGGTCGGCTCGCGGCTGCGCGCGACGGCGGTGGTCGCCGACGTGGCGGAGGCGAAAGGCGGCTTCCAGGTCGTCACCACGGTGACGATCGAGCGCGAGGGCGAGGAGAAGCCGGTGTGCGTCGCGGAGACGGTGGCGCGCTTCTACCTGTGAGCCGCGCCGTACCCGACAGCCGCGCCATACCTGACAGCGGCGCTGTACCCGACAGCCACGCCGTACCCGACAGCCGCCCGGCACCCGCCGGTCAGACCCGGCCCTCCGCCCCCACCATCCGCAGCACGAGGTCGGCGTACAGCGCGCCGACCTCGTCGGGCGTACGGCGCCCGGCGGGGTTGAACCAGCGGGCCACGTCGATGCACAGCGACAGCACGGCCAGCGTGGTGCCCGCCACCTCGGGGACGTCGAACTCCCCGGCGGCCACACCGTCGGCGATGATCGTACGGATCGCGTCCTCGCTCTGCCGCCGCAGCACCACGATCTCGGCGTAGTGGTCCTCGGCGAGCGCGCCCAGCTCGTACTGCACGACCCGGCCGGTGGTGTGGTGCTCGGCGTGCCAGCGCACGAAGGCGCTCACCGCCGAGCCCAGCCGGTCGGCGGCGCTGCCGCCGCCGTCGCGCGCCTCGCCCAGCATCGCGAGCGAGCGCAGATGGCCGACCCTGCTGATCTGGTAAAGCAGCTCTTCCTTGGTCTTGTAGTGGATGTAGAGCGCCGCGGGGCTCATCCCGGCCCGCCCGGCGATGTCCCGGGTGGTCGTGGCGTGGTAACCGCGCTCGGCGAACGCCTCCACCGCGGCGATCACCAGCCGCCTGGCGGCGTCGGGGGTGACGTCCGCCCACGCCTCGCCGGTTGCCGCCTCCGCACTCATCGCTCGCACGCTCCTTGGACCCGTCGGCACGGCCGGTCGAACCGGCCGCACGGTTGTCAGGGTCACACCCTACCTGGGCGGGTGAGCAAGCGCTTAGCTACAGCGGCGGGTCTCAGAAGGCGGACACGCCCGTCAGGGAGCGGCCTATCAGCAGCTTGTGGATCTGGCTCGTGCCCTCGTACAGCGTCATGACGCGGGCGTCCCGCAGCAGCTTGCCCACCGGGTAGTCGTCGATGTAGCCGTAGCCGCCGAAGACCTGGAGCGCGTTGTTCGCGCAGCGCACCGCGGCCTCGCTCGCGTGCAGCTTGGCGAGCGACGATTCGGTCGCGAAGGGCTGCCCGCGGTCGATGAGGTCGGCGACCTGCCAGGTGAGCAGGCGGGCCGCCGCCACGTCCACGGCGATGTCGGCGAGCAGTTCCTGTACGAGCTGGCGCCCGGCGATCGGCGCGCCGAACTGCTCGCGCTGCCCCGCGTAGCCGACCGCCGCGTCCAGGCACGCCTGGGCGATGCCGACGCAGCCCGCCGCGACCGACATCCGCCCCTTGGCCAGCGCCGACATCGCGACCGAGAAGCCCTTGCCCTCGGGCCCGAGCAGCGCGTCCGCGGGGACGCGGACGGCGTCGAGGGTCAGTTCGGCGGTCGCCTGGCCGCGCAGCCCGAGCTTGCCGTGGATCTCCCGCCGGGTCAGCCCGGGGGTGTCGGCGGGGACCAGGAAGGCGCTGACCCCGCGGTGGCCGTCGGCGGGGGTGCCGGTGCGGGCGAAGAGCAGGACGACGTCGGCCCAGGTGCCGTTGGTGATGAAGGTCTTGCCGCCGGTGATGACGTAGCCGTCGCCGTCCCGGACCGCGCGCGTGGTCAGGTTCGCCGCGTCGGAGCCGGTGCCGGGTTCGGTGAGGCCGAAGCAGCCGATGGCGTCACCCGAGGTGAGCCGGGGCAGCCAGTGGCGCTTCTGCGCCTCGCTCCCCCAGTGCGCGACCGACTTGGCGACCAGCCCGAGGGAGACCGACACGATGCCGCGCACGGAGGAGTCGGCGCGGCCCAGCTCCTCGGTGACCAGGCAGTACGCCAGGTGGTCGGCGCCCGAGCCGCCGTACTCCTCGCCGATGGTTAGGCCCAGGAAGCCGACCGCCCCGAGCTTCTTGACGATCGCCCGGTCCACCGCCTCGGCGCGGTCCCACGCGGCTGCGTACGGGACGATCTCGCGCTCGGCGAATTCCCTGGCCAGGGCCTTCATGTCGGCCTGCTCGGCGGACAGCCCGAACGTCACGGCCATCTCCCCACCCGCCCTTCCGTCCGGTGCGGCGCCCGCCCCCGTCCGGTGGTGTCGGACCCGTCCGGGTGGGTGTCGGACCCGTCCCGTGCCTGTCGGATCCGTCCGGCTGGAGGCAGAAACTACCATCGCTAGTTTTCTGTCGGCAGCCTCTACTATGTGCCGCATGGCCCGTCCCCGCAAGCCTCTGCTGAGCCGCGACCGCATCGTCACGACCGCGCTCGCGCTCGTCGACGCCGAGGGCCTGGCCGCGCTCTCCACCCGGCGGCTCGCGGCCGAACTGGGCGTGAGCGGCCCCTCGCTCTACAACCACTTCGCCACCAAGGAGGCGATCCTCGACGCCGTCGCCGACACCGTGATCGGGCAGGTCGACGTGTCGATGTTCGACGGCGGCGGCCCGGCGGGCGGGAGCGACTGGCGGCAGGCGCTGCTGGCGTGGGGCCGCTCCTACCGCGCGGCCCTCAGCGCGCACCCCAACATCGTGCCCTTCCTCGCGGTCGGCCCCGGACTGCGCCCCGCCGGGCTGCGGATGGCCGACGCCGTCTTCGGCGGCATGGTCGAGGCGGGCTGGCCGCCCGTCCAGGCCACCAGGATCGGCGCCGCGATGCGCTACTTCGTGACGGGCTCCGCGCTCGGCTCCTTCGCGGGCGGCTTCGTCGGCGACGCCACCGCGTACGACCCGGCCGACTACCCGCACCTCGGCCAGGCCCACCTGCTGGCCAGACACCGCGAACGGATCGACGAGAGCGCCTTCGACACCGGCCTGCGGGCACTCATCGACGGCCTCGCCCTCCGGTACGCGGCCGAGGTGGCCGGGGCGGCGACCGCGGAGGACGGCCGGGGGCTCCCGCCGGAAAACGGCTCCCGGCAGGCGCACGGCGGCTGACAGGATGGCGCCATGTCGACTCCGGATCCAGCAGCGGCGGCGGGCGCACACGGCCTCGTCCAGGTCAATTACCACAAATACGACGGCACTCTGCACTGGAACCTGCGGATGCACCGGCTCGGCGAGGACGAGCACGGGGTGTGGCTCGGGCTGCCGCCGAACGGCGTGATGCGCAAGGGCCACAACCCCGGCATCACCATCGCCGAGGCCCACGTCCTGCTCTTCCCGCGCGACGCGTGGTGGACGGCCGTCTTCAACGCGGCGCCGCGCAGCACCGAGATCTACTGCGACATCACCACCCCGCCGCAGTGGCCCTCGCGCGACGAGGTGACGATGGTCGACCTCGACCTGGACGTGCTGCGCAAGCGCGACGCGGCCGGGCCGATACTCGTCGACGAGGACGAGTTCGCCGAGCACCAGGTGCGGTACGGCTACCCGGCCGACGTCATCGCCTCGGCGCAGGCCTCCGCGCAGTGGCTGATGGACGCGGTGACGCGCGGCGCGGGCCCCTTCGGCGGCGCGCACGAGCCGTGGCTTGCGATGGTGGACCCGGTGGTGTGACGGAAGCGGGCCCGGTGACGTGACCGGGTGGCCCGGCGGCGTACTCGGGCAACCGGGCCCGGCGGCGTACGCGGGGGCGGCGGGTTCAGAACACGACGAGGGCGCGGCCGCCGCGGCCCGCCGTCATCGCCTCGAACGCCGCCGGGATGCCGTCCAGGCCGATCCGGTCGGTGACCATGCCGGACAGGTCGAACCGGCCCTCGCGCACGTGCTCGGCCAGGACGGGCAGATCGACGGCCGGGTCGCAGTTGCCGTACACGCAGCCCGACAGCGTCCGGCCGAAGTAGAACAGCTCCAGCGCGCTGAAGGTGACCTTCTGGTCCTGGCCGCCGATGCCCACCACGATCGTCCGCCCGCCGCGCCGCGTGCAGGACCAGGCGGCGCGGACGGTCTCCGCGCGCCCCGCGCACTCGACGGCGACGTCGGCACCGTATCCGCCGGTCAGGGCGCGGACGGCGCGGGCGGTGTCCTCGCCGGCGAGGAGGAAGTCGGTGGCGCCCGCGGCGCGCGCCAGCTCCTCCTTGCCGGGCACCACGTCGACGGCGACGATCCGCCCGGCGCCCGCGATGCGCGCGGCCTGGAGCACCGCGAGGCCGACGCCGCCGATGCCGTGGACGGCGACCGACTCGCCCGCCCGGACGGCCGCCGCGTGGTGCACGGCGCCGTATCCGGTCAGCACCGCGCAGCCGAGCAGCGCGGCGTCCGTGAGCGGCACACCCGGGGGCAGCGGCAGCACGGCGCCCGCGGACACCACGGTCTCCTCGGCGAAGACGGCGGTGCCCAGGCCCGGGTGGAGCGGGCTGCCGTCGGCGGCGAGCGTCGCGTACGGCTTCGCGGCGGCGGCGCCCGCGTTGGCGCACAGCCACGGCTCGCCGAGCCCGCAGAAGTGGCAGCTGCCGCAGGCGGGCGCCCAGTTGAGCACCACCGGGGCGCCGGGGGCGACATGGGTGACGCCCTCGCCGACGGCGACGACCGTCCCGGCGCCCTCGTGGCCGAGCACCGCCGGGACGGGCTGGCGCAGCGTGCCGTTGGACAGCGACAGGTCGGAGTGGCACACACCCGCGGCCGCGAGCCGCACCCGCACCTGGCCGGGGCCGGGGTCGGGCAGGTCGATGTCGGTGACGACCAGAGGTGCGTTGACGGCGGGCAGGACGGCGGCGCGGACCACGGCTGTCTCCTGATCGGTGAGGACGGGGCGGGGGCGGGGCGGGACGGGGCAGGACGGACGGTGAGCGTACCGGGGCGTGCGGCGGGGGCAGATTGTCGATGCGTCGACATACCGTCCCACCGGTGCGTACGTGCCGGGCCGCCGTCGGGGTACGGGGACGGCGGCCCGGACCGCGTCAGAACTGGAGCGACTTGGTCTGGAGGTATTCGGCGAGACCGTGCGGGCCCAGCTCGCGGCCCACACCGGACTGCTTGTAGCCGCCGAAGGGGGCCTGCGGGTTGAACCGGCCGCCGTTGATGTCGACCTGGCCGGTCTCCATCCGGCGGGCGAAGGCGACCGCGGCGTCCTCGTCGGCGCCCCACACCGCCCCGGCGAGGCCGTACACCGTACCGTTGGCGATCCGCAGCGCGTCCTCCTCGTCCTGGTAGCGGATCAGGACCACGACCGGGCCGAAGATCTCCTCCTGCGCGATCGCCATGCCGGGCTCGACGTCCGCGAAGACGGTGGGCCGGACGTAGTAGCCGCGCTCCAGTCCGTCCGGCGCCTCCGGGCCGCCCGCCACGACGCGGGCGCCCTCCTCGACACCGCGCCGGATGTAGCCGCGGACCCGCTCGCGCTGCCTGGCGTTGACCACGGGGCCGAGGCGCTCGCCGGGCACGTACTTGGCGGTGGCGGCCGCGGCGATCGCCACGGCCTCGTCGTAGCGCTCGGCGTCCACCAGCATGCGCGTCCAGGCGCTGCACGTCTGGCCGGAGTTGGCGAAGACGTTGGCCAGGCCGACGTTCACCGCTCGGGCCAGGTCGGCGCCGGGGAGGATGACGTTGGCGGACTTGCCGCCGAGTTCGAGCGCGACACGCTTGACCGCGGATCCGGCGGCGGCGCCGATCCGCCGTCCGACGGCGGTGGAGCCGGTGAAGGACACCAGATCGACGTCCGGGTGCTCGGCGAGCGCCTGGCCCGCGACCGGGCCGAGGCCGGTGACCAGGTTGAAGACCCCGGCGGGCAGCCCGGCCGCGGCCAGGATCTCCGCGAACAGCTGCGCCACGAGCGGGGTGTCCTCGGCGGGCTTGAGCACCACCGTGCAGCCCGCGGCGAGCGCGGGGGCGACCTTGGCGACGATCTGGTGCAGCGGGTAGTTCCACGGAGTGATCGCGCCCACGACGCCGACCGGTTCGTGCAGCACCCGGGAATTGCCGATGCGCTCCTCGAAGGGGTGGGCGGCGGCCAGGTCGGCGTAGCCGGCCATCACGGCGGTGGGCAGGTCGGCGTGCACGGCGGCGGCGAAGGCGGGCGGCGCGCCCAGCTCGGCGGAGACGGTCGCGGCGATCTCCTCCCGGCGCGCGGCCAGCAGGTCGCGGGCGGCCGCGAGGACGCCCGCCCGCCCGGCGGGCGGGGTGGCGGCCCAGCCGGGCAGCGCGGCGCGGGCGGCCCGTACGGCGGCGTCCACGTCCTGCCCGTCCCCGGCCGGGACACGACCGACGACCTGCTCGGTGGCCGGGTCGAGCACCTCGATGAGGCCCTCCCCGGCGGCGGGCCGCCACTCGCCGCCGACGAACAGCGCTTCCCGCCCGGGGAAGACCCCGGCGGGCCGTCCGCTGCCGCCGCCCGCTCCCTGCGCCGCGGGCCGG
Organism: Streptomyces sp. NPDC004031; assembly: GCF_053604375.1. Taxonomy (NCBI): domain Bacteria; kingdom Bacillati; phylum Actinomycetota; class Actinomycetes; order Kitasatosporales; family Streptomycetaceae; genus Streptomyces; species Streptomyces sp. NPDC004031. The sequence continues at coordinate 49,375 of NZ_JBSGHL010000024.1, read as the reverse complement.
CCCGCGCCCGCCCCGTCCGCCATGCCGTCCGCCCGCTCACCGTCAGTCATGCTCCACCTGCCGCCTTCCGAGTGCTCGCGTCCGTGCGTCCTGGCCCGGGTGCCTGCGTCCGTGCGCCGGCACCTACGTGCCGGTGTCCGGGTGTCTGTGTCCGACGCCCAAACTAGCGCCGATAGTTTTACGGTGCCAGGGCCCACCGGGTGCTCGTGCCGCCCGGCGCGCCCGGGGGCGTACGCCCGCAGGGCCGAGGGGGACGGCGGCGGCCGGGTCAGTCCGCCGCCTCCACACGTATCGGGAAGCCGTTGAGCACGGCGGTGCCGGAGAGCGGGTCGAGGCGGGTGCCGTCGAGGAGCTGGTTGACGTTCACCCCGGGGTCGCGGGAGGCGGCGGTCAGCCGGGTGCCGGTGCGGTCGTGGCCCCAGCCGTGCGGCAGGCTCAGCACGCCGGGGCGCAGCGTGTCGGTGATCTCGACCCGGGCGGTGATCTCGCCGCCGTCGCCCTTGATCCGGGCGAGCGCGCCGTCGGCGAGGCCGAGCCGGGCGGCGTCGTCGGGGTGGAGCTGCGCGGTGCAGCGGTTGCTGCCGCCGGTCAGCACCGGCACGTTGTGCATCCAGCTGTTGTTGGACCGCAGGTGGCGGCGCCCGATGAGGACCAGGCTCGCCGCGTCGCCGCCGCGTGCCACGGCGGCGCGCAGCCGCGGCACGTCGGCCGCCAGCGGCGGCGCCACCAGCTCCAGCGTGCCGGAGGCGGTGCGCAGCACCTCGGGCAACCGGGGCCGCAGCGCCCCGAGGTCGATGCCGTGCGGGCGGTCCAGGACCCGGGCGAGCGTCAGCCCCTCCGGCGCCGCGCCGAAGCCGTCGCCGTAGGGTCCGAGCCGCAGCATCATGTCGAGCCGCCGCTCGTAGCCGGTGCGCCCCTCCAGCCGCGCGGCCAGCTCGGCCGGGGCGCGGCCGTGCACCGGCGAGTGCGGGTCGGCGGTCTCGGCGGTCAGCCGGCGCTCGACCGCCTGGGCGTCCACGGCGGCGGGGTCGGCGTCCGGCCCGCCCTGGCCCAGGACGGCGAGGATCAGCCGGGCCAGGATCTCCGGCTCGCCCATGGCGCCTTCGGCGAGCGGCACCGCGGGCGGGCTGTAGCGAACGGTGTTGCGCACCGCGAGGGTGCTGAAGGCGAAGTCGTAGTGTGCGCTCTGCGCGGGCGGCGGGGGCGGCAGGACGACGTGGGCGTGCCGCGAGGTCTCGTTGAGATACGGGTCGACGCTGACCATGAAGTCCAGCCCGGCCAGGGCGCGGTCCAGGCGCAGCCCGTCGGGCGCGGACAGCACGGGGTTGGCCGCGACCACGACCAGGGCGCGCAGCCGCCCCTCCCCCGGTGTGTCGATCTCCTCGGCCAGGGCCGCGGCGGGCAGCTCGCCCCTGGTCTCCGGGTGGCCGGCGACCCGGCTGTGCCAGCGGCCGGTCCGGAAGCCCTTGCCGGGGCGCGGCGGCCGGGGCGCCCGTGCGGTCGCCGACAGCGGGAACATCGCACCGCCGGGCCGGTCCAGATTGCCGGTCAGGACGTTGAGCACGTCCACCAGCCAGCTGGTGAGGGTGCCGAACTCGACGGCGGTACTGCCGAGCCGCCCGTACACCACGGCCTTCTCCGCCGCGGCCAGCTCCCGGGCGAGGGAGCGGATGTCGGCGGCGGGCACGTCACAGTAGGCGGCGACCTGCTCGGGCGGGAAATCCGCGGCGAGGGCGCGCAGTTCGTCCAGGCCCGACAGATACGGTGTCAGGTCGCCCGGGTCGGCGAGTCCTTCGGCGAGGATCACCTGCACCAGGGCGAACAGCAGGCCTGCGTCCGTGCCGGGCCGCGGGGCGATGTGCCGGTCGGCGATCCGGGCGGTTCTGGTGCGGTGCGGGTCGATCACCGTGAGCCGCCCGCCGCGCCGCCGCAGCGCCCGGAGCTTGCCGGGGAAGTCGGCGGCGGTGGCCAGACTGCCGTTGGAGACCAGCGGATTGGCGCCGATCAGCAGCAGGTGCCCGGTGCGGTCCAGGTCCGGCACGGGGATGGCGTTGGAGTCGCCGAAGAGGTAGCCGCAGCTGACGTGCTTGGGCATCTGGTCGAGCGTGCTGGCGGTGAAGACGGAGCGGGTGCGCAGCGCGGCCGGCAACTGCGCCGGGTAGAGGCCGCCGGCCATCGTGTGGACGTTGGGGTTGCCCAGGACGACACCGACCGCCTCGCCGCCGTGCGGACCGGTGACGGCGCCGAGCCCGGCGGCGACCGCCGCGAAGGCCTGCGCCCATGTGGCCTGTTCCAGCACGCCGTCACGGCGGACGAGCGGGCGGGTGAGCCGGTCGGGGTCGGCGTCCAGCGCGCCGAAGGAGGCGCCCTTGGGGCAGACGAACCCGGCGCTGAAGACGTCCTCACGGTCGCCACGGCCGTGCGTGACCCGGCCGTCCTCGACGGTCAGGACGAGGCCGCAGGTGGCCTCGCAGAGCGGGCAGATGCGCAGGGCGGTCCGGGACATCGGTGCCCCCTTCCTCTCCTCGGCGACGTCGGCGAGTGTCGTCCTCGACACTACCCACCGGTACTGACAACGGCACCGCCCCGCGGGGTCGCGGACGGTTTCGGGCCGGTGGGCGGTGGGCGGTGGGGCGGTGGCGGTCTCCTCCGGCTCCCGCCGGGATCCGGGCGGGCGCGCGCCTGTCGGGCGGCGAGCGGGCCGCCCCCCGTCAGTCCAGAACCGTCGCCAGGTAGGCCAGCAGCAGCGCCTTCGTCTCGGCGACGAGCTGCGGATCACCCTCCGGGTCGGTGCGGAAGGCCAGTTGCAGCGCGGCGTCCGCCGCCTCCACGGCGACCGTGAGCGCCATCCGCAGCCGCGGGTCGGCGGGGTCGGCGGTGAGGCGGTCGCCGAGCAGTGCGGGGAGCCGTTCGGCGAGGTCGTGGTTGGTCTCGCCGGGCACGCCGAAGTCCAGCAGCGCGAAGCCGGGGGCGGTGCGCTTCATGGCGGTGTACTCGTCGACCAGCACCTCGACGGCGGAGCGCCAGCCGCTCGGGGCGCCGGGCGCGTCGAGCCGGGCGGCGGTCCTGGCCAGGAACTCGTCGAGGTTGCGGTGCGCGAGGGCGTCGGCCATCGCGCGCTTGTCGGCGAAGAAGCGGTAGACCGAGCCGATCGGCACCCCCGCGCGGGCGGCGACGGCCCTGGTGCTGAGCCGCTCGTAGCCGCCTTCGTCGAGGAGGCGCGCGCAGGCGTCGAGGATGCGCTCCAGCCGCTCGGTGCTGCGCTGCTGGACGGGCGTGCGGCGCAGCAGGCCGCCGTCCGCGCCCGGTCGGCCGCCGTCGCCCGTCATCGGGTCAGCTCCCGGCGGCCGCGAGGGCGTCGAAGAGCCGGCGCAGGTCGGTGAGCGCGTCGTCCAGGGCGGTCTGCGGGTCGGCGGCGCGGGCGATGGCCATCGCGCTCTCGCTGAGGCCGCCGTAGAGCAGGGAGGTGAGCGGGTCGGCCGGACGGTCGGGCAGGGCGCCCTTGCGGACGGCGCGGGCGACTCCCCGGCGGGTCAGCTCGCGGCAGTTGTCGTCGAGTTCGCGCATCGACTCCCAGCCGAGGGCGCCGGGCGCGTCGAGGAGGGTGATGCGCTGCACGCCGGGGTCGAGCGAGGCCTCCAGGTAGGCGCGGCAGCTCTCGAAGACGGCTCCCCACGGGTCGGTGACGGTGCGGTAGGCGGCGGTGATGCGCTCGTTGAGGCGTTCCTGCTCGCGGGCGTAGACGGCGGCGAAGAGCTGTTTCTTGCCGGAGAAGTGGTGGTAGAGGGCGCCTTTGGTCACCCCGGCGCGGTCGCAGACCGCGTCCAGGGAGGTGGCGGCGTATCCGGCGGTCGCGAAGAGCGCGCGGGCCGCGGCCAGCAGGTCCTCGACCGTCGCGTCCGAGCGCTCCTGCTGCGTCGGGCGCACCCGGGCCTGCCCCGCGCCGTGTCCGGTCGCCGTACGCGCTGTCGTCACGGCCGTCCTCCTGTCCTGCCCGCCTTGCCGCGCGTGTCGGCGCGACGCCGCCCCCGTCCGTCTCTGATCCGTCCCCCCACCCTAGCCAACGGCACTGCTTGACAGCCACATACCTACGGTATGTATGTTGCGTACCGCAGGTATGTTTCCTTTGCCGAGACCAAGGACGACCATGTCTCCTCCCGCCGGTTCCTCAGGTCCCTCCGCCCCCGCCACCGCCGCGTCCGCCGGCCGGGAGGGCGCCGCAACCACGCCCCCGGACGGCGGCTCCCCGGCGAAACCGGGCACCGTGCTGCTGCTCAGCGCCGGGGCGACCTTCATCGCGTTCCTCGACACCACCGTCGTCAACGTCGCCTTTCCCGACCTGGCCGCGAGCTTCCCCCAGGACAAGGTCTCCGACCTGTCGTGGGTGGTCAGCAGCTACGCCGTGCTCTTCGCGGCGCTCCTGACCCCGGCGGGGCGCATCGCCGACGCCTTCGGCCGCAAGAAGCTCTTCCTCATCTCGCTCACCGGCTTCACCCTCACCTCCGCGCTGTGCGCCGCCGCGCAGAACCTGCCGCTGCTCATCACCGCCCGCGCCCTCCAGGGCGCCACGGCGGCCGGCATGATCCCGGCCGCGCTCGGCCTGCTGCTCGCCACCACCCCGCCGCAGCGCCTTCCCGCGGCCATAGGCGCCTGGGGCGCGGCCGGGTCCATGGCCACCGCGGCGGGGCCCGCGCTCGGCGGCGTGCTGGTCGACGCCTTCGGCTGGCGCGCGGTCTTCCTGATCAACGTCCCCGTCGGCGCCGCCCTCGTCCTGGCGGGCCTGCGCGGCCTGCCCGAACGGACCGGCGCGCAGCGGCGGCTGCCCGACCCGCTGGGCACGGCCGCGGTGACCGCGGGCATCGCGCTGCTGGTGCTGGGACTGACCAAGGGCAGCGACTGGGGCTGGGGCGAGGCCGCCACCGTGGCGAGCGTCGCGGGCGGCGCGGCCCTGATCGCGCTCGCGCTGCTGCGCTCGGCCCGCCACCAGGCGCCGGCCGTGGAGATCTCGCTCTTCCGCAGCCCGGCCTTCGCGGTGTCGTCGGGCGCCGCGGCCTTCACCGGGGCGGCGCTCTTCGCCTGGCTGCTCAGCAGCCCGCTGTTCCTCACCACGGTGTGGCACTACTCGGTGCTCAAGGCCGGTTTCGCCGTCACGCCGGGCGCCCTGACGTCGGCGGTCGCCGCCGTCGCGGTCGGCAAACGGGCCAAGCCGCACCAACTGCCCGCCGTGGTCGCGGTGTCGATGGCGGCGTTCACCGCGGTCGGCGTGTGGATGTACCTCGGCCTCGGGTCGGACGCCCGCTTCCTGTCCCTGTGGCTGCCGATGGGCCTGGTCGGCGGTGCCGCCTTCGGCGGCGCCCTGACCGCCCTGTCCACGGCGGCGGCCCGGTCCCTGCCGCCGCAGCAGTTCGCCTCCGGTGTCGGCATGACGACCACGGCCCGGCAGCTGGGCGGATCGCTCGGCGTGGCCGCGACCGCGTCGGTGATCGCCGCGCACGGACTGGCGGGGCCCCAGGCCTACCGCGACGTCTTCCTCGTCTGCGCGCTGCTGGCCGCGGGCGCCGCCGTGGTGGGCCTGGCCATGGGCCGCACCCTCCCGAAGGAGTCCTGACATGGCCGAGAGAAGCCCTGACGTGGCCCGCACGAACGACCCAGACGCCGGATCCTCCGGCGCGGGCGGCCACCCCACCGAAGCCGCCGACCCGTACTGCCTCGGCGCGGGCGAGAGCGGCGAACTGCTGCGCGGGGCGCCCTGGCGGCGCTTCGCGGTGCTGGGCGACAGCCTCGCCGAGGGCCTGGGCGACCCGCTGCCCGGCTACCGCACGGCGTCCTGGGCCGACCGCACCGCCGAGGCGCTGCGCGCCGCGGCGCCGGGCCTGGAGTATCTCAACCTCGGGACCCGCGGGCTGACGACCACCCAGGTACGGGCGCAGCAGTCCGGTCCGGCGGCCGCCTTCGCGCCGGATCTGGTCGCCGTCGTCTGCGGGGGCAACGACCTGCTGCTGCCGGGCTTCTCCCCCGACGCCGTCGCCGCCGAGATGGACCTGCTCTTCGCCGGGGTCGCCGCTCCCGGCACCACCGTCCTCACCTTCTCCCTGCTCGACGTGACCGCCGCCGTGCCCGAGCTGCGCGGCGGTCCGCTGGAGGAGGGCCTGGCGGTGCTCAACGGCATCGTCCGCGGGGCCGCGCGGCGCCACGGGGCGCTGGTGGTCGAGATGGAGGGCCACCCCGCGGCGGGCGACCGCGACCTCTACAGCGCCGACCTCGTCCACGCCTCCGCCCGCGGCCACGCGGTGATCGCGGCGGCAGTGCTGCGGGAGCTGGGCGCGGCGGTCCCGCGGGCGCGGGACGGGGCGGGCCTGGCACCGGCCTGACAGCCGGAAGGGCCCGACGCCCGAAAGCCGGAGGGGCCCGACGCCGGACCGGCTGACGGGGTGTGACCCGGGCGTACGGCGGGTCGTCGCGAGTTGTCCACAGGGCGCTCGGGCGAGGGTTGCCGTCCTGATTCCTATGGTTCAGCATAGGAATCAGGACGGCAACGCGAGCGGGGAGCGCATCATGGACGACTTCGGCAGGGAAGCCTTCAGCAGCGGCAGCGGCAGCGGCAGCGGCAGCGAGGCGGGCAAGGGGCTCGACTACTCGCCGGGCTTCGGCAACGAGCACAGCAGCGAGGCGGTGCCCGGCGCCCTCCCGGTGGGGCGGAACGCCCCGCAGCGCGCCCCCTTCGGGCTGTACGCCGAGCAGCTCAGCGGCACCGCCTTCACCGAGCCGCGTGCGCACAACCGGCGCAGCTGGCTCTACCGGATCCGGCCCTCCGCCGCGCATCCCCCCTTCCACCGGGTGCCCAACGGCGCGCTGCGCAGCGGCCCCTTCCAGGACGTCGAGCCCGATCCCAACCGGCTGCGCTGGGGCCCGCTCCCGCTGCCCGAGGAGCCCACCGACTTCGTGCAGGGCCTGGTCACCGTGGGGGGAAACGGCGACGTGCTGCGCCGCGAGGGCATCGGCATCCACTGGTACGGCGCCAACCGCCCGATGAGCGGGCGGGTGTTCTCCAGTGCGGACGGCGAGTTCCTGATCGTGCCGCAGCAGGGCGAGCTGCTGCTGCGGACGGAGTTCGGCCGGCTGCGGGCCGAGCCCGGCCAGGTCGCGCTGATCCCGCGCGGTGTCCGCTTCGCGGTCGATGTGCCGGACGGCACCGCCCGCGGCTACGTGTGCGAGAACTACGGCCGCCCCTTCCAACTGCCCGAGCTGGGCCCGATCGGCGCCAACGGCCTCGCCAACGCACGGGATTTCCTCGCCCCCGTCGCCGCGTACGAGGACGGGGACGAGGAGACGGACGTCGTCAACAAGTTCGGCGGCAATCTGTGGGCGGCGCGCTACGACCACTCGCCGCTCGACGTGGTGGCCTGGCACGGCAGCCATGTGCCGTACCTGTACGACCTGCGCCGTTTCAACGTGCTGGGGTCGATCAGCTATGACCACCCGGATCCGTCGATCTTCACGGTGCTCACGTCGCCCTCCGACACCCCGGGCCTGGCCGGCGCGGATTTCGTGGTCTTCGCGCCGCGCTGGCTGGTCGGCGAGGACACCTTCCGCCCGCCGTACTTCCACCGCAATGTGATGTCGGAGTTCATGGGCCTGATCGAGGGTGCCTACGACGCCAAGGCGGAAGGCTTCGTGCCCGGCGGCGCCTCGCTGCACAACATGATGTCCGCGCACGGCCCGGACCGGACCACCTTCGACCGGGCCAGCACCGCCGAGCTGGCACCGCAGCGGGTGGACGACGGCCTGGCGTTCATGTTCGAGACGCGCTGGCCGGTCGTGCCCACCGACTTCGCCCTGTCCGCCGGGCACCGGCAGCCGGACTACGACGCGGTGTGGGAGGGCCTTGAGAGAAACTTCCGGCTGTGACCTCCTTCGCTCCCGATTCCCTGGTGCTGAACCGCAAGCTGCCGCTGTGGTACCAGGTCTCGCAGTCGCTGCGCGCGTCGATACTGGGCCGCCGCCAGGACGACCCGCTGCGGCTGCCGACCGAGGACGCCCTCGCCGGGCACTACGGCGTGAGCGTGCTCACCATGCGGCAGGCGCTCAAGGAGCTGGAGGACGAGGGCCTGATCTCCCGGCACCGCAAGCGGGGCACGTTCATCGAACCGACGGCGCTGCGCGGCGCCCCGGTGCGGCTGCTGGGCTCGGTCGACGCGATCGTGGCGCAGCAGTCCGGCGGGCGCACCGCGGTCTTCCAGCACGGTCCGGCGGCGCTGCCGCCCGAGGTGCGCGAGCACTTCCCGGGACTGGACGAGGCGGTGGCCTTCCGCCGGCTGCGCTGCGACGAGCGGGGCGAGCCGACCAACTGGGCGGAGAACTTCCTCCGTCCGGAGACGGCCGCGGCGATCGACCTGGCCGACCTGGAGCGCTGGCCGATGACCAAGGTGCTCAAGGACGTGCTGGGGGTGCGGATCAGCCGGATCACCGACACGGTGGAGGCGCGGCTGGCCGACCCGGAGACGGCCCGACTGCTGCGGGTGCCGCTGCTCAGCCCGATCCTGCACTACACGGGAGTCACCTACGACGAGTCGGGGCAGGCTGTGGACGTGGTACGGATCCACTACCGGGGAGACCGCTTCTCCTTCACGGTGACGATGGAGGCGCGCTGAGCGGCGTCAGTAGCATGCGTGCGGTGAGCGACAACGCGCCCCTGCTGCACGACCTGATGCCCTGGTCCGTGGCGCCGCTGCGCATCGGCCGCGGCTGGCCGCTGGCACCGGACGCGGCGACGCTGCGCGCGCGCTGGGCGCTGTTCACCGCCGCGGGCGAGCAGGAGCGCGAAGCGCTGCTGCATCCCAGCCGGGCGCGCGGGCTGCACAGCAGGGTCGGCCAGCTGCCGGGGCACCGCACGGCGACGACGGCGCTGGCGCGCGAGGACGGGCCCTGCCCCGAGCCCGTGCCGATCGCGCACGGCGCCTACGACCGGCAGTGGCTGATACCCGATCACCGGCTCATCGACGCCGCCCGGCCCGAGTTGTGGCGGGTGCTGGACGGGCAGCAGGTCTTCGCGGTGGAGCAGGCGTTCCTGCCGGAGGTGGCCGAGCCGCCGGTGTCGTTCGCCGCGCTGCTGCCCGACGGCCGTTCACCGGCGGGCCGTCCGGGCCGGATCCGCCCGCTGTTCCGGCAGCCGGGCGGCCGGGACCCGAATCTCGCACCGGGCCTGACGCAAGCGCTGTCCGCGGCCTACGGGACCGAGGTCACGGCGTACGACGTGCTGGCCTGGGTCGCCGCCGCCGGGTACGCGGCGCCCGAGGGCTGCCGGGTGCCCCTTCCCGCGGATGCCGGGCCGTGGCGGGAAGGGGTGGCGCTGGGCGAGCGGCTGGTGTGGCTGCACACCCGCGGCGCCCGTTTCGCCGACCCCGCCGCGGGCCGCGACCCCGGCGGGCCCCGGCTGCCCGGCGGCAGCCGCCCCTACGTCCGCGCGCCGCTGCCCGCGGCCCCCGGGCCCGACGAGCTGGAGTACGACCCGGAGCAGCGCGAGCTGCGGATCGGCGCGGGCCGCGTCTCGCCCGTCTCCCCCGCCGCGTGGCAGCGCACGGCGGGCGGGGTGCGGGTCCTTCAGGCCTGGTGGGAGCGGCGGACGGCGCCGGGCGCGCCCGGCTCGCTGGAGGCGCTGCGCCCACCGCCGTGGACCAGGTCGAGCACCTCGGAGCTGCTGGAGACGATCAGCGTGCTGACACTGCTCGCCGAACTGGACGGCGAACGCCGCGAGCTGGCCGGCCGTCTCGCCCCGCGACCGGGGCAGGGCGAGGTCGGGCGGGGCCGGGACGGGGTGGGTACGGCGGCGCTGCGGGAGGCGGGCGTGCTGCCGGTGCCGGCGGCCAGGCGCCGCCCCGCGTCCGTACTGGACCACCGGGAAGAGGGTCCTGACGGGCAGTTCGCACTGGTGTGAGCGCGCCGGGCGGGCAGGGAAGCGGGGAGAGCGCGGCCCGGGGCGCCGGACGGCCCGCGGGGAGAGGCGGGCACGGCAGGGTACGAACAGCGGGGGTCGGGGCAGCCCTGCGCACGGCAGCCGCGTCCGCGGACCGGCACCGTACGCGAACGGCGGCTGCTCAGTGGCAGCGGGAGGCGGTCAGCGGCGGTTGCCGAACAGCGACCTGCGCAGCCGGCGCAGCGGGGCGAAGAGCGAGACCCTGGCCCCGCGGTTGGCCGTGGCGTGGCTCACGGGACGCGACGTCAGCTCACGCATGAGCACGGTCGCCTCCTCGGCCTCGCGCTGGGGGACGGCGGGACCGGCCAGTATCGACAGATGCCGGTCGAGCCGCGCGCTGGACGCGCCCGTCCCCGCGTTGATGGCAGGCACTCTGGGCCTGCTCCGCATCGCTATCTGTTCCATGACTCTCCCCACCCTGACGAGGGCTCCCGGCACGGGCAGGCTAAACCCTATCGCCCCGCCGCGTCACCCGTGCATCCCCCGTCCGACCATGATGCCCGATTCACCACCGCTTCAAGGGTGTTGACGCCTTCTCGGCAGCGTCGCGCACCGTCACCCACCACGGTACCCGCCGGTCGGGGGTGCGCGCGCGGCCCGCCCGGAGGGCTTCGGGTCCCCTCGCGAGGATCCGAAAAGCGCTGGGCCGATCGGGTGGTTCTGACAGATCATGGCCCCATGTCCGTGACATCCGGCGAGCCTGGGGGGCATGTGCCGCCCGCCACCCCAGCAGCATCCGCGGCGGAGTCCGGGCGGGCCGCGGGCCCGACCGCGCCGCACCGCGCCCTGCCCCTCCACGTGGGCCTCGACGACAGCGATTCACTCTCCGACGTGGTCGACGCCCTCTTCATGGGCCGTTTCGCCGCCGGTGAGCAGCCGTTCGCGCGCGGCGCCGCCCTGGACAGCGTCAAGCCCGGCCGCACCCTGCTGCCGCCGGACGCGACCGTGCTGCGGCAGGCCCGCGCCAAGGACCGCAGCGCCACCCTCGCCGAGGGGGACGGCTGGACGGTCCTGGTCTCACGCTGGAGCCGCGGCGCCGACGTCACGGTGACCGCCGTGACCGACGAACTGGCCGAGCAGATCCTCGGCTCGGCCGTGGAAGGCGCCGAGGACACGCCCGAACCGGAGCCGGAGAGCGTCACCATGGGCTTCTGGTACGTCTCGCAGCGCCGCGGCCCGCACCGGACGACCCGGCAGATCGCCGCCGCCCCCTGGGAGGAGCTGCGCGGCAACTACACCGCGAAGGTCGCCGAGGCGATGGACGGGCTGATGAAGACCGGCGCCGACGACATCACCGGCCGGCTGCTGCTGCTCCACGGCCCGCCCGGCACGGGCAAGACGTCGGCGCTGCGCACACTGGCCCGCTCGTGGCGCGACTGGTGCCAGGTCGACTGCGTGCTGGACCCCGAGCGGCTGTTCAACGACATCGGCTACCTGATGGACATCGCGATCGGCGAGGACGAGGGCGCCTCCGGCGGCCGCTGGCGCCTGCTGCTGCTGGAGGACTGCGACGAGCTGATCCGCGGCCAGGCCAAGCACGCCGCGGGCCAGGCCCTCTCCCGGCTGCTCAACCTCACCGACGGGCTGCTCGGCCAGGGCCGCAACGTCCTGGTGGGCATCACCACCAACGAGGACCTGGAACGCCTGCACCCCGCGGTCGTCCGCCCCGGCCGCTGCCTGGCCAGGATCGAGGTCGGCCCGCTCTCCCGCGAGGAGGCGGCCGGCTGGCTCGGCACCTCCGAGGGCATCGGCCGCGACGGCGCGACACTCGCCGAGCTGTACGCGCTGCGCCGCGGCACCAACCCGGCGCTGCGCCCGGCCCCGCAGGCCGCCGACGGGCTCTACCTGTAGCGGGTCACTCCCCGGCGTCCCCGTAGGCCGCGCGCAGCGCCTCGTGCACGGCGGCGAGCGAGGCAGCGCGGTCCAGACCGAGACGGCGGGCCCGGTCGACGTACGAGGCGGCCGCGGCGGCGACCTCGCGGGCCAGGGCGTCGGCCGCGGCCACGTAGGTGCCGTGCCGTCCCCGGGTCTCGATCACCCCGTCGGCCTCCAGCGCCCGGTAGGCCTTGGCGACCGTGTTGGCCGCCAGCCCCGACTGCTCGGCCAGCCCTCGCACGGTGGGCAGCTTGTACCCCACCGGCAGCCTCCCGGCCCGCGCCTCGTCCGCGATCTGCCCGCGCACCTGCTCGTACGGCGGCACGGCCGAGGCCGCGTCGATGGTGATCTCCAGCGTCATACCGGGGATCCTGGCACAGCCCCGCCCGGGGCCGGAGCTTTCAGGACGCGAAGTCCGCGGCCGGCGAGGCCGTCCCGGCGCCGGCCGCGTGGACCGAGATCTCCAACGCCGCGACCCACCTCCCCGGAGCCGCCTTCCTCGTGGCGGTGATTCCCGACGGGGACCCGGACTCGGAGCCGACCGTCCATATCCGCGACGCCCGGGGTTCAATTACGGGACAGCCCACAGCGCCATCGAAAACGACGCCCAACCACTGTAAAGCGGGTCATCCGCCTGCCGGGCACGCCTGGTCCCGTCGTCAAAGGGTGAGGGGCCTTTGGCTCCCTTCTGGTGAGGGCGCACTTACGATGGGCCGATGAGCAGGTACGCAGAGGTCATCGTCCTGGCGCGAGAAGCAGAAGGAGTCATGGAGCCCCTTACCCGCCCTGACGAGGGCCGGGACTGGCGCGAGTGCTTCACGCGCGTGGACGACGGCATGTTCGATGGGTCGCATGTGCCGTCCCGGAGGTGTTACGCGTGGGTTGTTCAATTTACCCGCCACGACTGGCGCGGATTGCTGAGCCATCTTGAGTCGTTGGCTTGGCCGGATCCGCATTCCGTTCAAGTTCTCGTTCGCGACGAGAACGATGACTGTTTCGGTCTGTGGATGATTCATGACGGCAAGCTGGTCGAGGTGCCGCTGCCACGCACAGAACGAGACCCGTTCGAATGGTCCGTTACCGGGGTTCTCACGAGGACCGACCGTCCCGCCGAAGAGTCTCATTAGGATCTGGTGGCGGAGTTGGGGCCGGTGTGGCAGGCCCAGCGCGATGCGGAGCTGTGTGCACACGGTTCCCGTCGGCGATGCCCAGCCCGAACGTGGCGCGTCCGACGTGCTCGCAGGGCTCACTGCTGCCGCCTCCGTTCCGCGTCCCGCACGTCGCGAAGGGGGCGTCGTCTCAGGTGCCCGGCGGTTCCGGGGCCGCGAGTGTGGCCGGGAGGACGGCGGTGGGGCCGAAGCGGTGGCGGGCGCGGTCGGCGGCCGCCTCCAGGGCGCGGGCGCGGTCCTCGGCGGGGTCCATGCTGAGCTGGCGGTGGGCGGCCTCGCGCGGGGCGAGCCGGTCGGCGCGCAGGGCGAGGGACCGTACCCGGGCGCGTTGCAGGCCCAGCGAGGCGAGGATGCCGAGGGCCGCGGCCGCCAGGTCGGGTGAGTGGTCGGTGGGTTCGGGCAGGGCGCGGGTCCGGGTGGTGGAACTGCGGTCGGCGTAGCGGACGGTGAGGGTGAGGCCGCCGGTGACCTGGTGTTCGGCCCGCAGCCGGCGGCCGAGCTGTTCGGCGAGCCCGAGGACGCCCTGGTGGTGCCGGCCGGGGTCCAGGCAGTCCCGCGCGTAGTGGAGGTCGGCGGCCAGCTGGGCCGCGGGCGCCCGGGGGGTGACCGGGCGGGGGTCGCGGCCGCGGGCGCGTTCGGCCAGCAGCCGGGCCGGGCCCGCGCCCAGGATGCGCTGGAGGGTCGCCGGGGGGAGGTCGGCGACCTGGCCGACGGTGTGCAGGCCGTAGCGCCCGAGGGCGGCGGCGGTGGCCTGGCCGACGCCGGGCAGCGCGGTCAGCGGGCGGGGGCGCAGCCAGCGGTCCATGGCGTCCTGGTCGCGCGGGATCTGCGTGGTCTGCCGCGGCTGCGACGCCGCCGCCATCGCGGCGAGCATCCGGTTGCCCGCGAGACCGGCGCTGCTCGCGATGCCGTAGAGCGCCATGAGCCGCATCCGGGCCATCTGGAGCAGTTCGTAGGGGTCCTGGCCGAAGTAGCGCAGTGCCGAGGTCAGGTCGAGCTGGACGGCGTCGGGCGGGAAGGCCTGGACGTGCGGGGTGATGTCGCCGAGCAGCGCGAGTGCGGCAGCGTAGCGTCCGTCGTCGAGCGTGCCGTGCAGCCGCAGGTGGGCGATGTGCCGCGGGCGCGGACCGGCCGGGACCGTACGGCCGGGGGCGGCCTGCGGGCCGGCGGGGACCTCCCCGGCGGCGGACGGCGCAAAGAGCCGAGGGCCGGGATCCGTCCGGCCCGCGGGCCACGGCGACAGCGGCGCGGCAGGGGCAGGGGCAGGGGCAGGGGCAGGCTGCGCGTCCGGACCGGACTCCCGGCGAAGCCCGGGACGCGGCCCCGGATCCGTGTCCGCGACCGGCTCCGCGAACGGCTCCGCGCGGAGTCCCGGGCGGCGGGGCGTACGCGTCATCCCGCGCTCCCCGGGCTGCGGTGGCCGAGGCGGCGCAGGTCGGCGGTGCGGGTGCCGGCGGGCTGGAGGTCGGCGTAGGGGTGGAGGCGGGCACCGGCCGTGCCGTGTTCCAGGGTGCGGCCGGGGGGCTGCGCCGGGGTGGGCTGCGGGCCGTCCGCGCCGAGCAGCGCGAGCGCGGCCTCGGGCCCGTCGTCACGCCGGGTGGCGGCGACCTTCTCCAGGTCCCAGGCCATGGTGCCGACGACGGTGCGGCGGGTGCCGCGGACCTGGACCGTACCGCGCACCAGCAGCAGCCCGGAGTGGAAGACGGTGTGCGCGCAGGCCTCGTGGGAGTCCTCGAAGAAGGCCAGGTCCACCAGTCCGGAACCGTCCTCCAGGGTGACGAAGATGATGCGCTTGCCGCTGGCGATCGGCGGGGTCTGGGTCGCGGCGCGCACCCCGGCGACCAGGACCTGGCGGCCGGCCGGGAGGGCGGCGAGGTGGGCGGCGTCGGTCGCGCCGATCTCCCGCAGCAGCCGGTGGTGGTGCTCCATCAGGTGCCGGGAGACGTCGATGCCGAGGGCGTCCAGCTCCGCGCCGAGGGCCTCCCGGCCGGTCAGCTCGGGCACCCCGCTGGGGTCGGAGCCGCCGATCGCGCCCGCGTCCAGCGGCAGCTGGCCCTCGCCCGCGGTGCGGACGCGGGACTGCCGGTGCAGCTCGGCGATCTGCAGCAGCAGGTCGCGCCGGGTGAGCCGGCCGTCGTGCAGCGCGTCGAGCGCGCCGATCTCGGCGAGCCGCTCGGCGACCGGGCGGCTGGGGCGGCCGCGCTGCCAGAGGTCGGACAGCGAGGCGTACGGGCTGCCCGCGGCGATCCGTTCGCACTCCTCCGCGGTGATCCCGCGGACCCCGGACAGGGCGAGCCGCACCCCCCAGCGCTCCCCCTCGGCGCGTTCCACGACGTGTCCGGGCCGGGAGCGGTTGACGTCGACGGGCAGCACGGGCACGCCGCCCCGGCGGGCGTCGGCGACGATGACGCGCTTGGGCCACATGCCGGGGTCGTGCTCCAGCAGGCCCGCGAGCAGGAAGGCCGGGTGGTGCGCCTTGAGCCAGGCGGACTGGAGGGCGGGGACGGCGAAGGCCACGGCGTGCGCGCGGCAGAAGCCGTACGCGCCGAAGGACTCGACGGTGGCCCACACCTCGTCGCGGACCCCGGCGGAGAAGCCGCGGGCGGCGGCGGCGCGGTGGAACCACTCCTTGATCATCGGCAGGTGCTCCTTGTCGCCGAGCAGCCGGCGGCCCACCTCGGCGCGGTCCCGGCCGCAGCCGGTCATGACGTCCAGCGTCTCGATGACCTGCTCGTGCCAGATCGTCACGCCGTAGGTGTCGGCGAGGACGGGCTCCAGGGCCTCGTGGGCGTAGTGCGGGTCGCCGCCGTGCCGGGCGGCGATGTAGCGCTCGGGCATGCCGCCCTGGACGGGGCCGGGCCGGAAGAGGCTGATGTCGGCGATGACGTCCTGGACGTCCCGGGGCTGGAGCCGGGAGAGCAGGTCCTGCTGGCCGGGCGACTCCAGCTGGAACATCCCGATGGTGTTGCTGGCCTGGATGAGCTTGAAGGCGAAGACGTCGTCCAGCGGGACCTGCCGCGGGTCGTCCAGGTCGATCCGGTCGCCGGTGGCGCGCTCGATCTCGGCGACGGCGTGCGCCATCGCGGACTGCATCCGCACCGCCAGCACGTCGAGCTTGATGTTGCCCAGCGCCTCGACCTCCTCCTTCGCCGCCATCGCCATCGGGTAGTCGCCCTGCGGGGTGGGCTGCACCGGCAGCCGGTCCAGCAGCGTGGCGTCGCTGATGATCACCCCGCACGGGTGCATGGCCATGCCGTGGACGAGCGAGTCCAGGCCCTCGGCCAGCTCCCACAGCGGGCCGTAGCGGGGCGCCTCGGCGGCGAGGGCGCGCAGCTCGGGGAGTTCGGCGAGGGCGCCGGTGATGTCGGACGCGCGCAGGTGCGGGAAGCTCTTGGCGATGCGGTCCACCTCGTGCGGCGGGATGCCGAGCGCGAGCCCGGTGTCGCGCAGCGCCCGGCGGGCCCGGTAGGTCTCGGGCATCGCGGTGACGGCGACGCGCTCGTGCCCGAAGCGGCGGAAGACCGCGTCGTACGCCTCCAGCCGCCGCGCCGACTCCACGTCGATGTCGATGTCGGGCAGGTTCCGGCGGCGCTCGCTGAGGAAGCGTTCGAACAGCAGGTGGTGGTCGAGCGGGTTGGCGGTGGCGATGCCGAGGGCGTGGCAGACCATCGACCCGGCGCCCGAGCCGCGCGCGGCGACCCGGATGCCCAGCTCGCGGATGTCGGTGACGACCTGCCCGACGGCCAGGAAGTACGAGTCGTAGCCCAGGCCGCCGATGATGCCCAGCTCGCTCTCCAGCCGCTCCCGCGCCGCCGGTTCGCGGTCCAGGCCGCGCCGTTCCAGGCCCGCGGCGCAGCGCCGCCGCAGCTCGTCGCGCGCCCCGCCGGGCGGGGCGCCGACGACCTCGGCCTCGGGGAAGTGCCGGGCGCCGAGTCCGAGGTCCGCCTCCGGGTCGAGGCGGCAGGCGGCGGCGGTCGCGGCGGTGTCGGCGAGCAGCCGCCCGGCGCGGCGGGGGCCCGCGCCGGCGCATTCGGCGATCCGCTGCGCGATCCGGGTCATCTCCGGCTCGTCCTTGAGCCAGCGCTCCCCGCCGTCCAGGCGCCGCCGGTCGACGGGCCGCAGCAGCCGGGCGGCGTCCAGGACGTCGGCGAGCCGGTGCTGCGCGGGGTCGGCGTAGCGGACGGCGTTGGTGAGCACCACGGGCGTACGGGTGCGGTCGGCCAGCGCGAGGGTACGGGCGGCCAGCCGCAGCGAGCCGGGTCCGGTGCCGGGCCTGCCGTGCACGACCGCCTCAAGCCGCAGGCCCTCCGTGCCGAAGACCTCCCACCAGGGCCGCAGCAGTGCCACCGCGACGTCCTCCCGGCCCGCGGCCAGCGCGCGCACCGGCTCGGACACCGGCCCGAGCAGCGCGGTCAGCCCGGCGCCGCCGTGCTCGCGCAGCGCCTCCCACGGGACCTCCACGGGCGCCGCGCCGGAGGCGGTGCCCGCGTGCGCCGCCGAGGTGATCCGGCACAGCCGCGCCCAGCCCTCGCGGTCGCGGGCGAGCAGGGTGAAGCGCAGCGGCGGTTCGAGGACGTGCGCCCCGCCGCGTACGGGGGTGCGCCGGGGCCCGGCCGCCGGTGCCGTACCGGGTCCGGGCGGTGTTCCGGGGCGCGTGCCGGGCGGGGGCGGGGCGAGCGGGCGGACGGCGAGGTCGATGCCGAAGACCGGCCGGACGCCGTGTTCGGCGCACGCCCGCGCGAAGCGGACCGCGCCGGTCACGGTGTCCCGGTCGGTCAGCGCGAGGGTGCCCATGCCGCGCTCGGCCGCCCGCGCGGCGAGCTGCTCGGGGTGCGCGGCGCCGTACCGCGCGGAGTAACCGGATGCGACATGCAGATGCGCGAAGCCCGCCATGTCGCACCTCCACTGCCCCACCCCTTTTCGGCCAGTCGTCCGATCGCCTCTCGTACGTTCGTTCGATTAGCGTATCGCGGTTGCCCCAGGTCAGCGAGCCGGAGCAGGGCACGGCAGCGGATCCGGCCGCCGGGAGCGGCGGCCGGATCCGGACCTCTTACGTCATCTCCCGGGCGGGGCGGGCGACTTGGCGCCGTCGTCCCGGCCGCGGGGCGCCGGGAGATTTCCGTCACGGCCGCCCGGCCGGTCCGCCGCCGACCGGCGCAGCAGCACGAGCCACGCCGTGAGCACGCCCGCCGCCGCGGTCCCGGCGAGCTGGATCCGGTAGTCGGCCAGCGCGACGAGCCCCGCGCCCAGCCCGGTGGCCAGCGCGGTGGGCCCGAAGACCACCGTGCCCGCGGCGGCGGCCACCCGGCCGACGAGCGCGGGCTCGGTGTGCTGCTGGACGGCGGTGAAGGCCGCGACGATCACCCACGGCAGCCCGATCCCGATTGCCACCGCCCCGCAGCACACGGTCGGCACCGACGGCACCACCCGCATCCCGACACCCGCGCTGAACAGCAGCAGCCCGGCGGCGGCGAAGACCCGCTCCGGCAGCCGGCGCATGACGGCGCCCGCGGCGATCCCGGCGGCCACCGAGCCCGCGCCCTGCACCGCGTAGATCACACCGACGAACGCGGGCGGGCGGTGCAGTCCGGCGTCCACCAGGGCGTAGGTCGCGGCGCTGCTGACCCCGGACAGCAGCAGCGCCACCCCGCCCGCGCCCACCAGCCGCACCAGCAGCGGGTTGCCGCGCAGCGCCCGTACGCCCGCCGCGGTCTGCTCGTACCAGGACTCGGCGGGCGGGACGGGCGGCTGCTCCCGCACCCGCAGGGCCGCGAAGGCGAGCGCGGCCAGCGCGAACGTGACGGCGTCCAGCACGGCGACCGCGCCGCCGCCCCAGCGGACGAACAGGCCCGCCCCGGCCAGCGGGGCGAGCAGCTTCATGCTCTCGTTGACGGTCATCCGCAGCCCGTTGAAGTCGCCGCGCAGCTCGGCCGGGATCGCGCTGACCACCAGGCCCGCCTGGGCGGCGTCGCACAGCACCGACCCGACGCCGACCGCGGTGAGCACCACGAGCAGCAGCCACACGTCCCCGCCCGCGCGGACGGCGAGCAGCGCGGGCAGCAGCACGGCCAGCGCCGCGTTCACCGCGACCAGCAGCGGGCGTCTGCGGACGCGGTCGGCGGCGGTGCCGAGCAGCGGCCCGACCAGGGTCGGCGCCCACACGCACGCGTTCACCGCGGCGGCCAGGCTGCTGGAGCCGGTGAGCGTCTTCACCCACACCCCGGCGACCAGCATCATCGCGGAGTCGCCGAATCCGGAGACCAGGACCCCGCCCAGATACGTCGTCGCGCTGCGGTCGCGCAGCACCTTCCGTACGGACATGACCCCCAACCTATTGCTTGGGAGTCGCCGGGAACACCCCGCCCCCGCAAGCGGAAGCGGTGTAATGGGCGTATGAGCACCACGGACCCCCTGCTCCGCGCCCTCGCCCACCCCGTACGGCTGCGCATCGTGTCGCTGGTCTGGAACGTCCCGCTGTCCGCCGCCGAGCTGTCCCGCGAGCTGGGCATCTCGCACGCGCTCGCCAGCCAGCACCTGCGCCGGCTGGACGCGGTCGGGCTGGTCGAGCTGGCCGAGGTGCGGGAGAAGCGCGGCGGGCGCGAGCGCCGCTACCGCGCGGTGCACGGCTCACCGCTGTCCGACCAGCGCCACGAGGGCACCCGGCTGATCGCCGAGGCCATGGCGCACAACCTGCGCGAGCGCGCGGGCCGGCGCGCGCCGGGCGCCGAGGGCGTGACCACGGACGCGGAGCTGTGGGTCGCCCCCGAGGTCTGGTCGGGCTTCCGCCACCGGCTCGCCGCCCTGTTCGCGGAGCTGCACGATGCGGCGCGGGCCCCGCACGCGCCGGGCACGGTGGGCATCGGCGTGACGGCGATGGTCCTCCCCCTGGCGGAACCGGAGCCGGACCCGGCCCCGGAGCCGGGGACGGGGACCGGGACCGGGACGGGGAGCGGGCCCGAGCCCACGTCCTAGCCCTAGTCCCCGTCCGCCCGCTCCGAGGCCCGCGCGGCGCGGGCCAGCCGGTCGGCCACCTCCCGCAGCCGCACGGTCAGTTCCGGCGGCTCGACCACCTCGAAGTCGACCCCCAGCATGCCGACGTACATCGCGATCGCCTCCAGCGTCTCGGAGCCGGTGCTCAGCTCGCACGTCCGGTCGTCCAGCACGGTGACCGTGCCGAAGCCGCCCCAGCCGCGGGTCCGGACGAACTCCGCGGTGGCGTGCAGCACGACGCGCGCCTGGTAGCGGTAGGCGCGCCGGGTGACGCCCTTGGCGACGTACGACGCGGCGTCCTCGGGCAGCTCGCGCGGGGTGAAGCGGGGGCCGGTGGGTGCCTTGGGCTCGATCCGGTCGGCGCGGAAGGTGCGCCAGTCGCCCCGCTCCACGTCGTAGGCGAGCAGGTACCAGCGCCGCCAGTGGTGCACCAGGCGGTAGGGCTCGACGGTCCGGCGGGTGGTGGAGCCGCCGTGGTCGCGGTAGTCGAAGCGCAGTCGCTCGTGGTCGCGGCAGGCGGCGCCGAGCGCGGTCAGCACGTCCTGGCCGACGGTCGGGCCGGGGCCGGGGGGCTGGACGGTGACGGCCTGCATCGCCTGGACGCGGTGCCGCAGCCGGGACGGCAGCACCTGTTCGAGCTTGGCCAGCGCGCGCTGCGAGGTCTCCTCGATGCCCTCGACGCTGCCGCCCGCGGCGGTGCGCAGGCTCAGCGCGACGACGACGGCCTCCTCGTCGTCCAGCAGCAGCGGCGGCAGCGCGGCCCCGGCGCCCAGCCGGTAGCCGCCGGCCGTGCCGGGGGCGGCGTGCACGGGGTAGCCGAGCGCCCGCAGCCGCTCGACGTCGCGCCGGACGGTCCGCGCGGTCACGTCGAGCCGCTGAGCCAGTTCGGGGCCGCTCCACTCGCGGCGGGACTGGAGCAGCGACAGCAGGCGCAGCAGCCGCGCGGAGGTTTCCAGCATGCCGCCAGTCTGCCAGCGCCCGCCGACAGGCCCGGGGCGGTACGGTCCCCGGGCAGCCGTACGCCCCCGCTGCCCAGGGAAACAGCGGGGGCGCGACTGGTGGCGCGCGGGGCGCTACCGGCGGGGCGTCAGTAGACGCTCACGCCGTACGCGCTGAGCGCCTCGGTGACCGGCTGGAAGAAGGTCGTACCGCCCGAGGTGCAGTTGCCGCTGCCGCCCGACGTCAGGCCGATGGCCTTGGTGCCGTCGTAGAGGGAGCCGCCGCTGTCGCCCGGCTCGGCGCAGACGTTGGTCTGGATGAGGCCGGAGACGACCTCGCCGTTGCCGTAGTTGACGGTGGCGTTCAGCGCCTGGACGGTGCCGCTGTGGATGCCGGTGGTGGAGCCGCGGCGCGTGACGTGCTCGCCGACGTAGGCGTTGGCGGCGCTGGTGATGTCCTGGCTGCCGACGGTGCCGTCGTGCGCGACGGAGGTGTCGTAGCGGACGATGCCGTAGTCGTTGCCGGGGAAGCTCGTCCCGACGGTCGGGCCGATGTACGAGCTGGAGCTGGTGTAGTAGTCGGGGTAGCCCTCGGTGCAGTGGCCCGCGGTCAGGAAGTAGTAGGTGCTGCCGCTGCGCACGTTGAAGCCGACCGAGCAGCGCCACTGCGTGGTGAGGATCGGGTCGCCGCCGGAGAGCAGCTTGCTGAAGCTGCCCGCCACGCGGTTGACGCGGACGGCGTCACCGTAGCCCGCGGTGGCCTTGACCAGTGCGGACAGCTGGGCGTCGGTCACCCGGCTGTCGGCGTTGACCTGGAGGGTGTCGGTACGCGGGTCGACCGCCCAGGAGGTGCCGGCGATGTCGGCGGTCTGCGCGGCGTTCGCGGCCTTCGCGAGCTGGGCGGAGCTGTGGGCGACCAGCCGCGGTGTGGCGCCCGCGGAGCGCACGGCGTCGGCCGCGGCCTTGCTGGTCACGTTGACGACTGAGGCGCCGGTCGCGGTGTCGTAGTACGACCCGGCGGTGCGGTCGGCACCGAGGGTGGCGGCCAGCGAGGCGGCCGCTCCGGGGGAGGCCTTCGCGGCGCCGGCAGCGGGGGTGAGGGCGCCGGCGGACGGGACGGCGAAGGCGGTCGCGGCGAGCAGGCCGCTTGTGACGGCGAGGAGTTGTATGCGTCGGGTGGACTTCACTCGATCCTCCTGTGGGGATGGAGGTGGCTCCGGTCGGTGCTGGTCAGCGCCCGTCATTGTTGTCGGTGTACTGTCAAGAGCGCACGGATGAGCGGGCGCGCTCTCAGCCTGACGGGCACTCATGGGAGTATTCAGGGCTCACAGGGAACACACAAGAGGGCCTCGGCCCCGGAAACCTCGATGTAACGCATGCACACCGGCGGCCCCAAAGGCGCCCGGCGCACCAGGAGTTCACACGTCCCCCAGGCGCGCGCCCCCGCACTCCTCCCGTACCCCCGGCGCACTCCCCCGCCTTCGCACCCCGTCACCGCGCCCGCGCCGCCCCCATCCCTCACCCCACCGGCCGCGGCAGCCCCAGGTGTTCGCGCAGCGTCGTCCCGGTGTACGCGGCGCGCAGCGACCCGCGCTCGCGCAGCAGCGGCGCCACCCGTGCCGCGAACGCGTCCAGGCCCGCGCCGCCCGCCGCCGGGTCCGGGGTCAGCACGAAGCCGTCGGTCGCGGCGCTCTGCACCTGCGTGTGCAGCCGCCCCGCGAGTTCACGCGCGCCGGACGCGTCCGCCAGGTCCAGCGCCGCGAGGTCCAGCCGGGAGAGCACCCGCACCCGCCGCCCGTGGCGCCGCACACCGGGCACCCGGGCGGTGAGCAGCACCTCGGGGGTGCCGCCGAAGTCCACCGCCACCGGCCGTCCCTGGGGCCCGGCGGGTTCGCCGGAGGAGGCGGGCGGGCCGCCCGCGCGCCCGCCGCTGAGCCGGTCGAGCACGGCGATCCGGCGCGCCAGGTCGTACGGCGCCCGGACCCCCGCCCCCGCCGGGAAGGCGACGGCCAGCCCGATCCGCTCGGTCAGCGCGGCCAGCGCGTGCAGCACCGTGACCGGCTCGGGCCCGCCACCGCCGCCGTCGAGCAGCACGAAGTCGAACCGGGCGCGCTCGGCGGCCCCGGCGAGCGCCGCGCACACGGCGAAGTCCGGCGGCGCCCCTGCCCCGCCGCCGCACCCGGCGGGCAGCAGCACGCCCAGGTGCACGGGCCGCACCCCGCTGTGCCGCCCGGTCACGACCCCGCCCCGGTACGGGCGCCCGCGCGGCCCCCGGGTGACGGCGCTCTCCCGGTCCGGGGCAGGCCCAGGTGCTCGCGCAGCGTCGAACCGGGGTGGAAGGAGCGGAAGAGCCCGCGGTGCTGGAGCAGCGCGGCGGTGCCGTTGACGAAGCGCTCCAGGTCGCGGCGGGGTTCCACCGGGCGGACGTGGAAGCCGTCGACCGCGCCCTGCCGCTGCCAGTCGGCGATGAGGTCGGCGAGATCGACCGGGCCGCCGCGGAAGAGCACACCGCCCGACGTGTCCTGCGCGAGGGCGATCTCGGCGCCCGGCTCCGGGCCGCGCTCGCCGCCGCAGAGGTCCACCGTGAGGTCGGCGAGCACCGGCAGCGGTTCCGGGCCGCGCCCGGCCTCGGCGGCGAGCGCCTGCACCTCGGCTCTGGCCCGCCCGGCGTCCTCGGGTCCGGCGGCGCGGACGAAGGCCAGGTCGGCGTGCCGCGCGGCGATCCGGCGGGCGGCGGGCTCGGTGGCGTCCAGCACGGTCACGGGCGCGGCCCGCGGCGGCAGCGGCCCGCCGGGGTCGCCGCACATCCGCCGGACGGCCTCGGCGGTGTCGCCCGCCGCCCGCCAGAGCGCTTCGGGCCGCTGCGGCCGGACCCGCCCCCTGGTCCGTGGGACGGGCGCGGCCGGGACCTCCACCGTCCAGCCCGCCCGGCCGCGGCTGACCCAGTCCAGGGCGGCCAGCGCGGGGGCGATGGCCAGCGGGTCGGCGGGTTCGGCGCCGGAGGCGAGGACGGCGGGCACCACGCCGATCCGGTCGGTGACGGGCGCGACCCCGGCGAGCAGCGCGACGGCGTCCAGCAGCCCGCCGCCGCCCGCCGCCGCGGGGGCGAGCGTCACGAAGTCCAGCCCGCCGGCCTCGGCGAGCCGGGCCAGCTCCCGGTAGTGCGCGGCCTCCCGCGGGGGGCCGCCGCCTATCGCGGCGGCCAGGTGCAGGGTGCGGCCGCGGACGAAGGGGGCGGCGGGCGGCGGCGCGGGGAACACCGGGTGCGGGGCCGGGGGCGCGGAGGTGCCGGGGCCGCGGGAGTTGCCGGGCGGAAAGGGGCGGAAGGAGGGAAGCGGGGTGTGGGCAGGCATGCGAAGGCTCCGTCGACACGCGGAAGAGGCACGGGCGGGTGCCTTCGCACAGAGCCGTCGCGTCCCTCAACGCGACTGGGCCACCAGGGCTTCCCGAAAGGCTATGCCGCCGAAGTGACCCGCTGTCAAGCATGTCCAGCTTGTGGACACGGCGTCTCGGCACGTTGACGGATCGTGCCGGCGGCTGCTGCACTGTGGCCATGCGCAGCTGCCGGCTCGTCACCCGCGGCCACATCGACCTGTGTCGAGTGTGGTCGGCCTCGTGTTGCGGTCGCTGACCCGCCTCGACGGATCACCCGCCTTCACACAGCCGGTCTCGCTCCACTTCCGCCCCTCCCTCGGGCGATCCCGCGGGACGCGACGCCACCGCGGACACCGCCCGCCCCGCCCGTGAACCCTCGGGCGACCGGTGTCAGCAGTCGCACCCGCAGTCGCAACCGTCACAACCATCGCAGCAGTTACAACAGTTGCAGCAATCGCAGCACCCGTCGCAGCCGTCGCAGTCGCAGTCGTCGCACCACGGCTCCTTGCGCTCCCGGCTCCACGGGTTCTCGTGCGTGGCGCAGCACATCTGACAGGTGCAGAAGAGCCCGGTGAAGACCAGGCACCCCGCCAGCAGCCCGCGGCGCCGCGGCGGGCCGGGCGGCGGCGGGAAGCCGCCGGGGATCCCGGGGCCGCCCGGGGCGTACGGGCTCTGGCCCGGATCGGCCGGGCTGCCCGGCGGGTTCGGCGCGTACGGGTTCGGCCCGAAGGGGTTGCCACTGGCCTCGGCGCCGCCCGGCTGGGCACCGCCGGGCCGGATGCCGCTGTCGTGCACGGCGATCCCGGCCGCGGGGCCGCCCGCGGCCTGCTCCGCGCGGTGCGAGGAGTGGCCGCAGCTGCCGCCGCCGAAGACCCGGTCCACCGAGCGTCCCAGCTCGTGGACGAGCAGCACATGCGTGAGCCGCCCGGAGGCGGAGCCCGCGAAGTCGGTGTCGCGCAGCGCGAGCCGGATGCCGTGCAGCGCGTCGTCGCACAGCCGGCGGGCCTCGGCGAGGTCGGTGCCGGTCGCGGTGAGCGGGTTCCAGGCGCCGGTGCGGGTGTCGTCGGCGAGGTCCTCGACGGCGTCCAGCAGGTGGGCGAGCCGTCCGAAGAGCCGTCCCGCCTCCTCCAGCGGCGCCTTGTTGCCGGGGCGCCCGGCCAGGACGGCGGTGTGCGCGAAGGCCGCGGCCGTCGCCGTCTCGGTGGGCTCGGTGACGGCGAGCAGCGGGGTGCCGGGGCCGACCGCGGCCTCGATCGCGCCCTGCCGGCCGATGGCGTCGACCAGCACGGCCGTGTCGAAGCCCAGGTCCTCGCCGGTGCGGGCACCGGCCTTGTCCCAGCGGCGGGCGACCCCGCGGGCCGCGGCGGCGACCGGGCGCCGGGCGTAGGCGCCGTCCCGGTCCTCGACGTGGTCGCGCATCTTGGCCGACGCCAGCACCAGCGAGACGGCGGCGGCGAGCCGGGCGCCCTCGCCGGTGGCGACCGGGGCGGTGCGCATGCCGCGCAGCGGGCACGGTCCGGCGGTGCGGCGCTGCTGCCCGGCGTCCGCGGCCGTCTGCGCCTCGACGAGGACGGAGACGATCAGACCGTCGTAGTTGGTGGCTATTCGCGCCACCTGGCCGTGGCCGTCCCGCAGCGCCAGGCACAGCCCGCACAGGTGGGCGACCCACGAGGCGGCCATTCCCTCGGACATTCGGTGGCGGCACGGCCTGATGATGCCGAACATGCATTCCCCCCGCTGACCCCGCGTGCCCCGCATTTCCCGCGTGACACATCGAAACTCGGTTCATGCTCGTTGACGCCCGTTCAAGGGCAACCGAAGTGAGCGCTGGTCATGTTAACGCCTGTCGGATCATCGGCCGGGAATGCATCATGGTGGTCCGCCCGGAACGCGGGCCGCGCCGTCGCCGACGTCCCGTCAGCAGGGACATCGGCATCCCGGCCGGTCAGCGCCGTGCGGGGCCGTACGGCCGCACGCGTCACCCGGACGTGAAATGCGTTCCCATCGGATCGTCACCTTCCCTACACCTTCGGCAGCCTGACGGTACGCCACTATCGTGTGTGCCAGTACCGTCACAACTCGCCCGAGTGGCGGCTATCCGCTTGGCGGACTATCCACATCATGGACGACGATAGGACCTGCGGACGGACGGTACTGACCGCGTGCGAGAGAGGAGGCGTCCATGGGATCGGTTCGACGGGCGAGTGCCTGGCTGGGCCTCGTCGACGACAACGGCGGCGAGGGTTACTACGACGAGGAGTACGCCGACTACGGCGAGGGCTCCCAGTCCCAGCGTGTCGACACCTGGGTGACCGATCCGCGGGTGCGGATCGCCGGTGAGGCCGCGCAGGAGCAGGGCCGGCGGATCGCCACCGTCACCCCCGACGGTTTCCGGGACGCGCGCGGCATCGGCGAGCTGTTCCGGGAAGGCGTCCCGGTGATCGTCAACCTCACCGCCATGGAGTCCGCCGACGCCAAGCGCGTCGTCGACTTCGCCGCGGGCCTCACCTTCGGTCTGCGCGGCTCCATCGAGCGCGTCGCCAACCGGGTCTTCCTGCTGACCCCCGCCGACTACTCGGTGCTCGACGCCGACGACCGCCGCGGCGGCGACGGCTTCTTCAACCAGAGCTGAGCAGGGCTCTCACCGGACCGCGCGGCGCGCGTCCGGTGGGAGTCCTGCCGTGCGCCCGCGCACCCCGGCCCGCACACCGGGCCCGTGCGCCCGACCGGGTGCGCCCGCCCCCCGGTGCTGCGGCCTGTCGCCCGGGAGACCGCGGCCGCCTCGGTGAGAATCGGCACAATTCCCGCCCTCGTGACGGAGGCGTCGTGCCGACCGCTCCTCCCCCGGCCCCGGCCGGTGCCTCTCCCGCCCCCGTCCCCGGCCCGCACCCGCCCGCCGGCCGACTGGCCCGGCTGGGCGGCTTCTGCGCCCGGCACGCCGGCTGGGTCGTCCTGGTGTGGCTCGCGGTCATGGCCGCCGCGCTCGCCGGGCGGCACATCGTGGCCCCGACGTTCAGCGACCAGATCACCCTGCCGGGCACACAGTCCGACACCGGCGCCGACCTGCTCACGGCCTCCGACCCGGCGGCCGCCGCCCCGAACGGCCTGGTCGTCTTCCACACCCCGTCCGGGACCGTTTCCAGCCATCAGCAGGCCGTGCAGCAGGCCGTCGGCAACCTCGCGGCGATGCCGCACGCGACCGCCGCCTCCGCCCTGGTCACCAGCTCCGACGGGGCAACCGCGTACAGCACGGTCTCCTTCGACGAGCCGCTCAAGGAACTGGGCCACGGCTACGTCGACCGGCTCGACACGGCGACCGCGCCCGCGCGTTCCGACGGTGTCCAGGTGGCGTACGGCGGCGGTCTTGACCAGGTGACCACCGCGCCCGCGAACGACCTGGAGAGCGAGGTCGTCGGCATCGCCGTGGCCCTGGTCATCCTGCTGCTGGTCTTCGGCAGTGTGCTGGCCGCCGTGCTGCCGCTGGCGTGCGCCCTGGTGAGCGTGCTCGCGGGCATCGGCGTGGTCGGCATCGTGGCGGGCGCGGTCACCTTCGCCACCGCCGCCCCGACGCTCGCCACGATGATCGGCCTCGGTGTCGGCATCGACTACGCGCTCTTCCTGACCACCCGCTTCCGGCAGGACCTCATCGACGGCCGCTCCCCCGCCGACGGTGTCACCCGCACCTGCGCGACCAGCGGCCACGCCGTCCTGGTGGCCGCGACGACGGTGGCGGTGGCGCTGCTGAGCCTGTACGCGTGCGGGCTGACCTTCATCGGCAAGCTGGGCCTGGCGGCGACGATCGCCGTGGTGGTGACGGCGAGCGCGTCGCTGACGCTGGTGCCCGCGGCGCTCGCGCTCGCCGGGCGGCACATCGACCGCTGGACGCTGCGCCGCCGCCCGGTGGCCGAGACCGCGGGCGACAGCGACGCCTGGCACCGCTGGGCGGCGCTGATCTCCCGGCACGCCGCGGTCTTCCTGTGCTGCGGGGTGGCGCTGCTCGCGGTGCTGGCGGTGCCGCTGTTCTCGATGCGGCTGGGGCACGTCGACGACGGCGCCGCGAAGTCCGGCACGACCAGCAGGACGGCCTTCGACTGGATCTCCGACGCGCGGGGCCCCGGCTTCGGCCCCGGTGCCAACGCGCCCTTCACCGTCGTGGTGGACGTCAGCCGTGCCACGGTACAGGCGAGCCAGGTGGCCGACGACGTGGACAGGGCGCTCTCCGGCACCCCGGACGTGGCCGCCACGACACCGCTCCAGCAGACCTCGGACGGCAGGCTGCTGGTCGGCACGCTCACCCCGGACGGCGACCCGCAGTCGGCCGCGACCGGCGGCCTGTTCAACGCGCTGACCGGGCACGTCCTGCCCGACGCGCTGCACGGCACGGGCGCCCGGGGCTATCTGACCGGCACCGCGCCCAGCCAGTTCGACTTCCGCGACACGGTCAGGGACCGGCTGCCCGTCATCATCGGCATCGTGCTGATCGCCGCCTTCGTGCTGCTCATGACCGTTTTCCGCAGCCTGGTCATCCCGGTCAAGGCGGTGGTCCTCAACCTGCTGACGACCGGCGCCTCGTACGGCGTGCTGACCGCCGCCTTCCAGTGGGGCTGGGCGACGGGGGCGCTGGGGCTGCCGGAGGCCGTGCCGATCGAGTCGTACGTGCCGATGATGATGTTCGCGATCGTCTTCGGGCTGTCGATGGACTACGAGATCTTCCTGCTGTCGCGGATCTCCGACGCCTGGCACCGCACGGCCGACAACACCCGGTCGGTCGGCGCGGGACTGTCCGCGACCGGCCGGGTGATCTCCAGCGCCGCCTTCATCATGACCGCGGTCTTCCTGTCCTTCACCGTCTCGCCGACCGTCGTGGTCAAGATGCTCGCGCTGGGCCTCGCGGTGAGCGTGGTGCTGGACGCCACCGTGGTCCGGCTGCTGCTGGTGCCGTCCACGATGTTCCTCATGGGCCGGGCCAACTGGTGGTTCCCGCGGCGGCTGGACCGCGTACTGCCGCATGTCCACATGTAGACCTACGGCGGTAGGGCGGCAGGGCGGTACGGCCGGTGCGGGCGGGCGTCAGCCGCGGAAGGCGTCGAGTCCGGTGAGGGCCTTGCCCAGCACGAGCTGGTGCATCTCGACGGTGCCCTCGTAGGTGAGCACCGACTCCAGGTTGGTGGCGTGCCGCATGACCGGGTACTCCAGCGAGATGCCGTTGGCGCCGAGGACCGTGCGGGCCGTGCGGCAGATCTCGATCGCCTCGCGGACGTTGGTCAGCTTGCCGAAGCTGATCTGCTCCGGGCGCAGCCGCCCCGCCTCCATCCGGCGGCCCAGGTGGTGGGCCAGCAGGATGCCCTTGTGGAGTTCGACGGCCATGTCGGCGAGCTTGGCCTGGGTGAGCTGGAAGCCGGCGATCGGGCGGCCGAACTGTTCGCGCTCGCGGGCGTAGGCCAGCGCCGCCTCGAAGCTCGCGCGGGCGGCGCCCATCGCTCCCCAGACGATGCCGTAACGGGCGTGGCTGAGGCAGCTGAGCGGCCCGCGCAGCCCGGTGACCTCCGGGAGCACCGCGGAGCCGGGCAGCCGGACACCGTCCAGGACCAGCTCGCTGGTGACGGACGCGCGCAGGCTCCACTTGTGGTGGATCTCCGGGGCGCTGAAGCCGGGGGTGCCGGCCGGGACGACGAAGCCGCGGATGCCGTCCTCGGTCTGCGCCCACACCACGGCGACACCGGCGACCGACCCGTTGGTGATCCACGTCTTGCGGCCGTCGAGCACCCAGTCGGCGCCGTCCCGGCGGGCCCGGGTGCGCATCCCGGCGGGGTCCGAGCCGTGGTCGGGCTCGGTGAGGCCGAAGCAGCCGATGACCTCGCCCGCGGCCATCCGCGGCAGCCACTCCTGCTTGTGCTCCTCGGAGCCGAAGCGGTGGATCGCGTACATGGCGAGCGAGCCCTGCACCGAGACCAGCGAGCGGATGCCGGAGTCGGCCGCCTCCAGTTCCAGGCACGTCAGCCCGTACTGCACGGCGCCGGCGCCCGCGCAGCCGTATCCGGTGAGCTGCATGCCGAGCGCCCCGAGCGCGCCCAGCTCGCGCGCGAGATCGCGGACGCCCGGCAGCTCGCCGCGCTCATACCAGTCGGCGACGTGCGGCAGCACACGGTCGGCGGCCCAGGCCCGTACGGTGTCGCGGATCGCGCGGTCCTCGTCGCTCAGCAGGTCGTCCAGACCCAGCGGGTCGTACGGGTCGAAGGGCGGCAGGGCGGGAGCGGGCGGCATGGCAGGGACCTCCGGCCGGAAAACTAGCAGCGGTAATGACGGCGGGGCCGACGTTACGGACCGGTACCGCGCGCGTCCAGAGCCCTCGGCGCGGCGGCGCGGCGGGCATGGCCGCGGGCACTCCCGGTCACCGGTGTCCGCTCAGCGGACGGGAAACCCGGGAGAAAGGTGAGGGAAATAAGCAATAAATAAGAAGACGCTCATGTGAGTATCGCCACCCATGGGTTAACTCCCGGCCGCGGACCGCATTCCCCCGAAACCCGGTGCGCCAAAGGGGTGGTGAGACGCAGTCCACATCACATCGTCATTACAAAGCGGCTCCATCGGCCGACCTGTGCCGTCACACGCTGTAACGTCAATTGGGTGCGTACCGATGACAGGCCCCACCGCGCCGCGGATCGCCCGACCCGCCGTGCCATGGGCCGGATGAGTCGAACACGCGTATGGCTGTTCGGTGCGACGCTGGCTGTGTACGTGGCCATCGTCGTGGGCGTCCTCACCACCTCCAAGCTGGTGACGCTCGACTGGCAGGTCATGCTCTGGCGTCCGTACAAGCAGTGGCCGCAGATCCACGCCTTCCTGGACTACTTCGTGGTCCTCGGCCAGCGCGGACCGACGGCCGTGATGGTGCTCGCGTGGCTGAGCTGGCGGGCCTGGCGCCGCCGGACGCTGTACCCGCTGCTGGTGCTGGGCACCTCCCTGCTGCTGCTGAACATCACCGTGGGGGCCGTGAAGTACGGCCTCGGACGGCTCGGCCCGCATTACGCGACGACCGTCGGATCGGCCGAGATGTTCGCCGGCGGCGACATATTCCCCTCGGGTCACACCGCCAACGCGGTGGTGACCTGGGGCGTCCTGGCCTATCTGGGCACCACGCCGCGCGCGCGGCGCTGGGGCTCGATCGGAAGCGCCCTGCTGGCGCTCGGCGTGGGCGCGACGACGGTCTACCTCGGCACGCACTGGGTGAGCGACGTCCTGCTCGGCTGGGCGGCCGGCCTCCTCATCCTGCTGGCACTGCCCTGGTTCGAACCGGCGATGGCCTCGGCCGAGGTCTACCTGACCACCGGCTGGGCCCGGCTGTTCCACCGCCGCGGCGGCCGTACGGCCCGGTCGCTCACCGCGATCCCGGCGGGCGCCCTCGTCCGCGCGGACGGCGACGACGACGCCCCGGAAGGCCCGTCCGCGAGCCGCCTGCCGGTCACCGCGGCCAAGAGCCAGGCGGGCGGCGGGCCGCACACCGCGGCCCGTCCCGCCGCGGGCCGGCAGACCGCCGGGCGGCACGAACGCACCACGACGACACCCGCGGGCAGCCGCCGCCCGCAGGGCGAGCACCCGCGCCCGGCGAGCCCGCTGGTCCACCAGCAGGCCCGCGGCCGCGGCGTCGCCGGCTGACCGCTTCCGCCCGCTTCCCGCTGTTTCCGCCCGCTTCCACCGGCTCCGGGCCGGGTGCCCCGCCACCGTGCGGCGCGGCACCCGGCCCGGAGCCGTGTACGGGGTCCTCTCCCGGACGCGGCCGGGTCAGCCGGGTCAGCCGGTCCAGCAGCGCAGGACGCGGCCGCCGTCGAGCGTGAAGTTGAGCCGCCCGGCGACGTACTCCATCGTCACGACCGCGTCCCGCGGCAGGCTGCGGACCGGCCGCCAGCCGCGCGCGTACGCCCGCTGCTCGGCCTCCTGCTGCGGCAGGCCGACGTAGGCGTCCAGGTCGTCGTCGGGGATGCCGCCCGGGAAGGGCTGCGCGGGGGTGCCCGGCCGGGACGGCTCGGAGGACTCACCCGGACGGCCGTCCTCAGGGCGGGGGTCTTCGGAGCGGGGGTCTTCGGGGTGCGATGCGGGGGCCATGCCTGCCACCGTAGGCCGCCACCGGGCCGTATGCCGACCCGTGCCGCGCGGCGCCCGCACCGCCCACGGGATTCCGCCGTGTCCGCGTCACGGATAGTGCATCGGGGACATTGCGCCAGGATGAATAACGGTGGGCCGGAAATTCCGGTGCACACGATTTACACACAACTCGCGGCAATGCCCGCCGTCCGCGGACGGCCGCTATAGGGGACGGATTACCATTCCGGCGCCCCGCCCGCTCCCCCGCGACCGGTGGCTTCCGGGCCGTTCAGCCCGCCCGGACGGGGTGCGCCCGGGGTATCGGACGGGGCGAATTCCGCGCTGCGCCGGGGCCACCGGGGCCCGGCCCGGCGGGCGGCCGGGCCCCGGATCCCGGCGGCACCGGGCGTTCAGCCGGGGTTCAGGGCGCGGACCGGAGGCGGGCGCGGAGCGGGCGGAGCGCCCGGCATTCCGCGCCCGTCCGGAGGCGCGCCGCGGAATTCAGCGCAGGCTGAGAAGAGTCCCGGGCATCAGCTTGTCGGGGTCGGCGCCGATCGCCTTCTTGTTCAGCGTCCAGAGCTTCTGCCAGCCGCCCGTGACACCCTCGGCGCTCGCGATACCCGCGAGCGTCTCCCCGGCCTCGACGGTGTGCACCGAGGTCGCCCCGCCGCTGAGCCCGAGCCGCTTGGAGCACACCGGCCAGGCGCCCCAGCCCTGGACCCGCAGCACGGCCTCGGCGATCGCGATCT
Source organism: Streptomyces sp. NPDC004031 (assembly GCF_053604375.1). Lineage (NCBI taxonomy): Bacteria > Bacillati > Actinomycetota > Actinomycetes > Kitasatosporales > Streptomycetaceae > Streptomyces > Streptomyces sp. NPDC004031. The sequence goes on along the minus strand of NZ_JBSGHL010000024.1, from coordinate 16,224 downwards.
GCTGCGCGGGGGTGGCGAGGTCGGCCCGCCGGGCGTACGCCAGGCCGCCGAACGCCTCCCAGGTGGGCTGCCAGAACTGGAGACCGCCGTAGAAGCCGTTGCCGCTGTTGATGTGCCAGTCACCGCTGCTCTCGCACAGGGCCAGGTCGTCCCAGACGGAGCGGGCGCGCGGCATCGCTCCCGGGGTGCCGGGCACGCCCGCGACGGCCGCCGCGGCGGGGGTGACGCCCGCGGTCGCGGCCGTCAGCGGGGCAACGGCCGGAAGGCCGATCGCCGGGAGTCCGGTGGCCGGGACACCGCCGAGCGCGGCCGGCGGGCGCGCGGGGGCGGGCACCTGCGCGGCCGCCGCGGGCTGCGCGGCCAGCGGCAGGACGGCCACCGCGCCGAACCCGGCGACGGCGGCGGCGCGTTGGCACCTCGACACATGACGATAAGACGATTTCTCGCTCATCGCCCCACGCTAAGCACGCGTTCCCCCGCCTCCGCGGGAGCCGCGCCCCGGCCCGCACCCCGGCGCACCCGTTCGGCCCAGCCCGGCGTGCGCGTCGCAAGCGACGGGAGCGCAAACCGTGACTCCCGGCACAGACCGTCCGTTGTCACAGTGCGCCGGGGCAGGCCCGGCCAAACGGACCAAGGAGACTCCCGTGGCGCCCCTGCTCGACGTGAGCGACGAGGTACGAGCCGAGATCGGCGAGGAGGAGACCAGGCGCCTCCTCGCCGGCGAGAACGCCCCGGGCACGTACGACTGCACGTCCTGCCGCACCCCCGGGGACAGCACACAGGAGCGGACCAGCACGGTGCTCTTCGTCGGCGACGAGACAGCGGTGCTCGCCTTCGCGCACGCCGCCTGCATCCCGTCGCAGGTCGTGCCCGTCGCGGAGGAGCAGCTCCAGGGTGCGGTACGCAGCATCGCCGGCGACGACGCCGCGCCGCCCGCACCTGCCGTACCGTTTCGCTCGACGCTACGGCCCGCGCCCGTACCCGCCCCGGCGCCCGCCCCCGAGGCCGCGCCGCGGCAGGCCGTGCTCGGCATCACCTGCGGGCTGATCATCGTCGAGGACGCGCTGCACCCCGCGCTGGTGATCGAACCGACCGGACCCGTCGCCCGAGCCGGCGCGACCGGCGGCGGCGACGACTTCCTGCCGCTGCTCATCGAGCAGGGCTTCATGCCGCAGCTCGACCTCTCGGCGCCGCCGTCGCCGCTCACGGGCTGGTCGGTGCTGCTGGCCATGGGCAAGCTGCACGCGGTGCTCCAGCCCCCGGTGGGCGGCGCGCCCGCCGCCGCGTGGTGGCAGGCGCACCAGCCGCTCCAGGTGAGCGACGGCTGGCGGGCCGCCGTGCAGCGCACGAACGCGGTGTACGTCTACGCGGGCCCCGCCGGGGCGATCGGGCGCCAGCCCCGGGAGGACCTCCTGCGCGAAGCGCTCGAACGCGCCTGCGCGAGGGGGCAGCTCGTCGCTGCGACCATGCCTTTGTCCGGAACCTGACCCCCCGCCAAGGCCGCGCTTGCCGCGCGGGGCTCTCGTTTTCCAGACCGCGCCGGGCGCCCGTTTTTTGGGGGCGCGGGGAACTGCGCGCTCAGCCACGGCGGTGGCGCGGGTCGTCACCGGCCCGAAGGGGCAGTTCGGTCCGTACCGGACCACCGGCCGGTGGTGGGTTGCTCGCGCAGTTCCCCGCGCCCCTAAAAACGAGTGCTCGGCAGCGCAGCCGCAGCCTCAAAACGGGTGCCCCGCGGGGCAAGTGCACGCTCACGGCGCGGCAGCGCAAGGCGCGCGCCCCCCGCGTAAGGGGCAGGTCAGCCCGCCGGACGCGGCGGAGAGGCTCACCGCCCGGCGGAAAGTTCAGCCGGGCGGACCGCATCCCGCGGGGAATGCGGGTCGTTGGGCGGTACGTGCAGATCTTTGACGCTTCCTCCCGGTCCCCGTTCCAGCGCTACATCCCGCCCATGCGCAGCGCGCAGGACACCGACGGAAGCGGTGGCTCTGCCACGCCCATCTATGACGCGCTCTACCGCGAGTACCGGCGGCTCTTCCGTACGCTGCCCGGGGACCGGACGGGTGAGGAGTCGTTGCAGTTCAACGGCTTCGGGCTGTGGCACCCGGAGGTGCCGCCCGCCGCGCCGGGGCGGCATCGGGGGAACGGGCCGGCCGCGCTGCCGCCGGGGCAGGGCGACAACCGGCTGCACGACCTGTGAGAGCGGAGCGCCCGGGGGCGGAACCCCCGGGCGGCCGGCTCACTTCTTGCGGCCGCGCTTCTCGCGGACCCGCACGGAGACCTGGATGGGCGTGCCTTCGAAGCCGAACTCCTCGCGCAGCCGGCGTTCGATGAAGCGCCGGTAGCCCGCCTCCAGGAAGCCGGAGGCGAAGAGCACGAAGCGCGGCGGCCTGGTGCCGGCCTGGGTGCCGAAGAGGATACGGGGCTGCTTGCCGCCGCGGATCGGGTGCGGGTGGGCGGCGACCAGCTCGCCGAGGAAGGCGTTGAGCCTGCCGGTGGGGACCCGGGTCTCCCAGCCGGCGAGCGCGGTCTCGATCGCCGGCACGAGCTTCTCGACGTGCCGCCCGGTGCGGGCGGAGACGTTGACGCGCGGCGCCCACTGCACCTGCACGAGGTCGCGCTCGATCTCCCGCTCCAGGTAGAAGCGGCGTTCCTCGTCCAGCAGGTCCCACTTGTTGTAGGCGATGACGACCGCGCGGCCCGCCTCGACGGCCATCGAGATGATGCGCATGTCCTGCTCGGCGAGCGTCTCGGCGACGTCGACGAGGATGACGGCGACCTCGGCCTTCTCCAGCGCGGCGGCGGTGCGCAGGCTCGCGTAGTAGTCGGCGCCCTCGGTGAGGTGGACGCGGCGCCGGATGCCCGCCGTGTCGATGAATTTCCATGTCTTGCCGCCGAGCTCGATCAGCTCGTCGACCGGGTCGCGGGTGGTGCCGGCCAGCTCGTTGACGACGACCCGCTCCTCCCCGGCGATCTTGTTGAGCATCGACGACTTGCCGACATTCGGGCGGCCGATGAGCGCGATGCGGCGCGGGCCGCCGACCGTGTCGCCGAAGGTCATCTCGGGCGCCTCGGGGAGCGCCTCCAGGATGGCGTCCAGCAGGTCGCCGGTGCCGCGGCCGTGCAGCGAGGAGACCGGGAAGGGCTCGCCGAGGCCGAGGTTCCACAGCGCGGCCGCGTCGGCCTCGCCGGAGGGGCCGTCGACCTTGTTGGCGGCGAGCACGACGGGCTTGCCCGCGCGGCGCAGCAGCTTGACGACGGCCTCGTCGGTGTCGGTGGCGCCGACCGTGGCGTCCACGACGAAGACGACCGCGTCGGACGCCTCGATCGCGAACTCGGCCTGCGCGGCCACCGAGGCGTCGATGCCGAGCACGTCCTGCTCCCAGCCGCCGGTGTCGACGATCTTGAAGCGGCGGCCGTTCCAGTTCGCCTCGTACGTCACGCGGTCGCGGGTGACGCCCGGCCGGTCCTCGACGACCGCTTCGCGGCGGCCGATGATCCGGTTGACCAGGGTCGACTTGCCGACGTTCGGCCGGCCGACGACGGCGAGCACCGGCAGCGGGCCGTGACCCGCCGCGGCGACGTCGTCGGCGACGTCCTCCAGGTCGAAGCCCTCCTCGGCGGCGAGTTCCATGAACTCGGCGTACTCGGCGTCGCCGAGCGCGCCGGTGTCGCCGTGCTGGTCGTGCTGGTCCATCGGTCTCTCCGTCGGTCAACAAGTGGTGCGCGCGGCACCGTCCGGCCCCGGGAGGGCCGGCCGCGGTGCGCGGCGGTGGTTCAGCGGCCGGTGGCCCGCCGGGCCTCGGTCATGTGCGCGGTCAGCCGCTCCTGGATGTACGAGGTCGCGGCGTCCATCGCGGCCCGCGTGCGCCGCCCGCCCTCCGTGACGGCAGTGAACGGCTCCCCGTACACGACGTCGATACGGCTGCGCAGCGGCGGGAGCTGCGGCACCAGCCGGCCCTTGCGGGCGCTGCCGAGCACCGCGACCGGAACGACCGGCGCACCCGAGCGTACGGCGAAATACGCCAGCCCGGCGCGCAGCTGGGCGAAGTCGCCGCCCGCGCCGCGCGTGCCCTCGGGGAAGATGCCCAGCACACCGCCGTTCTCCAGCACCTTCAGGGCGGTGGTGATCGCGGTGCGGTCGGCACTCGTACGGTCGACCTCGATCTGGCCGATGGCCCGCAGGAACGGGTCCAGCGGCCCGATGAAGGCCTCTTTCTTGACCAGGAAGTGCAGCGGGCGCGGGCTCGTGCCGATCAGCATCGGGCCGTCGACGTTGTGCGCGTGGTTCCCGGCGAGGATCAGCGGACCCTGCGCGGGGACGCGCCAGGTGCCGAGCACCCGGGGGCGCCACAGGCCGTTCATCAGGCCGATGCCGATGCCGCGGGCGACGGCGGCGCCGCGCGGGCTGGGCAGGGCGGTGGTCACCTCGCGGTCGCCTTCTTCTCCCCGACCAGGGCGACGACGCGGTCGACGACCTCGTCCAGGGTCAGGTCCGAGGTGTCGACCTCTATCGCGTCCGCGGCCTTCGCCAGCGGCGAGGTCTTCCGGCCGGAGTCGGCGGCGTCCCGCTTGACCAGGGCCTCCTGCGTCGCGGCGACGCTCACCGCGCCCCTCAGCTCACCGCTGCGGCGGGCGGCGCGGACCTCCGCGGAAGCGGTCAGGTAGATCTTCGCAGTCGCGTCGGGCAGCACGGTGGTGCCGATGTCCCGGCCCTCCACCACGATGCCGACCGGGGCCGCAGCGGCGGCGGCCCGCTGGTGGTCGACCATCCGGGCGCGCACCTCGGGCACCGCGCTGACCGCGCTCACCGCGGCGGTGACCTCCTGCGAACGGATCGGGCCGGAGGCGTCCACGCCGTCCACGGTGATCCGCGGGTCGAGCGGGTCCGTGCCGGACACGATGACGGGCTTGCCGCTCGCGTCCGCGATGGCGGCGGGGTCGGCGACGTCCACCCCGTTCGTCAGCATCCACCAGGTGATGGCCCGGTACTGCGCACCGGTGTCGAGGTAGCTGAGCCCCAGCTTGACGGCGACCGCCTTGGACGTGCTGGACTTGCCTGTGCCGGAGGGGCCGTCGATCGCGACGATCACCGGGTTCTCCACGGTGGGGGCCTTTCCTTGTCGTGCCAACCGGCTCGCCGCCGGGCCATTCCCCCAAGGTTACCGGCCTCCCGGCGCCCCCTCCGCCGCCCCGGGCTGTTCCCCGCGCCCCCGGGTTCAGGGCCGCAGGGACCACGCGCGGTCGCGGAGGGCCGCGGAGAGGACCGGGGCCGAGCGGGGCTCGACGAAGAGCTGGGCGAGGCCCGCCTGCTGGCCGGCGCTGTGCTCGATGCGCACGTCCTCGATGTTGACCCCGGCCGCGCCCGCGTCGGCGAACAGGCGGGCCAGCTCGCCGGGCTGGTCCCCGATGAGGACGGCCACGACCTCGTACGCCTTGGGCGCCGTCCCGTGCTTGCCGGGGACCCGGGCGCGGCCCGCGTTGCCGCGCCGCAGTATGTCCGCGATGCCGTCGGCGCCCCCGCGCCGCTTCTCCTCGTCGGCGCTCTGCAGCGCCCGCAGCGACTCGACGGTCGCGTCGAGGTCCGCGGAGATGCCGGCGAGGACGTCGGCGACGGGGCCGGGGTTGGCGGCGAGGATGTCCATCCACATCGCGGGTTCGGATCCGGCGATGCGGGTGACGTCGAGGATGCCCTGCCCGCACAGCCGCACCGTGCTGTCCTCGGCGTGCTGGAGCCGGGCGGCGACCATGCTGGAGACGAGCTGCGGGGTGTGCGAGACGAGCGCGACGGCCCGGTCGTGCGCGTCGGCGTCCATGACGACGGGGACGGCCCCGCACAGCGCGACCAGCTCCAGGGCGAGGTTGAGCACCTCGGTGTCGGTGCCGGGGGTCGGGGTGAGGATCCAGGGGCGGCCGTCGAAGAGGTCGGCGCTGGCGGCGAGGGGGCCGGAGCGTTCCCGGCCGGCCATCGGGTGGGTGCCGATGTAGCGGGTGAGGTCGCCGCCGAGGGATTCCAGGTCGCGGCGCGGGCCGCCCTTGACGCTGGCGACGTCGAGGTAGCCGCGGCCGAGACCGCGGGCCATGGCGTCGGCGAGGGCGGCCGGTACGTGCGCGGGCGGCACGGCGACGATCACCAGGTCGACGGGTCCGGACGCCGTGGCCGCCGGGTCGTACAGGCTTCCCGCGCCGAGGGCCGCCGCGGTGCGGGCGCTGGATTCGTCGTGGTCGCTGAGCCGGACGTCGACACCGCGCGCGCTGAGGGCGAGCGCGGCGGACGTGCCGATGAGGCCTGCGCCGATGACCAGTGCGGTTCTCACGTGGGGGTGTCCTGGGGTACGGGAGCGGGGGTGCCTGGGCGTCCAGCGTAGCCAGCGGCGGCCCGTCGCGAGACCGGGGACCGTACTGCGAGACGTGCCGCCCGCGGGCGTCGGCCCCAGCGGTCCCGTACTCCCCGTCGACCACCCGCTCACCGTCCGAAGCAGGAATTCCCCGGCGGATCGGGGAAGCGGTGGCGATAATCGCCGTCATGCGCGAATCGCTGGGGCACGATCTGGTCCGGGAGCACACGGTCTACGCGTGTGTCATGGGCTCGCGGGCGTTCGGCCTGGCGACGGACGGCAGCGACACCGACCGGCGCGGGGTGTTCGTGGCGCCCACCCCGCTCTTCTGGCGGCTGGACAAGCCGCCGACGCATGTCACCGGGCCGCGCGAGGAGGAGTTCTCCTGGGAGATCGAGCGCTTCTGCTCGCTCGCGCTGCGCGCCAACCCCAATCTGCTGGAGTGCCTGCACTCGCCGCTCGTGGAGCACGCCGACGCGACCGGCCGGGAGCTGCGGGAGCTGCGCGACGCGTTCTTGTCCCGCCGGGTCGAGGCGTCCTTCCGCGGCTACGCCGAGCAGCAGCTCGGCAAGCTGGAGGCGGATATCCGGCGGGACGGCGCGCCGCGCTGGAAGCACGCGATGCACCTGCTGCGGCTGCTGACCAGCTGCCGCGACCTGCTGCGTACGGGCACGCTCACCGTCGATGTCGGCGACCGCCGGGAGGACCTGCTGGCGGTGCGCCGCGGCGAGGTCGGCTGGGAGGAGGTGCGCGGCCGGATGCGGACGCTGCACGAGGAGGTGGACGCCGCCGCGGCCCGTACCCCGCTGCCCGCCGAGCCGGACCGGGCGCGGGTGGAGGACTTCCTGGTGCGGGTCCGGCGCGCCTCCGCGGAGAGCGCGCCGGACCCGGCACCCGTTCTCTAGAGGTCCACCTCGCGCATGAGCATGCCGACCTCGGTGTTGGTCAGCCGGCGCAGCCAGCCGGACTTCTGGTCGCCCAGCGGGATCGGGCCGAAGCTGGTGCGCACGAGCTTGTCGACGGGGAAGCCGGCCTCGGCGAGCATGCGCCGCACGATGTGCTTGCGGCCCTCGTGCAGCGTGACCTCGACCAGGTAGTTCTTGCCGGTGTTCTGCACGATGCGGAAGTGGTCGGCGCGCGCCCAGCCGTCCTCCAGCTCGATACCGCTCTTGAGCTGCTTGCCCAGGTCGCGCGGCAGCGGGCCCTGGATCGCGGCGAGGTAGGTCTTCTGCACGCCGTAGCGGGGGTGGGTCAGCCGGTGGGCCAGCTCGCCGTGGTTGGTGAGCAGGATCAGGCCCTCGGTGTCGGTGTCGAGCCGGCCGACGTGGAAGAGCCGGGTCTCCCGGTTGGTGACGTAGTCGCCGAGGCACTGCCGTCCGTCCGGGTCCTCCATGGTGGAGACGACGCCCGCGGGCTTGTTCAGCGCGAAGAACAGGTACGACTGGGTCGCGACGGTCAGGCCGTCCACCTTGACCTCGTCGTGCTCGGGGTCGACGCGCAGGCCCTGCTCGGTGACGATCCGGCCGTTGACCTCGACCCGGTGCTGCTCGATCAGCTCCTCGCACGCCCGCCGTGAGCCCATGCCCGCCCTGGCCAGCACCTTCTGCAACCGCTCGCCCTCCTGCTCGGCGCCGGGGAAGGTCTTGGGCAGGTTGAGCTTGGGCTTGCTGTGCCGCTCCCGGTTGCGCTCCTCGATCTGGGCGTCCAGCTCACGGGGGCGGGCCGGGACGCTGCCGCGCGCCCGGCCGCGGTTGCCGGCCGGGCCGGGGCCGCCGGGCTTGGTGCGGGGCATGCCGCCGGGCTTGTTCGCGCCGGACTGGCCGGTGTCGCCGACGTCGTAGCGGCGCTCCTCGGGACGCGGCTTGCGGGGGCGCTGCGGGGCGCCGTCGTTGCGACGCGGGGCGTCGGCGCGGCCACCGCCCTCGCCACGGCGCGGGGCGTCACCACGGCGGGGCGCGTCGCCGCGGCGCGGGGCGTCACCGCGGCGGTCGGAGCCTCCGCTGCCGCCCCGGCCGCCCGTGCCGGTGCCCCGCCGGGGGGCGCCCCCGCCGCTTCGGGGGGTCCGGTCGGAGCCGCTGTTCCTGTCGCTGCTTCGCATCAGTCGTCCGTCTTCGCAAGTGTCGGGGGTTCGTCCGGCGCATCCGGATCGAACGACGGCAGCCCCTCCTGGGACTCCGCCTCGACCGCGTCCGCCTCCGGCAGGAACGGGGCGAGCTCGGGCAGCTCGTCGAGGCTGCGCAGGCCCATGCGTTCCAGGAAGTAGTTCGTCGTCCTGTACAGGATCGCACCTGTCTCGGGTTCCGTCCCACCTTCGACGATCAGCCCGCGCTGGAGCAGGGTGCGCATGACCCCGTCGCAGTTGACCCCGCGCACCGCCGAGACCCGTGAGCGGCTGACCGGCTGGCGGTAGGCGACGACCGCGAGCGTCTCCAGCGCGGCCTGTGTGAGCCGGGCGTGCTGGCCGTCCAGGACGAACTTCTCCACCGCGGGCGCGAAGTCCGGCCGGGTGTAGAAACGCCAGCCGCCAGCGACCAGCCGCAGGTCGAAGCCCCTGCCCTCGCGCGTGTAGTCGTCGGACAGCTCGCGCAGCGCCGCGCCGATCGCGCGCCGCGGCCGCTCCAGGACCTTCGCGAGCTGCTCCTCGGTCGCGGGCTCGTCCACGACCATGAGGACGGCTTCCAGCGCGGGCTTCAGCTCCAGCCCGGCGGTGGCCGCGGAGAGCAGCCCGGCGGGTGCGGGCTGCTCCTCGGGCACCTCCAGCCCCGCGGTGAGATCCGTCACCTCGGTCATCCCTGTGCTCCGTTCCCGGCCGCCGCCGGTGCGGCGGCGGCCCCCTCGGCCTGCTCCCTGCCCTGCCTGCTCTGCTTCCCCGGCCTGCGCGGCGCCGCCTCCTGGTCGAACTCGTCGGTCACCAGCGGGGCGTCCGGCGCCTGCTCGCCGCCCGTCCAGCGGACCTGGAGGGCGCCCAGCGCCTCCTCCTGGTCGAGCCCGACCGCCTTCTCCCGGTAGAGCTCCAGCAGCGCGAGGAAGCGGGCCACGACGGTGAGCGTGTCGGGCGCGTCCGCGGTCAGCTCGCCGAAGCTGGCGCTGCCGTGCTCGCGCAGCAGCGCGATCACGTGCTCGGCCTGCTCGCGCACGCTGACCAGCGGGGCGTGGATGTGGTCGACGTAGACCTGCGGCCGCGGTTTGGGCTGCATGGCCTTGACGGCGAGCTGCGCGAAGCGCTCGGGGCCGATGCTCAGCACGACCTCGGGCAGCAGCTCGGCGTGCTGCGGCTCCAGGCCGACCGTGCGCGGGCGGCGCAGCGCCTCGTGCTCCAGCCGCTCGGCGAAGATCGCGGCGATCTGCTTGTAGGCCCGGTACTGCAGCAGCCGGGCGAAGAGCAGGTCGCGGGCCTCCAGCAGCGCGAGGTCGGCCTCGTCCTCGACCTCCGCGGCGGGCAGCAGCCGCGCGGCCTTGAGGTCCAGCAGGGTGGCGGCGACGACCAGGAACTCGGTGGTCTGGTCGAGGTCCCAGTCCGGGCCCATGGCGTGCAGATGCGCCATGAACTCGTTGGTGACCTTCGACAGCGCGACCTCGGTGACGTCCAGCTTGTGCTTGGCGATCAGCTGGAGCAGCAGGTCGAAGGGTCCCTCGAAATTGTGCAGCCGTACGGTGAAGCGCCCGTCGTCGGCCTCGTCCCCGGTCTCGTCCCCGGTCTCTTCTCCGGCCTCTTCGCCGGTCACGGGCTCCGGTTCGTCCCGCGGTACGCCACCGGGTCCGGGTACGTCCGCCGGCTCCTGGGCCGGTACGTCCTCGGCCGTCTCCGGGACCACCGTCTCCGGGACCGCTTCCCCGGCCGACGGCTCCGCCGGGACCGGCTCCTCCGCGTGCGTCGGGACGCCGCGGCCGAGGCGGCGGCGCGGGCGGTCGGCGGGGTCGGTCGTGGTGGTCGGCATCGAGGTCCAGTGTGCGGGGGCGGGAATCGGCAGGTTACCTCCCCCCGGAGCGGCCGAGGCGCGGCTCAGCGCCCGCGCAGCCGCCGTACGAGGATGCTGGCGTCGCCGCGCGACTCCAGGTCCGCGAGCACCACGGCGACGGCCTCGCGGACGATCCGGCCGCGGTCGATGGCCAGGCCGTGCTCGCCGCGGAGCACCAGCCGGGCGTGCTCCAGGTCCATCAGTTCCTCGGCGGAAACGTAGACGGTGATCTTCTCGTCGTGCCGCTCGCGCCCGCTGGGGCGGCGGTTCTGCCGCGGTGCCTTGCGGCGGGCGGCGGGTGCCGCTGGCCCCTGCGGCGCGGGCGGCGCCGGGTGCTGGGCCGCCGCGGAGCCGCCGGGCTGCTGGACGGGCACCTGCGGCTGCGGCGGGGCCGCGGGCGCGGTGCCGTTGACGGGCCCGATCGGGGTGCCCTGCGTACGGCGGCCCGTCGGGACGTCCCGGCCGCCGTGCTCGGTACCGCCGGAGCCGTTGCGGTCCTGCCGGTCGCGCTCGCCGCGGTCGCGGCCCTGCCCGTGGCCGGGGTCGCGGGTCTCAGTGCCGCCCCGGCCCTCGCCGTCCTGCTCGCCGCCGGCCGTCCCGCCCGTCTGTTCCTGGGCCGGACGCGGCCGGGTGTCGCCCTGCGAATCGCCCCCGGAGTGCTGCTGCTGCGGCTGCTGCCGGGGCTGCGGGGCCTGGAGCGCCGCACCCCCGGTGGTCCGGAACAGCTCGTCGGCGCCCGGCAGGGTCACTCGGCGTGGCACCGGGCGAGCACCTCCCTGGCGAGTTGGCGATAGGCGGCGGCGCCGACGGAGTTGGAGGCGTAGGTGGTGATGGGCTCGCCCGCGACGGTGGTCTCGGGGAAACGCACGGTGCGGCCGATGACGGTGTGGAAGACGTGGTCGTCGAAGGCCTCGACGACCCGCGCCAGCACCTCGCGGCTGTGCACGGTCCGCGAGTCGTACATGGTGGCGAGGATGCCGTCGAGCTCCAGCTCGGGGTTGAGCCGCTCGCGGACCTTCTCGATCGTCTCGGTGAGCAGCGCGACACCGCGCAGCGCGAAGAACTCGCACTCCAGCGGCACGATCACGGAGTGCGCGGCGGTGAGCGCGTTGACCGTGAGCAGGCCGAGCGAGGGCTGGCAGTCGATCACGATGTAGTCGTAGTCGGGCAGCAGCGGCTTGAGGGCGCGCGCCAGCGCCGACTCGCGGGCGACCTCGCTGACGAGCTGCACCTCGGCGGCGGACAGGTCGATGTTGCTCGGCAGCAGGTCCATGCCGGGCACAGCGGTCTTCAGCAGCACCTCGTCGGCCGCGAGCCCGCGTTCCATCAGCAGGTTGTAGACCGTGATGTCAAGTTCCATCGGGTTGACCCCTAGCCCGACGGACAGCGCGCCCTGCGGGTCGAAGTCGACCAGCAGCACCCGGCGGCCGTACTCGGCGAGCGCGGCACCCAGGTTGATGGTCGAGGTGGTCTTGCCGACCCCGCCCTTCTGGTTGCACATCGCGACGATCTTCGCCGGACCGTGGTCGGTGAGCGGGTTGGGGATCGGGAAGTACGGCAGCGGACGGCCGGTCGGCCCGACGCGCTCACGGCGCTGGCGGGCGGCGTCCGGCGCGAGCGTCGCCGCGTACTCGGGGTCGGGCTCGTATTCGGCGTCGGGGTCGTAGAACTGACCGTCTTGCAGGTCGTCGTTGTCGTCGTAAGGGCCCATGGCGTATGCGCTTTGTGGGTCGGCGGGTTCGGCTCTGCGTGACTCGAAGGTGTGCACCGCGACGGAGCCGACGGTCATTGCTGGTTGGCCACTCCCGGGAGCAAATGTCGACTCATTCACAAGTCGTCTTACCTCCTTGGGGACCAGGAAACTTCTCAACAGGTCAGCGTGACTACAGCCGACGTTTCGCGACTCTATGGCGTGTCGGTGGTTCACAGCAACACAATCCGCCGGACACGGCACGATGTGTCGGCAACCGAACACCCCTCTGTCAAGGGCGTAACGACATGAACGGCCGGGTCCTGCGCGCGCAAGACCCGGCCGTAGGTGCACAGTTGGCACTTCGGGGCGTCCACCGCCCCGGCGGATGTCCCGGTCAGCCCAACAGGGTGCGCAGTTCGACCGGATCGAGTCCGTGCGCTTCGGCCACCGGACCGTAAACGACCTGCCCCTCATGGGTGTTGAGCCCCAGCGCGAGCGCCGGGTCGCGGCGCAGCGCCTCCTGCCAGCCGCGGCCGGCGATCTCCAGGACGTACGGCAGCGTGGCGTTGGTCAGCGCGTACGTCGAGGTGTTCGGCACCGCGCCGGGCATGTTGGCGACGCAGTAAAAGACCGAGTCGTGGACGGTGAAGGTCGGCTCGGCGTGCGTGGTGGGGCGCGAGTCCTCGAAGCAGCCGCCCTGGTCGATCGCGATGTCGACAAGGACGGATCCCTGCTTCATGCGCGAGACCAGCTCGTTGGTGACGAGCTTGGGCGCCTTGGCGCCCGGGATCAGGACCGCGCCGACCACCAGGTCGGCCACCAGCACGGCCTGTTCGAGCGCGAGCGCGTTGGACGCGACGGTCTGCACGCGGTTGCCGAACACCTTGTCGGCCTCCCGCAGCTTGTTCACGTCCTTGTCGAGCAGCGTGACGTGGAAGCCGAGACCCAGCGCGATCGTGGTGGCGTGCCAGCCGGACACGCCCGCGCCGATGACGACCGCGCGGCCGGACTGCACACCGGGCACCCCGCCGGGCAGCACCCCGCGGCCGCCCGCCGAGCGCATCAGGTGGTAGGCGCCGACCTGCGGGGCGAGCCGGCCCGCCACCTCGGACATGGGGGCGAGCAGCGGCAGCCGGCGGTCGGGCGTCTCGACCGTCTCGTAGGCGATGGCGGTGGTGCCGGACTCCAGCAGCGCGTCCGTGCACGCCCGGGAGGCCGCGAGGTGCAGGTAGGTGAAGAGCGTCTGGTCCTTGCGCAGCCGGTGGTACTCCTCGGCGACCGGCTCCTTGACCTTGAGCAGCAGATCGGCCTCGGCCCACACCTCGTCGGCGGTGCCGAGGACGGCGGCACCGGCCGCCGTGAACTCCTCGTCCGGGATGGACGAGCCCGCGCCCGCACCCTCCTCGACGACGACCCGGTGCCCGCCTCGCACCAGCTCGTGCACGCCGGCCGGGGTGATGGCCACGCGGAACTCGTTGTTCTTGACCTCGCGGGGGATGCCCACCTTCACGTCGATCACGGTCCTTGCGCTCAGGGTTGCCCAGGGGTGGTTGGGTGAGATTGTCCTGACATGGTGCAGGTTGGCACGACACGTCGGACCTGACCGCGTTGTGCGCGGCATGGCCCAGTCTAGTGAAGGAAGAGCTGCTGTCCAGCCTTACAAAGTGGTTGATTTTCTGAGCAGTATTGGCATTTTCGTAGGCCGGCGACGGGACACGCCTGATCGGAATCGCATCATGACCCCGTCACCGAGGCGTTGCGCCCCGATCACGGCCGCGCGACATCCGGGGCGCCGGAGGCGTCCGGGGCGGGCGCGGCCTGCGGGTCGGGCGCGGTGCGCGGAGCCGGTGGGCTGTCCGGAGCCGGTGCGCTGTCGGGAGAAGATGTGCCGCCCGGAGCGGGTGCGGCCTGCGGGCCGGGTACGGGGGCGGGTCCCGGCTCGGATGCGGGTCCGGCGGCGGAACCGGGCCGGGCGGCCGCGGCCCGCTCGGACATCCGCTGCACGCTCTCCCGCTGCAACCGGGCGCCCTCCGGGTCGCCCAGCCGGTCCAGCAGGTCCGCCAGCCGCAGCAGCAGCGCGGCCTCCAGCCGCCGGTCGCCCGCCTGCCGGGCCCAGTACAGGGCGTCCCGGCAGCTGCGCATCGCGTCCTCCGGGCGGCCCGCCGCCTCCTGCACCCGCGCGGCCTCCGCGAGCGCGCGGGCCTGGCCGCTCAGATCGCCGAGCCGCTTGTACAGCCCCGCCGCCTTGCGCCATTCGCGCAGCGCGGGCCCGAAACGCCCGCCGTGCGCCAGCAGGGCGGCGATCCGGCCGCGCAGCCGCGCCTGGTCGGCCTGCTCGCCGCTGCCCTGGCGCAGCGAGAGGGCGCGGCCGTACCAGTCCAGAGCCCGGCCCGGGTCGCGCCGCTCCAGGTACGTGCCGCCCAGCGCCTCCAGGACCCGGCCCTCGGCCTGCCGGTCGTCGGCGCCGCGGGCGGCGTCCAGGGCGATCCGGTAGCGGTCGAGCGCACGGTCGGTACGGCCCGCGCGGGCGTCCAGGTCGCCGAGGTTGATGAGCGCGGCCGCCTGCTCCCGGCGCAGCCCGCGCCGCTCGGCCACCCCCAGCACCAGGAAGTGCAGTTCGTAGCGCTCGGCGGCCATCGCGTCGCCGCCGGGGAAAGCGGCGAGCGCCCGCACCAGCGCGGCGACCAGGCGGCGCGCCAGCGTGTCCAGCTCGCCGTCCGCCACCGCCGAGCGCGCCGCGGCGAGCAGCGCGGGCAGCCGCGAGTCCAGCCACCCGGCAGCCGTACGGGCCGAGTCGAAGCGCTGCGCGCGGGGCACCGCCTCGTCCAGCGGCTCCCCCGCCAGCGCCGCCCGGCACGACAGCAGCAGCCGCACGGTCCGCTCCAGCATCCGCGCCCGCGCCAGGGTCACGTCGGCGGGCGTCTCGCGCGCCGCCAGCAAGGCGCCGAGCAGCGCCTCCAGACACCCCGGCACCGCGTACCGCTGCGGCCCGCCCGCGAGCAGACCGCCGCGCACGAAGTCCTCCAGCGTCCCTTCCGCGACCTCCACCGGGCACCCGGCGAGCGCGGACGCCCCCTGCGCGTCCACCACCCCCGCCGGTGCCAGCACCAGCAGCCGCAGCATCCGCGCCGCGACGGCCGGCAGCCCCTCGTACACCATCCGGAAGGCCCGCACGAGTTCCCCGGGCGCGGGCACGGGCCCGCTCCCCGCGGCGGCCGCCGGAGGCGCGGACGGACGGGGTGGGGCGGGGGCGTCCTTGCGAGCCGCCGGGTCGGCGGGCGGGGTCGGCGGGGTCGGCGGGGTCGGCGGGATGTCGCGCAGCCTCAGGGCCGCGTCGGCGACCGACACACCGGGGCGGGCGGCCAGCCACGCCGCCGTCATCCGCAGCGCGGTGGGATGCCCGGCGAGCACATGCACGAGCGACTCGGCGCCGCGCGGGTCGCACGTCACCCGGGTCTCGCCGATCGCCCGCGCCAGCAGCTCGACCGCGGCGGGCGTGTCCAGCCCGCCCAGCGTGCACGGGCGCACGTCGCGCACCCCGGGCAGCGGGCCGCCCGACGTGGCCACGACCAGGCTCCCCGCGCTCGCCGGCAGCAGCGCGGTGAGCTGGTCGGGGGACGCGACGTCGTCCAGCACGAGCAGCAGCCGCCGCCCCGCGGTGACCTCCCGCAGATCCGCGTCCTCGCCCGCGCCCAGCGCCCGCAGCAGCCCGCGGACCGCCTGCCCGGCGGGCACGGGGACGCCCGCGGGGCCCGTGAGCCGTACGTGCCACTGCCCGTCGGGGTAGCGGTCGGCGACCCGTGCGGCGAGGGACAGCGCGAGCGCGGTACGGCCCGTGCCGGGGCGGCCCGCGACGAGCAGGACGCGGGCGGTGTCCGGGCGCCCGCCGCCCAGGCCGGGGCGGTCGATCTCCCCCGCGAGCTCGGCGAGTTCGCGGGTGCGCCCGCAGAACCCCGCCGGGGGCGGTGGGAGGGGGGTGACCTGGGCGTCCCCGCGCCCCTGCGGGAGGGTGCCGTCGTCCACGCTGGCCACTCCTTACCCTGCGGGTGAGCTTTGGCGTGAGCGTAGTTGACGTCTTCCCTGCCGCGCAGGGCGAGCGCCTTACCGCTGCGCGGGGCACCCCGTTTTCAGGGGCGCGGGGAACTGCGCGGCCCGCCCCCACCGGCCGGTGGTCCGGATCGGACCGAACTGCCCCTTCGGGTCGGTGACGACCCGCGCCCCGGTGCTGGGCGACATCGCG
>NZ_JBSGHL010000023.1:0-119887 GCF_053604375.1 Streptomyces sp. NPDC004031 | reverse complement strand
GTCGACCGACGACAACGCTGGGGGCACCTCCCGCCGAAGGCAGGGGGAAGATGTGCGTGCCGGGGCACGCGACGCCGCGGAGATCCACACGACAGACCCTGGAGACAGACGCGGCGTGTCGCGCGGGGCGGCTCAGGAGGCGCGGTGGGTGCGGCTGACGATGAGCAGGGCCCGGTCGTCGTTGACGTCCTTGGCCACGGCCTCGATGAGCCGCCAGGCCGCGCCGCGGAAACCCGTCGTGATGAAGCGGTCCGCCTCGCCGATGAGCCGGTCCACGCCCTCGCTGATCTCGCGCTCGGCGGTCTCCACGAGCCCGTCGGTGAAGAGCATCAGGACGTCACCGGCCCGCAACGTGCCCTTGACGCCGTGGAATTCGGCCCCGTCGTAGACGCCGAGCAGCGGCCCCTCGGCGGTTATCTGCTCCCACACGCCGCTGCCCGCGTGCAGTTGGACGCCCGGTGGGTGGCCCGCCGACAGCAGCTCGAAGTCGCCGCTCTCCAGGTCGAGCACCAGGTGCACGGAGGTCGCGAAGCCCTCCTCCCAGTTCTGCCGCAGCAGGTAGCCGTTGGCGGCGGGCAGGAAGGAGTGCGGCGGCAGCGAGCCGAGCAGGCCGCCGAAGGCGCCGGACAGCAGCAGTGAGCGCGAGGCGGCGTCCATGCCCTTGCCGGACACGTCGGTGAGCACGGCCTCCAGCACGCGCCCGCCGGAGCTGCGGGTGGCCACGACGAAGTCGCCGGAGAAGGACTGCCCGCCGGCCGGCCGCAGGGACATCTCGGCGTGCCAGCCGCCGGGCAGCCGCGGCAGCCTGCTCTGTACCCGGATACGTTCCCGGAGGTCGAACAGCATGGTGTGGCCGCCCCGCCACGGCACCCCGACCCGGGACCGGAACTGCGCGATGACCAGGCCCGTCAGCGCGACCGCGGTGACCTCCAGCACCGTGCCGGGCGTGACCCGGGCCGGGCCCTCCCGGTAGGGGCCGAGCGTCGCGGACTCGGCGATGAGCGCCACCGCGGAGGCCGCGTAGAGCAGCAGCAGGCTTGCGGGGCGCAGCAGCAGTCCGCCGGCCAGGATCGGCAGCACCAGGGCGCTCGGCGGGCACCAGGCGGGCGTGACGACCGAGACGTACGCCAGCAGCGGGATCGCCGCGACGAGCACGGCCAGGCCCGCCCAGTCCGAGACGCCGCCGCGGAAGTAGTCGACGGCGGCCTTGCGCACGCCGAGCCGGGCCCGGTGCAGCCGCCTGCGCCACCGGAGCCCGATCCCCTCGCCCACCGCCTCTTTCGCCATGTCCCGGCGACCCTACCGAGCGGCGGCCCGGCTGTGCAGGGCAGATGACCTGTGAGCCGTCCGGGTGAGCCGCCCGGCCGCTCCTTTCGCACCGGAAAATACGTTCGCCTGCTACCCGGCGCCCTGGTAGGCACGGTTCATGACGATCGAGTTGCGGGCGCTCGCCGAGAGCGAGTGGGAAGCGTACGAGCGGTGCCTCACCCGGTCCTTCGGCGGCCCCGGCGAGGACCCCGCCGAGGCACGTCTGTGGCGGGAACTGCTGCCCGTCGAACGGACGGTCACCGCGTGGGACGGCAAGGACGTCGTGGGGACGGCGGGCGCCTTCGACTTCCGCATGACCGTGCCGGGCGGCGCCCCGGTGGCGGCCGCGGGCGTGACGGCGGTGAGCGTGCTGCCGACACACCGCAGGCAGGGCGTGCTGACCGCGATGATGCGCCGCCAGCTCGACACCTTCCGCGCCGACCGCACCCCGCTGGCCGTCCTCACCGCCTCCGAGCCGCAGATCTACGGCCGGTTCGGCTACGGGGCCGGGGCGCGCCAGGTGCACGGAAGCTTCGACGTCCGGCACCTGACGGTGGAACTGCCGCCGGGCGCCGAGCGGTTGCGGATGCGGCTGGCCGACCCGGCCGAGGTCTCGGCGGCCTGCGAGGCGGTCTACGCCCAGGTGGTGCCGCGGCGGCCCGGCATGCTCGCCCGCCGCCCCGGCTGGGAGCGCCACCCGCTGCTGGACCCGGCGAGCGGGCGCGGGGACTTCGGGCCGATGCTGTGCGTGCTCGCCGAGACCGCCGAGGGCGAGGTGCGCGGCTACGCCCGCTACTGGACGTCGAACCGCGGCACTCCCGAGGGCATCCCCGACGGCACCGTCAAGCTGCGGGACGCCGAAGCGCTCGACCCGGCGGCGTACGCGGCGCTGTGGCACTACCTGACGGGCATGGACCTGACCTCCCGGCTGGTCTTCCACAACCGCCCCGCCGACGACCCGGTGCACCAGCTCGTCTCCGACATCCGCCGCTGCCGGCTGGGCTGGCGCGACGGCCTGTACGTGCGCCTGGTCGACCTCCCCGCCGCGCTCGCCGCCCGCGCCTACACCGTGCCGGTGGACGTGGTGCTGGACGTCGAGGACGCCTTCTGCCCGTGGAATTCCGGGCGTTGGCGGCTGTCCGCGGACGCCTCGGGCGCGGTGTGCGCGCCCACGTCCGACCCCGCCGACCTCGCCCTGACCGCCCGCGACCTGGCCACCGCCTACCTGGGCGGCCACACCCTGCGCACCCTCGCGGGCGCCGGGCTGGTCACCGAGCCGCGTCCCGGGGCCCTGGGGCCCGCCTCGGCGGCCTTCCAGTCCGATGTGCAGCCGTGGGTGCCGCACGGCTTCTGAGGGCCGCTCAGGCCGCCTGACAGCGCGGGCACCAGAACAGGTTGCGGGCCGCGAGGGTCTGGGTGCGCACGTGCGTGCCGCACACCAGGCACGGCTGTCCGGTGCGGCGGTAGACGTACACCTCGCCGCCGTGGTCGTCGACCCGCGGCGGGCGGCCCATCGCCTCCGGCTCGTGCTCGGGGCGCACGGTGTCGATGCGGTTGTTGCGCACGCCCTCGCGCATCAGCGCGACCAGGTCCGCCCACATCGCGTCCCACACCGGCCGCGGCAGGTCCCGCCCGGCCAGGAAGGGGTCCACGCCGTGCCGGAAGAGCACCTCGGCGCGGTAGACGTTGCCGACGCCCGCGATGACCTTCTGGTCCAGCAGCAGCGCCGCGACGCTGATACGGGAACGCGCGATCCGGGCGTACACGCGGTCCGGGTCGTCGCCCGGACGCAGCGGGTCCGGGCCCAGCCGGTCGTGTATCGCGCGCTTCTCCGGCTCGGTGATCAGCGCGCAGGCGGCGGGGCCGCGCAGATCGGCGTGATGCCGGGCCGTGGCGATCCGCAAGCGGACGGTGTCCGCGGGCAGCGGCGGCGCGCCCTCGCCGAAGCGGAAGGTGCCGATCAGGCCGAGGTGCACATGCACCCAGCCGACACCGCCGAAACCCAGGAAGAGGTGCTTGCCGTGCGCCTCGGCGGCCTCCATGACCCGGCCGTCCAGCAGCGCGGCGCCGTCCGAGAACTTGCCCTGCGGGCTGGCCGCCCGCACCACCCGGCCGCCGAACCGCTCGGTGTGGTCGGCGGCCAGCCGGTGGATCGTGTGCCCTTCCGGCATCGTCGGCCGGTCAGTCCTGCTGCGGGTGGTGCGCCGGAACCGGCGGCAGCTCGCCCGTCGCCTCGTACGCCGTGAGCATGTCGATACGGCGCTGGTGCCGCTCCTCGTGGGAGTACGGCGTCGCGAGGAACAGCTCGACGAACTTCACCGCCTCCTCCTGCGTGTGCATCCGACCGCCGATGCTCAGCACGTTGGCGTCGTTGTGCTCGCGGGCCAGCGTCGCGGTCTGCTCGCTCCACGCGAGGGCGGAGCGCACGCCGCGCACCTTGTTCGCGGCGATCTGCTCGCCGTTGCCCGACCCGCCGATGACGACGCCGAGGCTGCCCGCGTCGGCGGCCGTCCGCTCGGCGGCCCGCAGGCAGAAGGGCGGGTAGTCGTCGAGCGCGTCATAGACGTGCGGCCCGCAGTCCACGGGCTCGTGCCCGTTGGCGGTGAGCCATTCGACGAGGTGGTTCTTGAGTTCGAAGCCGGCATGATCGGAGCCGAGGTACACACGCATGGGCCCAGTCTTTCACCTCGCGCGGCGAGCCCGCGTAGCGACTGCGCCGGGCAGGGGTTGCCCGCGCACCATCAGGGGCGCGGGGAACTGCGCGAGCAACCACCCACCGGCCGGTGGTCCGGTACGAACCGAACTGCCCCTTCGGGCCGGTGACGACCCGCGCCCCTGAAGAACGGGTGCCCCGCGGCGCAGCCGCAGCCCGGAAAGCGCACCGCCCCGCGCAGCGGTCAGTGGCGGACCAGGCGCCAGGTCAGGGGGAGGGCGGTCATCGCGAAGGCCGCCTTGATCGCGTCGCCCAGCAGGTAGGGGCGCAGCCCCATCGTGAGGGCCTGGTGGGCGGAGAGGTGGGCGGAGAGGGCGAGGTACGGGACGCCCACCGCGTAGATGACCGCGGAGCCGACGGCCATGACGCCCGCGGTGCGCAGCACGGTGCGGTCGCCGCCGCGGCGCGCGAGGAAGCCGACCACGCCGGAGGCGAGCAGCATGCCGAGGATGTAGCCGAAGCTCGCCATGGACCAGCCGGACGCGCCGCCCGCGAACCACGGCAGGCCCGCGACGCCCGCGGCGGCGTAGAGGCCGAGGGAGGCGAGGCCGCGCCGGGCGCCCAGGGTGGTGCCGACCAGGAGGGCGGCGAAGGTCTGGCCGGTGACGGGTACCGGCGAGCCGGGGACGGGCACGGAGAGCTGCGCGGCGAGCCCGGTGAGGGCGGCGCCGCCCGCGACGAGCGCGGCGTCGCGCAGCCGGGCCCGGGTCGCGGAGGAGGCGGGCAGCAGGTCGGCGAGGACGGTTCCGGCCCGGCCGGTGGCAAGGGTGGCGGCGCTCATGGAGTTCTCCCGCGGGGTGAGGCGGCTGGGGGTCGCCGCGGTGGGCGACGCTCCGACGCTAGCCCAGCGGTCGGGCGCCGATCATCGTCCGCTTCCGACAAAGGCGCGATCTTCCGCTTGGAGAGTCTGGCTCCGCCCGGACGGGAGGTTTACGCAGGTGGCGTGAGCTGCGTCACGCCACCGGAGCACGGCCGGGGCGGGCTGCGGGAGCCCGCCCCGGACCACATGTGCTGTGCGTTTCCACCAAGTTACGCGGGCTGGATGAGATCCCACCGGTTGCCGTAGAGGTCGCGGAAGACCACGACCGCCCCGTACGGCTCGTAGCGCGGCTCCTCCTCGAAGACGACGCCCTCGGCGACCATGCGCTTGTAGGCGCCGTCGAAGTCGTCGGTGGTCAGGAAGTGCCCGACGCGTCCGCCGGTCTGGTCGCCGATCCGGGCGGACTGCTCCGGGGTGGACGCGCGGGCCAGCAGCAGGCCGGTCTCGCGGGCGCCGGGCGGGGAGACGACGACCCACCGCGAGCCGTCCGCGCGCGGGGTGTCCTCGCGCAGCTCGAAGCCGAGCGCGCGGGTGTAGAAGGCGATGGCCTCGTCGTAGTCGCGGACGACGAGGGCCACCAGGCCGAGGTGCGCCATGGTGTGCCGACCGTCCTACTCGAAGCTCGGCCCGGCGGTGCGGGTGCGCTTGATCTCGTAGAAGCCGGGGATGGAGGCGACCATGAGGGTGCCGTCCCACAGCTTGGCGGCTTCCTCGCCCTTGGGCGCGGGGGTGACGACGGGGCCGAAGAAGGCGATCTGCTCGCCGTCGGCGCCGGGGACGGCGATGACGGGGGTGCCGACCTCCTGGCCGACCTTGTCGATGCCTTCCTTGTGGGAGGCGCGCAGCTCGGTGTCGTACGTGTCGCGGTCGGCGGCGTCGGCCAGGTCCGCGGGCAGGCCGACCTCCTCCAGGGCCTCGACGATCGTCTCGCGGGTCCTGGGCAGCGCGCGGTTGTGGAAGCGGGTGCCGAGCGCGGTGTAGAGCGGGCCGACGACGTCGTCGCCGTGCTGCTGCCGGGCGGCGGTGACGACCCGGACCGGGCCCCAGGCGTCGCGCAGGAAGGTGGCGTACTCCTCGGGGAGGGTGTCGAGCTTGTCCTCGTTGAGCACCGCCAGGCTCATCACGTGCCAGCGCACCTCGATGGGGCGGACTTTCTCGACCTCCAGCATCCAGCGGGACGTCATCCATGCCCACGGGCACAGCGGGTCGAACCAGAAGTCGGCGGGCGTCTTGGCCGGGTCGGCGGCGGTCGCGGTCACTGCGTACTCCTCGTCGGGGGGCGTCCGGGACGGGCCGGGCGCGGCTGGGCAAGCCCCTGCCACAGCCGACAACGCGACGGGATCGGTGGCGCATTCCCGCTCCCGGCCGTCCGGGGATCTTCCGGTGGACGCGGCGCCGGAACGCCGCGTCCGCGACCGTACCCGCTGGTCGGCGCCCGGGTGTCGGACCTCCGTGGAAGGATGCAGAACGTCAGCTCTCCGATGTGCTTGGGGTACCTGAGGTGCCTGGGGTACTGAGACGAAGGAGTCCGCCCGTGCCCGGCGAGAACCTGAGCCGCGAGGAGGCCCGCGAACGGGCCGCGGTGCTGTCCGTGGAGCGCTACGACGTGGCGCTCGACGTGCGGTCCGCGGTGGGCGCGGTGCCCGGCGGCGCCGTCCGCACCTTCCGGTCCACCACGGTGATCGACTTCCGGTGCGCGCGACCGGGCGTGCCGTCCTTCGCCGACCTGGTCGCGACCGAGGTGGTGTCGGTGCGGCTCAACGGCCGCGAGCTCGACCCGGCGAAGGTCTACGACGGTGCCCGGATCGCCCTCGACGGCCTGGCCGAGCGCAACACCCTGGTGGTGGACGCGCGCTGCGCCTTCAGCCGTACGGGCGAGGGCCTGCACCGCTTCGAGGACCCGGAGGACGGCGAGGTCTACCTCTACACGCAGTACGAGCCGGCCGACGCCCGCCGGGTCTTCGCGAACTTCGAGCAGCCCGACCTCAAGGCGCCCTTCACCTTCCAGGTGACCGCCCCGGAGGAATGGACGGTGCTGTCCAACGCCGAGCCCGAGGGCGCGCCCGCCCCGGCCGAGGGCGGCGGCACGGTGACGCGCTTCCGGCCGACGCTGCCGATCCCGACGTACATCACCGCGGTCGTCGCCGGCCCGTACCACGTCGAACGCGACCACTACGCGCGCGCCCTGGACGACCGGTCGACGCTGGACATCCCGCTCGCCGCGCTGTGCCGCCGGTCACTGGCCAAGCACTTCGACGCCGACGAGATCTTCACCGTCACCAAGCAGGGCCTGGACTTCTACCACGACACCTTCGGCTACCCGTATCCGTGGGGGAAGTACGACCAGGCCTTCGTGCCGGAGTACAACATCGGCGCGATGGAGAACCCGGGGTGCGTGACCTTCCGCGAGGAGTTCGTCTTCCGCGGCAAGGTGACGCGCGCCTCCTACGAGCACCGGGCCAGCGTGGTGCTGCACGAGATGGCGCACATGTGGTTCGGCGACCTGGTGACCATGCGCTGGTGGGACGACCTGTGGCTCAAGGAGTCCTTCGCGGACTTCATGGCCGCCTTCTCGCAGGTCGCGGCGACGCAGTACACCGAGGGCTGGATCACCTTCGCCAACCGCCGCAAGGGCTGGGCCTACCACGCCGACCAGCTGCCCTCCACGCATCCGGTCGTCGCCGACATCCGCGACCTGGAGGACGCCAAGCTCAACTTCGACGGCATCACCTACTCCAAGGGCGCCGCCGTCCTCAAGCAGCTCGTCGCCTATGTGGGGCAGGACGCCTTCTTCGAGGCCGCCCGGCGCTACTTCCGGCGGCACGCCTACGGCAACACCGAACTGGGCGACCTGCTGTCCGTGCTCAGCGAGACCTCCGGGCGCGACATGCCCGCCTGGTCGCGCGCCTGGCTGGAGACCGCGGGCGTCAACTCGCTGACGCCGGAGGTGAGCTACGGCTCGGACGGGCGCGTGGTGGAACTCGCGGTGGCCCAGGGCGCCGACGACCCGGCGCACCCGCAGCTGCGCCCGCACCGCGTCGCCGTGGGCCTCTACCGGCGTATGCCGGGCGGCGCCCTGGAGCGCTACGCCCGCGCCGAGACCGACGTGGCGGGCCCGCGCACGGTCGTCGCCGACCTCGCCGGGCAGCCGCGGCCCGACCTGGTGCTGGTCAACGACGACGACCTGACCTACTGCAAGGTGCGCTTCGACGCCGATTCGCTGGACACCCTGCGCGCGCACCTGGGCGACCTGTCGGACCCGCTGGCACGCGCGCTGGCCTGGTCGGCGGTGTGGAGCATGACGCGGGACGGCCTGATGCCCGCCGGCGACTACCTCGGCCTGGTGCTGCGCTTCGCGGGCCGCGAGACCGACATCGGCGTGCTCCAGTCGCTGCACCTCCAGGCCCGCACCGCGCTCACCCGCTACGTCACCCCCGGGCGGCGCGATCTCACCGCGACCGAGCTGGCGCAGGGCGCGGTGCAGGAGCTGCGGCGCGCCGAGCCGGGCAGCGGCCACCAGCTGGCGTGGGCGCGCTTCTTCGCCTCCGTGGCGTCCTCCCCCGCCGACCTCCAGCTGCTGCGCGGCCTGCTCGACGGCTCGGCCCGCATCGACGGCCTGGAGGTGGACCAGGAGCTGCGCTGGACGCTGCTGGGCGCCCTCACCGCGCAGGACGCGGCCGGCGCCGCGGACATCGCCGCCGAGCGGGCCCGCGACGACACCGCCTCCGGCCACCGGCACGAGGTGCGCTGCCTCGCGGCCCGGCCCTCCGCCGAGGTCAAGGAGCAGGTGTGGGCCGACGTGGTGGGGTCGGACGCGCTGTCCAACGCCCTCGTGGAGGCCAGCATCGCGGGCTTCGTGCAGGCCGGGCAGCGCGAGCTGCTCGCCGCCTTCACGGACCGGTACTTCGCGGCGCTGGAGGGCATCTGGGCGTCCCGTTCGATCGAGATCGCGATGTCGGTCGTCAGCGGCCTCTACCCGGGCCTCCAGGACCGCCGGGAGACGCTGGAGGCGACCGACGCGTGGCTCGCGGCCCACGAGGACGCCGCGCCCAACCTGCGCCGCCTGGTGCTCGAAGGGCGCGACGACCTGGCGCGGGCGCTGCGCGCACAGGAGTGCGACGCGCGGGCGGCCGAGGCGGGCCGCTCCGGCGCGGCCCTCTGACCCCGCGCCGGGTACGGACCGGACCCGGGCCCCGACGCCCCGCCGGGCAGGGGCCCGGGGCGGGTCCGGGCAGCGCTCCGACGCCCCGCCGGACAGCGGTCCGTGCTGGTCCGGGGGCGGTGTCGGGGGCCCGCCGGACCCGTGCCTCCGTGTGCCGTCCCGCCCGGCGGAGCGGCACGCGGAACCCGCCGCCGCGCGTCCCGCGTCACCCGGATGGGGGAAACGCATGATCGGCATCCGAACACGTGCACTTTAGCCCGGTGTTGTCCGGTTTTGTCGACGAGCGTGTAACAGGGGTTAGGGGCCGTACGGGTGACGGGAACGACGTCGCCATGAACGTGAACCCCCGCCTCCCCCACGGTCCCCGCGACTCGCGCGTCCCCCGCCCCGCAGCCCCCGCTCCCGCCGGACGCCCGCCGCGCGCCGGGTACGGCGAGGACGCCGCCGACCCCGCCGGGTACGTCCCGGACCCGCGGCTGCCCGCGGACGAGCCGGTCATGACGCTGCGCCGGCTGCGCGCGCACGGCGTCCCGGCCTCCGTCGTGGCCGAGCGGAGCCGGCCGGGCGGACCCTGGCGGCAACTGCTGCCGCAGGTCTACCTGCTGCGTCCGGGCCCACCCGGCACCCGGGAGCGGCTCCGGGCGGCGCTGCTGTACGCGGGCCGCGAACCCGGCGGGCGCGAGGCGATGGTGACGGGGCCGGCCGCGCTCGCCCTGCACCGCTTCGCGGGCGTCCCCCCGCTGTCCGCGCTGCTGCGGATCGACGTGCTGGTGCCGCGCCAGCGGCGGCTGCGGGACGCCGGTGAGGTGACCGTGCACCACGCCCGCGCCCTCCCCCGGGCCCAGGAGCTGGCCGGGCTGCCCTGCGCGCCCGTGCCGCGCGCGCTGGCCGACACCGTGGGGAGCCTGGACGACGCCCGTACCGTACGGCAGTTGCTCACCGAGGCGGTGCGCGGCGGCCACTGCGACGCCGCCGCCGTGATGCGCGAACTGGGCGCCGCCGGGCTGCTGGACCACCCGCACGTGGCCGACGCGGTGGGGGCGCTGCACGGCGCCGACCGCCGCATGGCCGAACAGCGACTCTACTCGATGGTGCGCGCCCACGCGCTGCCCGACCCGCTCTGGAACGTCGAACTGCGGCTGCCCGGCGGCCCTCCGCTGGGCGCGGTGGACGCGTACTGGCCCGACCACGCCGTGGCCCTCGCGCTCGACCCGCGCCACGGCGGGCCCGACCCGTACGACGGACCGGGCGCGTACGACGAACCGGGCCCGTACGACGGCGTGGCGGACGGCGGCCTCCGGGCCGGCCCGTACGCGGCCCCGTACGCCGGGTCCTACGGCGCGGACGGGGGCTGGGACACCGAGGTGTGGCAGCCCGAGACGGTCTTCCGGGACGACGAGGTGTGGTCGCGGACCGTGCGGCAGCGCGACCGGCTCGAAGCGCTCGGCATCACGCTCGTGCACGTCACACCCGCCGAACTGCGCGACGGGTGCGTGCGGCAGGCGGCCGTGGTGCGGACCGCGCTGGTCGCCGCGGCCGACCATCTGCCCGCCGCCTACATCGTGGTGACGCCGCGCTGACCGGGGCGGTCCGGTCGCGGTGAGGCGGTGGCGGGGGCGCGGCCTTTGCTCCGGTTTGCCGTCTCCGGCACTGGCGGATACACGTCACCGGAGCACCAAGCGAAGGTCAACGCACCACAAAGAGAGGCTTTTCCCGGCAGGGTGACGATCCGTACGGTCTGTTCCGCACAGATGTCCGCACACCGTCACGACGACCGACCAGGGATGCCCATGCCACTCGTCCACATATCCGGCACCAGACGCACGGCGCGGCTCGCCCTCGCCGCGGGCCTGGTGGCCGCCCTCACGGCCGCGAGCCCCGCGCTCGCGGCCGCCGACACCCCCGCGCCGACGCTGCCCGCCCAGGCGCCCGCGAACACCGCGCCCACCGCCCCCGACGGCACCGGCGCGCCCGGCAAGGACGCCGACGACAAGCTCGGCGCCGCCGACGCCGAGGCGCTCGCCAAGGCCAAGGCGGACGGCGACAGGACCGTCACCTTCATGGTCGCGGGCAAGCCCGGCAGCACCGCCGAGATCAGCTCCCGCCTGCACGCCCAGGGCGCGAGCGTCGGCCGGACGTTCGACCAGCTCGGCTACGTGCGCGCGACGGTGCCCACCGCGAAGGCGGACGCGGCCCTCGGCGCCGCGCAGAAGCTCCCGCAGGTGCTGGCGATCGACCTCAAGCAGGAGATCCAGCTCGACGACCCGACGCCGTCCGCGGACACCGCCACCGCCTCGCACGGCAAGGGCAAGCCCGCGAAGACCTACCCGGGCCCCGGCAGGAACACCCCGGCGGTGAACCCCTATCAGCCGGCCTTCGAGACCGGCGCGGTCGACTTCGTCAAGCACAACCCCGCCGCCGACGGCCGCGGCATCACCATCGGCATCCTGGACTCCGGTGTCGACGTCGGCCACCCGGCGCTGCAGAAGACCACCACCGGGCAGCGCAAGATCGTCGACTGGGTCACCTCGACCGACCCGATCCTGGACGGCGACGCCACCTGGCGGCCCATGGTGACCGCCGTGTCCGGTCCCTCCTTCACCGCCTCAGGCCGCGCCTGGACCGCGCCCGCCGGCAGCTACCTCTTCAGCACCTTCGCCGAGGCCGCCACCAAGGGCGGCGACGCCAACGGCGACCTCAACCGCGACGGCGACACCACCGACGTGTGGGGTGTGCTGTACGACCAGGCCGCCGGCACGGTGCGCGTCGACCTCGACAACGACGGCGACTTCACCGACGAGACCGCGATGAAGCCGTACAAGGACGGCTACCAGATCGGCCGCTTCGGCACGGACAACCCCGCCACGGCCATCTCGGAGTCCGTCCCCTTCACCATCGAGATCCGCAAGGACGTCCCGATGGACCCCTACGGCGGCACGTGGGTGGGCAAGAAGGCCGACTTCGTCAACATCGGCGTCGTGGAGGCCGAGCACGGCACCCACGTCGCGGGCATCACCGCCGCCAACGGGCTGTTCGGCGGCGCGATGGACGGCGCCGCGCCCGGCGCGCAGATCGTCTCCTCGCGCGCCTGCACCTGGACCGGCAGCTGCACCAGCATCGCGCTCACCGAGGGCATGGCCGACCTGGTGATCAACCACCACGTCGACGTCGTCAACATGTCCATCGGCGGCCTCGGCTCGCTCAACGACGGCGCCAGCGCCCGCGACCTGCTCTACAAGCAGCTCATCGACACCTACGGCGTGCAGCTGGTCATCTCCGCGGGCAACGACGGCCCCGGCGTCAACACCATCAGCGACCCGGGCCTGGCCGACCACGTGCTGAGCGTCGGCGCGTCCATCTCCCGCGAGACATGGGCCGCCAACTACGGCTCGCAGACCACCGTGCCCTACGCGATGATGCCCTTCTCCGCGCGCGGCCCGCGCGAGGACGGCGGCCTCGCACCCGTCATCACCGCCCCCGGCGCCGCCATCAACGCCATCCCGACGTGGGAGGCCGGCGCGCCCGTCGCCGAGGCCGGCTACAGCCTGCCGCCCGGCTACGCCATGCTCCAGGGCACCTCGATGGCCTCCCCGCAGGCCGCCGGCGCCGCCGCCCTGCTGCTCTCCGCCGCCAAGGCCCGGCACCTGAACGTCACCCCGGCGCAGCTGCGCACCGCGCTCATCAGCACCGCGAAGACGATCCCCGGCTTCCAGACCGCCGACCAGGGCGCCGGCCTCATCGCCGTCACACCCGCCTGGAACCTGCTCAAGCGCGGCGGCACCACCGACACGTACACCGTCACGGCGCCCGTCGACACCACGCTGTCCAGCTACCTCCAGACGCCCGGCCACGGCACCGGCATCTACGACCGCGAAGGCGGCCTGACCACCGGTCAGAGCCGCACCTACACCGTCACCGTGACCCGCACCGGCGGCCCGTCCTACGCGCTGCTGCACACGCTGCGCTGGGCGTACGACGACGGCACCTTCTCGGTCGCGAGCCCCGTCGTGTCGCTGCCGCTCAACAAGCCGGTGACGGTCAAGGTCACCGCGCGGCCGCGCGCCGCGGGCGTGCACAGCGCGCTGCTGAACGTCGACGACCCGCTGACGCCCGGCACGGACACGCAGATCGCCGCCACCGTCATCGTCTCCACGCCGGTCACCGGCCCGTCCTACACGCTCACCCGCTCCGGGACCATCCAGCGCGACAGCACCCGCTCGTACTTCCTGACCGTCCCGGCCGGGGCCACCTCGCTGGAGGTCTCCATGGGCGGCCTCAAGGCGGGCAGCCAGACCCGCTTCATCACCATGCACCCGTACGGTGTACCGCTGGACTCCACGCAGACCCCCGACTGCTATCCCAACTACGACAACCCGGCCAACACCTGCCGCCCCGACCTGCGGTCGTACGCGCAGCCGCTGCCGGGCGTCTGGGAGATCGAGGTCGAGGCCCGCAGGACCTCGCCGCAGCTCGACAACCCCTACACGCTCAAGGTCGCCGTGCTCGGCGCCGCCTTCGACCCGGCGGTGCAGACGCTGCCCAGCGCGAAGGTCGGCGAGCCGACGCCCGTGAGCTGGACCGTCACGAACGGCTTCGCGCCGATCAGCGGCGGTACGGTCACCGGCGGGCCGCTCGGCTCCGCCGCCACCGACACGCCCACGATCGCCCAGGGCGAGACCCGCACGACGAACCTGACCGTGCCGGCGGGCGTCTCCCGGCTCGACGTCTCCATCGGCTCGCCGTCCGACCAGCAGGCCGACCTCGACCTGTTCGTCTACCGCGACGGCGTGCTCGTCGCGCAGAGCGCGGACGGGGACGCGGAGGAGTCCGTGAGCCTCGCGAACCCCGCGCCGGGTGAGTACACCTTCGAGGTGGACGGCTACTCGGTGCCGTCCGGCTCGACGACGTACGCGTACGAGGACGTCTACTACTCCGCTGCGCTCGGGCAGGTCACGGTGGGGTCGGGTGCGCCGCAGACGCTGTCGCTGCCGCACGGTGCGTCGGCGGTGGTCACCGCCGACGTGGTGGCCTCGGCGGTCGCGCCCGCCGGGCGCCAGCTCTTCGGGCAGGTCAGCCTGCTGACGGCGGGCGGTACGCCCGCGGGCACGGGGTCTGTCCTGATCACGTCGACGCTGCCGTAGCGTCCCGCTTTTCTGGGGGCGCCCTCCTTTTGGGGGGCGCCCCCTTTTTGGTGGGCGCTGCGGGGTGGCTCGTTGCGGTGCGGTGTGCGACCTTGCGGTGGGTGGGGGTTGCTCGCGCCGTTCCCCGCGCCCCTTTCGCGGCGCCGCCGTCGCTGGGTCGGGTGCCGCCACGGGGCACCTCCTCGGAATGCGCCTTCACCCTCCTACCTGGTTGGTGAGCTACTCCCAGCGCATTCCTGCGGGGGCACCCCGCACCGTCCCCCTCCAGGCCGGTTCAGCGGCTGCCTGCCGGTGAGGGTGAGCGTTTTCAGGGGCGCGTGGGGGCACCTCCCAGGCGAAGCTCTGGGGGAGAACGGAGCGACAAGCCCCCCACGCAGGGAAGGTCGCGACGACCACCGCAACAGGCAACCCGGGGCGAAGGGGACGGCGGGTCAGGCGCCTGCGGAGGGCTGGGTGCGTAGCAGGGCGCGGGCCGGGAGGGTGGTGGAGGCCAGGGTCAGGGTGAGGGCGGCGGCGGTGAGGGCGAGGGGCTGGGTGAGGGGGATGTACGGCGCGGCCCCGGTGAGGCCGCGGGCGATGGGGACGAGGGTGATCCAGGCGATCGCCCCGCCGATGCCGAGCCCGGCGACGGCCACGACGAGCGCTTCGGCCCGCAGCATGCGGAGGACCTGGCGGCGGGTCGTACCGGCGAGCCGGAGGAGGGCGACCTCGCGGCGGCGGTCGAGCACGGTCATGACGAGCGTGTTGGCCGCGGCGACCGCGGCGAAGCCGCCGAGGACCCCGGCCATGACCCGGTTGGCCCAGCCGTTGAGTTCGAGGTCGCGGTCGGCCTTCGCGCGGTAACCCGCGCGGTCGGTGACGGTGAGTCCGGGCACGCCGAGCCCCGCGAGGGCACGCCGGACGGTGCCGTGGTCCGCCCCCGGGGCGTCGTGCACGAGCACCTCCGTGTCGAGCGCGGCGGACGCGTGCGGGGCGACCACGGAGCGCGGCAGCAGGAGCGAGCCGAGGCCCAGGCCGCGGCTGTAGACGGCGACGACGGTGGGCCGCAGCTCCGTACCGTCGCCGAGCCACAGCGAGATGCGGTGGCCGACGTGCGCGCCGGCCGAACCGGCGAGCAGCGTGTCGACGGCGACGGTGCGCCCGTCGCCGGTGAGGTCCGCGAGGGAGCCCTCGCGGACGCCGAGGTCGAGGACGCGGGGCAGCGCGGCGGGGTCGCCGTCGACGCCCAGCACGCTGGTGGAGTTGAGGGAGCCGCTCGCGCGGTAGAGCGCCCCGCTGCGGAGCGCCCCGACCACCGTGTCCACGCCGGGCGTACGCGCGGCGCGCGCGGCGGTGTCGGCGGGCAGCCCCGGGCCACCGGAGAGCACCTGGTCGGCCACGACACCCTCCCTGATCTGCCGGGACGACTCGTGCGCGACCGAACTCTGCATCCACACGAGCGTTCCGGTGAAGGCGGTGACGAGTACGAGGGGCGTGATCGCGGAGGCGAGCCGGCGCGCGTTGGCGCGGGTGTTGGCGGCCGCCAGCTCGCCGGGCGCACCACCGGCGCGCAGGGGGAGCCCGAGGAGCGCGGACGCCAGCCACGCCACGACCGGTCCGAGCAGCGCGACGCCGACCATGAAGCAGAAGACGACACCGAGGGCGACGTTCGCCGCGTCGTCGCCGGTGGTGTGCGCGGCGACGATCGCGAGCGTGACCCCGCCCGCGACGGCCGCCACCCCCAGCACCGTACGGATCACGCCGGGCCGCCGCCGTTCCACGGCCGCCTCGCCCAGCGCGGCGCTGGGCCGCGCCTTCGCCGGGCGGCGGGCCGCGAGCCGCCCCGCGAGGAGCGCGGCGAGCAGCCCGGCGCCGACGGCCGAGACCATCGGGATCCAGCCGACCGAGAGGGTCACGCCGTGCGGCACGGCGTCCTTGTGCACGAGCTGGTCGAGCCACCAGCGGGCCAGCGCGATGCCCGGCAGGATGCCCGCCGCACCGGCGACCGGCGCGACCAGCAGCGCCTCGGTGGCCACGGTGCGGCGGATCTGCCGCGGGGTGGCGCCGACCGCGCGCAGCAGCGCGATCTCCCGCCCGCGCTGGCCGATCGCCAGCGAGACGGTGCCCATCACGACGAAGACGGCGGTGGCGGTCGCGATCCCGCCGAACGACCCGCCGAGCGCGGTGAGCATCTCCCGCGCCTCGGCGAGCTGCGGCTGCTCCGCGGCGCCGCGCCCGTTCCCCGTCCGCACCTCGGCGGCACCGCCGACCGCGTGCCGCGCCCGGTCGGCGAGCCGCTCCGTGCTCACACCGGGCTTGCCCAGCACCGCGACGGCGTCGGCGAGCCCGGGATGGCCGGACAGCCGGTCCGCGGTGGCGTCCGCGAACCACGCGGTGGGCGCGCCCCCGGGCGCGGTGAGCCCGACGACCCGGAAGGCCGTGGTACCGCCCGGCGTCGCCAGGGTGACGCTGTGCCCGGGGCCGGTGTGCGCCGCACGCGCGGTCGCCGGGTCGAGGACCACCTCACCCGCTCCGGGCGCGCGCCCCTGCACGACATCGGCGCCGTCGATGACCCTGGCCGACCAGTTGCGCCCCGTCAGCCCGGACTGCCCGGCGTCCTGCACCGGAAACGACGTGTCCGCGACAGCCTCGGCCACCCCCGGCTCCGCGGCGACCCGGGCGGCGAGCCCGGCGTCCAGCCGCGGCGTGTCGGTGAGCGGCTCCTTCTCCGTCTCGGCGTCGTCACCGTGCCCGACATGGATCCGCGCCTCCGGATGCGGCGCGACGACAACCGGCACCCGCGCGTACCGCTCGGGCGGGACATGCGCGGTGAGCCCCGTCTGGAGCAGTGTTCCGCAGGCGGTGACGACGACCGCGGCGAAGAACAACGCGATGAACGTCCCCGCGAACGAGGCAGGCCTGAACCGCACGGACGCCCGCGCGAGCCCGTTCATTTCCGCCCCCACCAGCGGGACGGCCGCCGACGCTCCCTGGAGGGGGACGGTGCGGGGTGCCCCCGCAGGAATGCGCATCGACTGCGTCGGCTTTGCGGGTGAGGTCGTACGCGCATTCCGAGGAGGTGCCCCGTGGCGGCCCCCGACCCAACCACGCACCGAGTGCGCGATGCCCCGCCGGGCACCCCCAGGGGCGCGGGGAACTGCGCGAGCAACCCACCACCGGCCGCTGGTCCGGAGCGGACCGAACTGCCCCTTTCGGCCGGTCGACTACCCGCGCCCCGGTGGGGCCTGAGCGCGCAGTTCCCCGCGCCCCTGAAAAACGGGTCCCCCGCGCGGCACGCGCAGCCCCAAAAACGGATCCCCTGCGTCGCACGCGCACCCCGAAAGACAAGTGCCCCGCGCGGCACGCGCAGCCCGGAGACGGGGGCCCGGCGCGGCATGCGCATGGGAAAGGCGCGACGGGGGTGCTGGTACGGCGTCATGCCGCGCTCCGGGCGGCCGAGGCGGCGGAGGCCGTGAGGGCGACCATGCGGTCGGCGACCTCCGTGGGAGAGGGGGAGCGCAGCTCCCCGGCGAAGCGGCCGTCCGCGAGGAAGAGGACGCGGTCGGCGTGCGACGCGGCGACGGGGTCGTGCGTGACCATGACCACCGTCGCCCCGAGCGCGTCGACCGCCCTGCGCAGTAGCCCCAGCACCTCCTTGGCCGTAACCGTGTCGAGCGCCCCGGTCGGCTCGTCCGCGAAGATCACCTCGGGGTCGGTGACGAGCGCCCGCGCGATCGCGACGCGCTGCTGCTGGCCGCCGGACAGCTGCCCGGGGCGCCGCCTCCCGTATCCGTCGAGGCCGACCTCCGCGAGCAGCGTCTGTGCGCGGCGGCGGTCGGGGCGGGCCCCGGCCAGCCGCAGCGGCAGCAGCACGTTCTGCTGGACCGTCAGCGACGGCAGCAGGTTGAAGGCCTGGAAGACGAAGCCGATGCGGCGGCGGCGCAGCTTGGTGAGCTGGTTCTCGCCGAGGCCGGTGATGGGTTCGCCGCCGAGCAGCACTTCTCCCCCGTTGGGCCGGTCGAGGCCCGCCGCGCATTGCAGGAACGTGCTCTTGCCGGAGCCGGACGGCCCCATCACGGCGGTGAAGCTGCCGCGCGGCAGGGCGAGGTCGATGCCGCGCAGCGCGTGCGCGGCGGTGTCGCCGCGCCCGTAGGTGCGGGTGACCGAGCGGAGTTCGACGGCGTAGGCGCCGGGGGCGCCTGCGCGGGGAAGGGCGTCGGGTGCGGAGACGGTGCCGTGTGCAGCCATGTCCTCGACGCTACGGAGTGGCGACCGGGTGAACCATGACGCCCGCTGCCCTCCGGAGGGTGGGGAGAACCCCACCATGACCCTCCGCGACGGGTGTGGCACACCCCGGAAGGGGTAGGGCTGAGGTGATCGGCCGGAAAAATCCGGACGTGGACGACGGAGGCTCGATGGACCGGGCACGGCTTGCCGCGCTGCACGGTGTGGATGTGACGTACAGCCCGGCACCCGGGCAGCAGGTCGGGGTCGCCGAGGACACGGTCGTGGCCGTGCTCGCCGCCCTCGGCGTGGACGCGTCCACGCCCGACGCGGTACGCGCCGCCCTCGCCGGGTACGAGGCGCGGGCCGCGCGGCGGCTGCTGCCGCCCTGCACGGTGCTGCGCGCCGGGGAGACGCTGACGGGGCTGCCGGAGGGCACCGAGGTCACCGTCGAGACCGCGGCGGGCGAGGCGCTGAGCCGGCTGCCGGGCCGCCCGGGGCGCTACGGGTTGCGCGCGGTCGCGCCGGACGGGCGGTCCGCGCGCGGTGACCTGGTCGTGGCGCCGACCCGGCTGCCGGGTCCGCGCGGGCGGACGTTCGGCTTCATGGCGCAGCTCTACTCGGTGCTGTCGCGCCGCTCGTGGGGCATGGGCGACCTGGGTGACCTGGCGGAGCTGGCCGCGTGGTCCGGGCGGGCGCTGGGCGCGGGGTTCGTGCAGATCAACCCGCTGCACGCGGCCGTACCGGGACGTCCCACCGACCCGTCGCCGTACCGCCCGTCCTCCCGGCGCTTCCCCGATCCGGTCTATCTGCGGATCGAGGAGATCCCGGAGTACGCCTACCTGCCGCCCGACGCGCGCGCCGCCGCGGCGCGACTGCTGGCCAAGGCCGCGACGCTGCGCGACACCGTGCTGCTCAAGGACAGCCTCATCGACCGGGACGCCGTCTGGGAGCTGAAGTCGCAGGCCCTGGAGCTGCTGCGGGAGGTGCCGCTCAGCCCCGGGCGGCGCGCCGCCTACGCCGACTTCCTCGCCGCGCAGGGCCAGGCGCTCGACGACCACGCCACCTGGTCGATGCTCGCCGAGCTGCACGGCCCCGACTGGCGGACCTGGCCCGCGGGCCTGCGCGACCCGCGCTCGGCACAGGTGGCACGGGCCCGCAGCGAGCACCAGGAGCGGGTCGACTTCCACTGCTGGCTCGGCTGGCTGACCGACAGCCAGCTCGCGGCGGCCCAGCGGGCGGCCCGCGACGCGGGGATGGCCGTCGGCGTCGTCCACGACCTGGCCGTGGGCGTCAACCCGGCCGGGTCCGACGCCTGGGCGATGCAGGACGTGCTGGCCACGGGCATGTCCACGGGCGCCCCGCCGGACGCCTTCAACGCCCGCGGCCAGGACTGGGGCCTGCCGCCCTGGCGCCCCGACGCCCTCGCCGCCACCGGCTACGCGCCCTACCGCGACCTCGTCGCCCGCATGCTGCGCCACGCGGGCGGCCTGCGCATCGACCACGTCATGGGCCTCTTCCGCCTCTGGTGGGTGCCCGAGGGCCGCCCCCCGACCGAGGGCACATATGTCCGCTACGACGCGGACGCCCTGCTCGGCCTGCTGGCCCTGGAGGCGTACGAGGCGGGCGCCGTCGTCATCGGCGAGGACCTCGGCACGGTCGAACCCGGCGTCCGGGAAGAGCTGGCCGACCGCGGCATCCTCGGCACCTCGGTGCTCTGGTTCGAACGGGACTACGGGACGGGGGCCGCGCCGCGGACGGACCCGGACCCGGACCCGGACCCGGCGACGGAGGATCCCGGCCCCGGGGCCGCACCGGAGGCGGACCGGCGGCCCCTCCCCCTGCCGCCGGACGCCTGGCGGGAGGCCTGCCTGGCCACCGCCACGACCCACGACCTGCCGAGCACCGCCGCCCGGCTCACCGGCGAGCACGTCGGCCTGCGGCACCGCCTGGGCCTGCTCACCCGGCCCCTGGAGGAGGAAGAGGCGGACGACGCCGCGGAGGTCGCCGAATGGATCGCCCTGCTCGGGCGGCTCGGCCTGCTCCCCGAGGGCGCGTCGGACGAGGAGGCCGTGGTGAAGGCCGTCCACCGCTTCCTGGTGGCCACCCCCGCACGGATGGTCGGCGTCTGGCTGGGCGACGGCGTCGGCGACCGCCGCCCGCAGAACCTGCCGGGCACATGGAACCAGTACCCCAACTGGCGGCTTCCCGTCGCCGACGCCGAGGGCAACCCCCTCGCCCTCGAACAGCTCGCGGCCTCCCGCCGCCTGCACGCCCTCACCGAGGAGATCCGCCGCGCCCTCGCGGCCCCCTCTTAGGCACCCCCGGGCGCGCGGCCCGCGGAGGTGGTCACTACATTGGCCACGTGGACAAGAAGCTCACCAAGAAGGTCATGCGCGCCGGCGTCGTCACTGCGACCGCCACGGTGCTGATGCTGCTGTCGTCGCCTGCGTTCGCGGTGGCGCACGACGACGGCGACGACCCGGGCTCGGGCCTGAGCGTCGCCCAGACCCTCGGCCTCTACGTCGCCATCCCGATCGTGGCTTTCGCGGTCATCGCGGGCCTCGTCATCGTGACGGACAAGTCCCGCAAGTAGCCACTCCCTGCGGGGTGCCTGACGGTTCACGCCGCAAGGGGCCGCCCCTTGCGGCGTCCCGCGCGCCCGCCGCGCCGTCGTGGCTGAGCGCGCAGTTCTCCCCCAGAGCTGCCCCTGGGAGGTACCCCCACGCGCCCCTTCCCGCTGGGCTGCCACTTTCCGCCGTCGCGGGATCGTCCCGTTCCTGTGATTGGCCGCGCAGTTCCCCGCGCCCCTGGTTTGTCGCCCTGCGCGGCACGCGCAAGCCCCTCCGGAAGGGCTGCCGCTGCCGCGCGGGGCGAGCGTTTTAGGGGGCGCGTGGGGGTACCTCCCAGGCGCAGCTCTAAGGGAGAACTACGCGACAAGCTACGACGGCGGCGCGCCCGGCGTGCCACCGCAAGCGGCAACCCCTTAGGGGCGCGTGGGGGTACCTCCCAGGCGCAGCTCTGGGGGAGAACTGCGCGCTCAGCCCCCACCCGCGGAAAGCCGCAGCACCCACCGCAAGGGGCAGCCCCTCACGCGCCCGCGGCAGACGCCGCGAGCAGGCGCCGCAGCAGCGCGGCAAGCTGAGCCCCTTCCTCCGGAGCCAGCGCGGCAAGCGCATCGTGCTGGACGGCGAGCCCCGCGACGAGCGCGCGGTCGACCACCTCGACGCCCCTGTCGGTGAGGGTCACCCGGAGCCCGCGGCGGTCGTGCGGGTCGGGCGAACGGACCAGCAGCCCCGCGCGCTCCAGCTTGTCGAGGCGACCCGTCATCCCCCCGGTGGTGAGCATGAGCGTCGCGGACAGCTCGCGCGGCGACAGCGTGTAGGGCGTGCCCGCCCGCCGCAGCGTCCCGAGGACGTCGAACTCCCCCCGCCCGATGCCGTACCGCTGGTACTCCGTCTCCATCCGGTCGCCCATCACCCGCGCGATGCGGTAGACGCGTCCGTAGACGGCCATGGCGAGTGTGTCGAGCTCGGGCCGTTCGACGGCCCATTGCGCGGTGATCGCGTCAACGGCGTCACCCGCCTCAGCACCCGCAGAGCCCTCGGCGCGCTCAGCGCCCCCCTCGCTCTCCGCACCATGTCGCATCCCGCCAGTATCGGGCGTACGGCCGCTCGACGGCAAGAAAGTAGCTTGACGTTAACTAGCTTAGAGCTAAGCTAATGACTGCCAATCTACTCACGGAGCCACCCATGCCCCTCCCCCTGCTGCGCCGCCGCCCCGCGCAGGACCGCCTGCCCGGCGAACGGGCCATGCTCACCGCGATGGCTGTCGACGCGGTCGGCTCCGGCATGTACGTGCCCTTCAGCCTGGTGTTCTTCCACCACCTCACGGGGCTGTCCTTCGCCACCGTCGGCGCGGTGCTGAGCGTGGTGGGACTGGTCGGCATGGCGGGGCTGCCGCTGGCCGGCGCGGCGGTGGACCGGTTCGGCGCCCGGCGGGTGCAGCTCGTGCTCTACGGGGTGCGGGGCACCGGCTTCGCGCTCTACCCCTTCGCCGCCGCGCTGCCCGCCTTCGCGGCCGTCGCGCTCGGCACCGCGCTCGGGGACCGGGCCTTCCCCGCGGTGCAGCAGTCCTGGATCGGCGAGGTGGCGGCGGCCGCGGACCGGGACCGCCTGCAAGCCGCGTCCCGGGCGCTGCGCAACGGCGGGCTGGGGGCGGGCGCGCTGCTCGCCTCGCTGGTGGTCTCGCTCGCCGGGGACCGCGGTTTCACGCTCGCGGCGTGGCTGAACGCGGCGAGCTTCGGCGTCGCCTTCCTGCTGATGCGCCGCGTCCACGCCCCCGCCGGGCGGCGACCGGCGCAGGCCCCGCGGGCGACGGCGGGGGCGGGCTACCGGGTGGTCGCCGCCGACCGCCCCTTCCTGGCCCTCACCGGCGCCAACTTCCTCACCGCACTGGGCTACTCGGCCCTCGGCGTGCTCTTCCCGCTCTTCATCGCGGGCCCGCTGCACGGGCCGGAGGCGCTGACCGGCGCGGCCTTCACCCTCAACACGGTGCTGTGTGCCGTGGGCGGGGTGCATGTCGCCCGGCGCACCCGGCGGGGCGGGGCCCGGCGTACCCGGGCGGCGGCGCTGGGCGCGGTGCTCTTCGCCGCGTCCTTCGCGGGGCTGGGGCTGCTGGCCACCGTGCGGCCCACGGCCGGGTGGGCGGCGGCGGGGCTGCTGCTGGCGCTGGTCACGCTCTACACCGCGGGCGAGACCGTGCACAGCCCGGCGGCGAGTTCGCTGGCCGTGGCCGCGGCGCCCGAGGCGTTGCGCGGGCGCTACATGGCGGCGTACCAGCTGTCCTGGTCGCTCGCGATGATCCTGGCGCCGTCGCTGTTCACCGCGCTGGCCGCCGCCGACCCGCGGCTGCCGTGGCTGCTGCTGACCGGTACCGCCCTGGGCGCCGCGGCCCTGCTGCTCCGGCTGGAACGCAGCCTGCCGGACGCGGCCGTGCGCCTTCCGCCGCCCTCCCGCACCTGGCCCGCCCCGACCGCGGCCCGCGCTCCCGCACAGCCGGCGGCCGGCCGGTGAGGGTCCGGCGTCCGGGCGGGCCCGCGCGACCCGCCCGGGACGGACGGCCGCCGGTGACGTACCCGGCGCCCCGCCCGTAGCGGATCCACGGCGCGCAGCCTCCGGCCCCGGGGTGACGTACCCCGGGGCCGGCCGGGGTCAGTCCGTGGTGGACACCGCGTCCACCTCCTGGGCCCGCAGGGCGCGCTCGACGCCCGCGCGGCTCTCGATGACCAGGCGGCGCAGGGCCGGGGCCGGGTCGGCGGTGGCGAGCCAGGCGTCGGTCGTGTCCAGCGTCGCCTGCGAGACCTGGTGCGCCGGGTAGAGGCCGACGACGATCTGCTGGCCCATCTCGTTGCTGCGCTCGGCCCACACCTTCTTGATCGCGGCGAAGTACTTCTCCACGTAGGGCGCCGTCAGTTCGCGCTGGTCGGCCTGCGCGAAGCCGGCGATGACGGCCTCCTGCATGGCGTTGGGCAGCGTGTCGGACTCGACGACCGCCGACCAGACCGCGGCCTTGGCCTGCGCGGTCGGGAGGGCGGCGCGGGCGGCACCGGCGTGCTGCTCGCCCGCGGACGTCGGGTCGAGGGCGAGTTCGGCGGCGATGGCCTGCTCGTCGGCGCGACCGGTCGCGGCGAGCCGCAGCAGCAGCGTCCAGCGCAGGTCGGTGTCGATGGCGAGGCCCTCGTAGCCGGCCGAGCCGTCGAGCAGCCCGGCGAGCACGTCGAGCTGCTCGTCGGTGCGGGCGGTCGCGGCGAAGGTGCGGGCCCAGGCGAGCTGGTGGTCGCTGCCGGGCGCGGCGTCGGCGAGGTGCTGCTGCGCGGCGGCCGTCCAGGTGGCCAGTCCCGTCTCGCGCCAGGCCGGGTCGGCGTACAGGTCGAGGGCG
Source organism: Streptomyces sp. NPDC004031 (assembly GCF_053604375.1). Lineage (NCBI taxonomy): Bacteria > Bacillati > Actinomycetota > Actinomycetes > Kitasatosporales > Streptomycetaceae > Streptomyces > Streptomyces sp. NPDC004031. The sequence goes on along the minus strand of NZ_JBSGHL010000023.1, from coordinate 95,600 downwards.
AGCTTGACCTGGCGGTGCAGCGACTGCACCACGCCGATGTCGGTCTCCTTGCCGATGCCGTGCAGCACCAGCTCCAGGTAGTCGCGGGTGGCGACCTCGCCGTCGCGCGTCATGTCCCAGGCGGAGGCCCAGATCAGCGCGCGGGGCAGCGACTCGGTGAAGTCGCCGACGTGGTCGCGGACGACGGCGAGGGACTGCTCGTCGAGCCGGATCTTGGCGTAGGACAGGTCGTCGTCGTTGAGCAGCACCACGTCGGGGCGGCGGGCGCCGACGAGGTCGGGCACCTCGGTCAGCTCGCCGTCCACGTCCAGCTCGATGCGCCGGGTGCGGACCAGCGTGCCGTCCTGGAGGTCGTACGCGCCGACGGCGATGCGGTGCGGGCGCAGCACGGGCTCGCCCTTGGCCCCGGCGGGCAGTGCGGGCGCCTCCTGGCGGACGGCGAAGGACGTCACGACGCCCTCGGCGTCGACGGCGATCTCCGGGCGCAGCACGTTGATGCCCGCCGTCTCCAGCCAGGCCTTCGACCAGGCCTTCAGGTCGCGGCCCGAGGTCTCCTCCAGCGCGCCGAGCAGGTCGGCGAGGCGGGTGTTGCCCCAGGCGTGCCGCTTGAAGTAGGCCTGGACGCCGGTGAAGAACTCGTCCATCCCCACGTACGCCACGAGCTGCTTGAGCACCGAGGCGCCCTTGGCGTAGGTGATGCCGTCGAAGTTGACCTGCACGTCCTGGAGGTCGTTGATCTCCGCCATGATCGGGTGGGTCGAGGGCAGCTGGTCCTGCCGGTAGGCCCAGGTCTTCATGGTGTTGGCGAAGGTCGTCCAGGCGTGCGGCCAGGCGGAGCCGTCGGCGTGCGCGAGGCAGGCGATGGAGGTGTAGGTGGCGAACGACTCGTTCAGCCACAGGTCGTTCCACCACTCCATGGTGACCAGGTCGCCGAACCACATGTGCGCCAGCTCGTGCAGGATGGTCTCGGCGCGCACCTCGTAGGCGGCGTCGGTGACCTTGGAGCGGAAGACGTACTGGTCGCGGATCGTCACCGCCCCGGCGTTCTCCATGGCGCCCGCGTTGAACTCGGGCACGAACAGCTGGTCGTACTTGGCGAACGGGTATCCGAAGTCGAACTTCTCCTGGAACCAGTCGAAGCCGATCCGGGTGACCTCGAAGATGGCTTCGGCGTCGAGGTGCTCGGCGAGCGAGGGGCGGCAGTAGACGCCCAGCGGGACGCTGCGGCCGTCGCCCTCCCAGCTGCTGTGCACCGAGGTGTAGGGGCCGACGATCAGCGCCGTGATGTACGACGAGATCCGCGGGGTCGGCTCGAAAGACCAGACTCCGTCGGACGACGGCTCGGGCGTCGGCGAGTTCGACACCACCGTCCAGCCCTGGGGGGCCTTGACCGTGAAGGTGAAGGTGCCCTTCAGGTCGGGCTGCTCGAAGACGGCGAAGACCCGGCGCGAGTCGGGCACCTCGAACTGGGTGTAGAGATACGCCTGCTTGTCCACCGGGTCGACGAAGCGGTGCAGGCCCTCACCGGTGTTGGTGTAGGCGCAGTCCGCGACGACCACCAGTTCGTTGCGCCCGCCGGGCAGCCACTCCAGGGCGATCCGCGAGTCCTTGAACACCTCCGCCGGGTCGAGCGGCGCTCCGTTGAGCACCACCTCGTGCACCTCCGGCGCCACCAGGTCGATGAAGCTCGTGCCACCGTCGCCCGCGACGTCGAAGACCACCTTGCTCCGTGACCGGAACGTCCCCCCCTCCTGGGCCCCCGTCAGGTCCAGTTCGATCTCGTAGCCGTCCACAGTCAGCAGACCCGCCCGCTGCTGCGCCTCCTCGCGCGTGAGGTTCGTACCAGGCACGGTGGCCCAACTCCTTCTCGTCAGGTGAGACAGCCATCCTCGCACGCGACCCGTTCACCCCGCGGAACCGCTGTGGACAACTCCGGTGCCGCCGTCAGCGGACATGGCGTCGCGCAGAACAGGACATCACGGCAGGACGGTACGATCACCCTCCGTGACGTGGTGCGCGTGCGGCGTCACGGGGTGGCCCACCGGGTGGCGGTGGGCACCCCGTGACACACGAAGGCCCGGATCTCAGGCCGATATGCCGTCGATCCGGGCCAGGGCGTCATCCGCGCCGAAGGGTTGCAGATATGGCAGCCACCGCGGGTCCCGGTGGCCGGTGCCGATGATGCGCCAGGCCAGTCCGGTGGGCGGTGCGGGTTGATGGCGCAGCCGCCAGCCGAGCTCGGCGACGTGGCGGTCGGCCTTGACGTGGTTGCAGCGGCGGCAGGCGGCCACCACGTTCTCCCAGGCGTGCTGGCCGCCGCGGCTGCGCGGGATCACATGGTCGACACTGGTGGCGGCCCCGCCGCAGTAGGCGCAGCGGCCGCCGTCGCGGGCGAAGAGGGCCCTGCGGGTGAGCGGAACGGTGCCGCGGAAAGGGACGCGGACGAATTTGGTCAGTTTGACGACACTGGGCGCTGGCAGAGCCTGTGTCTCGCTGTGCAGGTAGGCGCCGGATTCCTCAAGGCACACGGCCTTGTTGTTGAGCACGAGGACAAGCGCACGGCGGAGCGGTACGACGCCGAGCGGCTCGTACGACGCGTTCAGGACCAGGACATGCGGCACGTATGCCTCCTTTAACGCCGGCGGCGCGTGGCTCGCGCCGGGACGATCTGTCTCAGTCTCTCCGGAAGGCGGGGCGAGGCGCCACCATGCCCGGGTAACGGAGCGGAAGTGTTTTGGACCACACCGAACCTCCCCGACAGGCGCCGCTCCCCTGGTTATCCCCCCTTCTTCCCCCATTTTCTCCCCCGCCGGACGCCTTTCCGCCCCTCGGACGGGACAACGGAACGGCATCGGTCCTTCGTTACTGTGGATGCTTCGAAACACTCCGGAGGTCTCCGCCCGTGTCCACCGCGACGCCCCCACCCGCCGCCCCCCTCGACTCCGTCTCCCAGACCGCCTCGCAGGCCGGGAGCTGGGTCGACGACAACTGGGCCGGATGGCTGAGCGCGGGCCTGCGGATCGTGCTGATCCTGGTCATCGCGATAGCGCTGCGCACCATCGTCCGGCGCACGATAAGCAAGCTCATCGAGCGGATGAACCGCGGCGCCGAGGCCGCGGCGGCGACCGCGCTGGGCGGGCTGCTGGTCAACGCCGAGCGGCGGCGGCAGCGCAGCGAGGCCATCGGCTCGGTGCTGCGCAGCGTGGCGTCCTTCCTGATCCTGGGCACCGCGGCGCTCACCGTGCTGTCGGTGCTGCGGATCGATCTGGCCCCGCTGCTGGCCAGCGCGGGGGTCGCCGGTGTCGCGATCGGTTTCGGCGCGCGCAACCTGGTGACGGACTTCCTGTCCGGCGTGTTCATGATCCTGGAGGACCAGTACGGCGTCGGCGACGTCATTGACGCGGGCGTGGCGAGCGGCACGGTCGTCGAGGTGGGCCTGCGGGTGACCAAGCTGCGCGGCGACAACGGCGAGATCTGGTACGTCCGCAACGGCGAGGTCAAGCGGATCGGCAACCTCAGCCAGGGCTGGGCGACGGCCGCGGTGGACGTCCAGGTGGGCGCGGGGGCCGACCTCACGCGGGCACGCACGGTGATCACCGAGACCGCGGACGTCATGGGCAAGGAGGACCCCTGGGACGAGTACCTGTGGGAGCCGGTGAAGATGCTGGGCCTGGAGTCGGTGGGCCCGGAGTTCTCGGTGATACAGCTCCAGGCCAAGACCATGCCGGGCAAGGCCGCGCCGGTCGCCCGCGAGCTGCGCTGGCGGATCAAGCAGGCCTTCGACCGTGAGGGCATCCCGCTGTCCGGCGGCGCCCCCGCCGCAACCGTGACCGACCCCGCGGCCGACGCCGCCGAGGGCGCCCCGATGCCGCCCGGCGCCGACGAGAGCGCCCCGCCGCCCGCGGGCCAGCGCCCCACGGCCGTGCCGTCGCCGGCGTCCGGCGAGGACTGAGCCGGCCCGCTCCGGACGCGGGCGCGAACCGGTCCTCGACCGCCGGTGAGGACCGAGCCCGCCTTTTCCGCGGCACCGGCGTCCGGCGGGCGGCGGAAATCCCACCTCGCGCGCGTCCGAAATGACCGGCCGTTCGGGATTTGACAAGATCGCCGACGCCTTCGCTACCCTGCTCCGGCTTGAACCAAGTCACCCGCGTGCCGCACCGGCACGCGGGCCGGAATCGGGGGTTCCTATTTCCACTCGGAAAATTCTGGCCGCCCTGGTCATCGCGTCCGCGGCGTTCACTCTCGCCGCCTGCGGACCCGACGACCCGGTGGCCGACGACACCGGCAGCCCGACCGCGGGGGCCGGCAATGCCGCCACACCCAAGGCACCTAAGGCGACAGCGGCGGGCGAGGACCACAATTCCTGCCCGACCCTGGCGCCGGGCCATTCCTACATCTGGGTCAACAACGTGGAGGGCGCGATGAACAACGTCATCGCGCGCGAAGCGAAGGCCTCGTGCGATCCGACGATGAACGAGGGCGCGGCCTACCACCCGGTGGGCGCGCTCAAGACCTACGCGCTCTCGCTCAGCGCGAAGATCACGATCCTCGGGGAGAAGGGGCCCGAGAAGCGCGGGGCCACGGAAGGCCCGGAAACGGGAATCGCGCACGTGAAATCGTGCGCCGACCCGAACGGTGACACCTGGGACGGCGGCCAGGCCCAGAAGTCCAAGGAATTCTGCTACGGCCAGAACTACTACGACGTCGTCCTGGACGGCAGCACGATCACGGAGATGACGGAGCTCTACGGCTCCTGATCCCGGCCGGAGAGCCCGTTCTCCGGACCCGTGACCCGTACGCGCCCGGCCGCCGGAGAGCCCGTTCTCCGGATCCGTGGCCGTGACCGCTCAGCCGCCGGAGAAGCCCGTTCTCCGGACCCGTGACCCGTACACGCTCAGCCGCCGGAGAGCCCGTTCTCCGGACCCGCGTCCGCTCGCCGCCGGGGGGCCCGTACCCCGGCCGCGGAGGCGGCGGCCGCGCCGGTAACGACTTGGCCGACTCCCCCGCGCATCCCTTGACGCTCCGCCGACGCCGGGCCTACCTTGACGTCCACCGATAGGAAGGTTTCCTAACAGTGAACTGAGGGAGGATGGCGCGCATGGCTGGCACCCCTGGCACCCCGCGCGTGTTGCGCGCCATGAACGACCGCGCCGCGCTCGACCTCCTGCTGGAGCACGGCACCCTCTCCCGCACCCGGATCGGCAAACTCACCGGCCTGTCCAAGCCGACGGCCTCGCAGCTGCTGGCCCGTCTGGAAGCGGCCGGACTGGTGCTCGCCACCGGCACCACCGCGGGCCACCCCGGGCCGAACGCGCAGCTCTACTCGGTCAACCCGGCAGCCGCCTACGTCGCGGGCCTGGACGTGACGACCGAGCGTATCCGGGCCGCGGTCGCCGACATCACCGGCCGCACCGTGGGCTCCTTCCGGCTGCCCACCCCGCGCCGCCGGTCCGGGGGCGCCGTCGAGCAGGTCGTCGCGGCACTGGACGGCGCCGTGAAGGCCGCCGGGCTCAGCCGCCCCGACGTGCACCGCGCGGTCATCGGCACCCCGGGCGCCTTCGACCCCAGCACCGGGCGGCTGCGCTACGCCAGCCACCTGCCCGGCTGGCACTCCCCCGCGCTGCTGGACGAGCTGGCCGCAGCCCTGCCGATGCCGCTCGACTACGACAACGACGTGAACCTCGCCGCCGTCGCCGAGCAGCGTGTCGGCGCCGCCCGCGGCCACGACGACTTCGTCCTGCTGTGGAACGAGGAGGGCATCGGCGCCGCCCTCATGATCAACGGCCGGCTGCACCGCGGCTGGACCGGCGGCGCGGGCGAGGTCGGCTTCCTGCCCGTGCCCGGCACCCCGCTGGTCCGCAACGTCACCCGGGCCAACAACGGCGGCTTCCAGGAGCTGGCCGGCTGCAACGCGGTGCTGCGCAACGCCCGCGAGCTGGGCCTGGAGATCCCCGACGCCCCGCTCCCGGACGCCGCCGCAATGGTGCTCGGCAAGGCCGCGGCCGTGCACGAGGAGTGCGAGCAGGCCGCCGACGGCCCGTACGCCGAGCTGCTGGCGCGCTGCGCCACCGGGATGGCGGTCGGCCTCGCCTCGCTGGTGGCCGTCGTCGACCCGGAGCTGATCGTGCTGGCCGGGAACGTCGCCGTCGCGGGCGGCGAGCCGCTGCGCGCCCTCATCCAGTCCGAGCTGGCCGAACTCGCGGTGCCCCGGCCCCGGCTGGTGCTGGGCACCGTGGAGATGCACCCCGTCCTGACCGGCGCGCTGGAAAGCGCCCTCGCCACGACCCGCGACGAGGTGTTCGACACCTCACGCTGAGCCCCCGTACACCCCGACCCGTCCACCCGCACCATCCGCAGCGGAACGGCACCCCGCCGTCCCGGCGGCACCGCACACCCTCGACCGGCCCCGACCGGCCGCAGAACCCCCGGAGGTAGAGAGCAGTGACCCGTATCCGCAAGGCCGCGGCCGCCGTGGCGGCGAGCGCCGCGATTGCCCTGCTCGCGAGCGCGTGCACCGGCCAGAGCACCACCTCGGCCGACGACGACGCCGGCAAGGACGTCACGATCACCTTCTGGCACGGGTGGACGGCCCCCAACGAGCTGAAAGCCATCAACGACAACGTCGCCCGCTTCGAGAAGACGCACCCCAACATCCACGTCAAGGTGCAGGGCAACATCACCGACGACAAGATCAACCAGGCGCTGCGGGCCGGCGGCGACAAGGCCCCGGACGTCGTGTCGTCCTTCACCACCGACAACGTCGGGCAGTTCTGCTCCTCGGGCACCTTCGCCGATCTCGCGCCCTTCCTGAAGAAGTCGGCGATCGACCCCGAGACGACCTTCCCCAAGCCGATGCTGGAGTACACCCAGTTCCAGGGCAAGCGCTGCACCCTGCCGCTGCTCGGCGACGCGTACGGCCTCTACTACAACAAGAAGGAATTCGCCGCGGCCGGCATCACGGCGCCGCCGAAGACCCTCAGCGAGTTCAAGGACGACGCCGTCAAGCTCACCAAGGCCTCCGGCGACAGCTACACCCAGCTCGGTTTCATGCCGGACTTCCACGGCTACGAGTCCACCCCGGGCCACTTTGCCGCGCAGTGGGGCGTGAAGTACTTCGACGCGGACGGCAAGTCGCAGATCGCCAAGGACCCCGGATTCGCCGCGATGTTCACCTGGCAGCAGGAGATGGTCAAGGCGCTCGGCGGCTTCTCCAAGCTGGAGAAGTACCGCTCCGGTTTCGGTGACGAGTTCGGCGCCAAGAACCCGCTGCACACCGGTCAGGTCGCGATGGGCATCGACGGCGAGTGGCGGCTCGGCATGGCCAAGGACGCCGGCATGAACGACCTCGCGGTCGCGCCCTTCCCGGTGCCCGACGACCAGGCCGACACGTACGGCAAGGGCTACCTGAGCGGCACCGTCATCGGTGTCGCCAACACCAGCGCGAAGAAGAACGCCGCCTGGGAGCTGGTGAAGTTCATGACCACCGACACCGACGCGGTCGTGTCCTTCGCCAACGCCATCCACAACGTGCCGTCCACGCTCGCCGCCCTGAAGTCCCCGAAGCTGGACCAGGACCCGGGCTTCAAGACCTTCCTCGACATCGCGCAGAACCCGAACAGCACCACCACCCCGCCGAGCGTCAACGGCGGCGCCTACCAGGTGACGCTGCAGGACTTCGGCTACTCCTACGAGTCGGGCAAGGCCAAGGACCTCACCGCCGGTCTGCGGGGTGTCGACACGCAGGTCGACAAGGACATCGCGCAGGCCCAGTGATGAGCGCCGCCGTCCACCCCCTGCTGAAGGCCCGGCGCCGCAAGGCGGCGCTGCGCAACCTCGCCTTCCTGTCCCCGTGGATCATCGGGTTCAGCGTCTTCTTCGCCTACCCGCTGGTCTCCACCGTCTACTTCTCCTTCATGCACTACAACGGCGTCAACCCGCCGACGTGGAGCGGCACGAAGAACTGGACGTACGTCTTCCGCGACTACCCGTTCTTCTGGCCGGCGCTGCGCAACACGCTGTGGCTGGTGGTCGTGATGGTCACGCTGCGGGTCGTCTTCGGCCTCGGCGTCGGCCTGCTGATCACCAAGATCAAGACCGGCGCGGGCTTCTTCCGCACCGCGTTCTACCTGCCCTACCTGGCCCCGCCGGTCGCCGCGACCATGGCGTTCGTCTTCCTCCTCAACCCCGGTACGGGCCCGGTCAACCACATCCTCGGCGACCTCGGCGTCGCCACCCCGGGCTGGTTCACCGACCCGCACTGGTCCAAGCCTGCGCTGACGATCCTCGCGGTGTGGGGCATCGGCGACCTGATGGTCATCTTCATGGCCGCGCTGCTCGACGTGCCCAAGGAGCAGTACGAGGCCGCCGAGCTGGACGGCGCAGGCGCGTGGTCGCGCTTCCGCTACGTGACGCTGCCCAACATCTCGCCGATCGTGATGTTCGCGGTGGTCACCGGGGTCATCCAGACCATGCAGTACTACACGCAGCCGCTGGTGGCGGGGAAGGTCGCGTCCGGCATCATCGGCAACTCGGGCCAGCAGTTCGAGCCCGGCTACCCCGACAAGTCGACGCTGACCCTGCCCCAGCTGGTCTACGAGCGCGGCTTCCAGCGCTTCGACTACGGCTCCGCGTGCGTCATCGCGCTCGTCCTCTTCGTGCTCTCGATGGCCTTCACCGCGCTGCTGATGCGGCGGCGCAACGGATTCCTGACGGCGCATGAGGACTGACGATCGAGCGGCCGGAGTGGCCGGCCGAGGCACGCGGCCGTCCGCGCAGGGCGCGAGAAGGAAGGCCGACCAGAAAAGGAGGACTGAGCCATGACCCACGCAACGCTCACCGCCCCCGCCGCCCAGGCCCCGAGCCGACCGGCGGACGCGCGGGCCCGGCGCACCGCGCGCCGCAAGGCGCGGCTGAACTGGATCGCGGTGCACGCCCTCGGCATCGCCGCCGCCGCGTTCTTCGTGCTGCCCTTCGTCTTCGTCTTCCTCACCGCGGTGATGACGGACAACCAGGCCCTCACCCGGGACCTGTGGCCGCACACCTGGCAGTGGTCCAACTTCAGCACCGTGTGGCACACGCCGGGCTTCCTGACCTGGTGGCGCAACACCCTGATCTACGCCGTCGTCGGCACCACGCTGACGGTCGTGTCGTCGCTGCCGGTGGCGTACGCGCTCGCCAAGTTCCGCTTCCGCGGGCGCAACCTGGTGATGGTGCTGGTCATCTCCACGATGATGCTGCCGCCACAGGTGATCGTCATCCCGATGTACCTGTTCTGGACCAAGCAGCTGGGCCTGGACGGCACGCTGTGGCCGCTCATCATCCCGATGGCCTTCGGCGACGCCTTCACGATCTTCCTGCTGCGGCAGTTCCTGCTGACCATCCCGAAGGAGTACACCGAGGCCGCCAGGGTCGACGGCTGCGGTGAACTGCGCACCCTCATCCGGGTGATCATCCCGATGATCCGGCCGGCGATCGCCGCCGTCGCGCTCTTCCAGTTCTTCTACTGCTGGAACGACTACTTCGGTCCGCAGATCTACGCCAGCTCCAATCCGGCTGCCTGGACGCTCAGTTACGGGCTGGAGTCCTTCAAGGGGGCGCACCACACCAACTGGAACCTGACCATGGCCGCGACCGTTCTGGTGATGGCGCCGGTGATCGTGGTCTTCTTCTTCGCGCAAAAGGCCTTCATCGAAGGCGTGACCCTGACGGGAGTCAAGGGATGAAACTGGCAGTCGTGGGCGGCGGGTCCACGTACACCCCCGAGCTGATCGACGGGTTCGCGCGGCTGCGCGACACCCTGCCCGTCGAGGAGCTGGCGCTGATCGACCCGGACGCGCACCGCCTGGAACTGGTCGGCGGGCTGGCCCGGCGGATCTTCGCCAAGCAGGGGCACCCGGGCCGCATCGTCACCACCTCCGACCTCGCGGCCGGCGTCGAGGGCGCCGACGCGGTGCTGCTCCAGCTGCGGGTCGGCGGGCAGGCCGCGCGCAACCAGGACGAGACCTGGCCGCTGGAGTGCGGCTGCGTCGGCCAGGAGACGACCGGCGCGGGCGGCCTCGCCAAGGCGATGCGCACGGTGCCGGTGGTGCTGGACATCGCCGAGCAGGTGCGCCGGCTCGCACCCGAGGCGTGGATCATCGACTTCACCAACCCGGTCGGCATCGTCACCCGGGCCCTGCTCCAGGCCGGCCACCGCGCGGTCGGGCTGTGCAACGTGGCCATCGGCTTCCAGCGCCGCTTCGCCGCCCGCCTCGGCGTGGCGCCCGAGCAGGTGCACCTCGACCACGTCGGCCTCAACCACCTGACGTGGGAGCGCGCGGTGCGCATCGGCGGCCCCGGCGGCGAGGACGTGCTGCCGAAGCTGCTGTCCGAGCACGGCGACGACATCGCCGCCGACCTGCACCTGCCGCGCCCGGTCCTGGACCGCCTCGGCGTCGTCCCCTCGTACTACCTGCGCTACTACTACGCGCACGACGAGGTGGTGCGCGAGCTGCGGACCACCCCGTCGCGGGCCTCGCAGGTCGCCGCGATGGAGAAGGAGCTGCTGGAGATGTACGGCGACCCGGCGCTGGACGAGAAGCCCGAGCTGCTCGCCAAGCGCGGCGGCGCCTTCTACTCCGAGGCCGCGGTGGCACTGGCCGCCTCCCTGCTGCGGCCCACGGCCGAGGGGGACGTGCAGGTGGTCAACACCTACAACAACGGCACCCTGCCCTTCCTCGCCGACGACGCCGTCATCGAGGTCCCGGCCACGGTGGGCCCGCAGGGCGCGCAGCCGCTGCCCGTCCCGCCGCTGGAGCCGCTCTTCGCCGGGCTGGTGGCGAACGTGACGGCGTACGAGGACCTGGCTCTCGACGCCGCCCTGCGCGGCGGCCGCGACCGCGTCTTCACCGCGCTGCTCGCCCACCCGCTGGTCGGCCAGTACGACCTGGCCGAGCAGCTGACCGACCGTCTCGTCGCGCACAACCGGGAGCACTTCGCGTGGGCCTGACCATGGGGCCGCCGCTCGTCCCCGGCGGGGTCCTCGCCGTCGACGCGGGCAACAGCAAGACCGACGTGGCGCTCGTCGCCGCCGACGGACGGGTGCTCGGCGCCGCCCGCGGCGGCGGCTTCCAGCCCCCCGTGGTCGGCGTGGAGCCCGCGGTGGGCGAACTGGCCGCGATCGTACGGCGGGCGGCGGCCGACGCCGGATTCACCCTCGGACCGGACGGCGCCGACGACGGGCGGCCGCTCGCCGCGTACACCTCGGCGTGCCTGGCCAACGCCGACCTGCCGGTCGAGGAACAGCAGCTGGAGGCGGCCGTGCACGCGCGCGGCTGGGCGCTCACCACCCGGGTGGCCAACGACACCTTCGCGATCCTGCGGGCCGGTGTCGACGAGCCGCGCGGGGTGGCGGTGGTGTGCGGCGCGGGCATCAACTGCGTCGGCATGCTGCCCGACGGGCGCACCGCCCGCTTCCCCGCCATAGGCAAGATCTCCGGTGACTGGGGCGGCGGTTCGGGCCTCGCCGACGAGGCGCTGTGGTACGCCGCACGCGCCGAGGACGGCCGCGGCGAACCCACCGAACTGGCCCGCACCCTGCCCGCGCACTTCGGCCTCGGCTCGATGTACGCGCTCATAGAGGCGCTGCACCTGGGCACGCTGGAGGCGGAGCGCAAGTACGAGCTGACGCCCGTGCTCTTCGCGACCTCCGACGCGGGCGACCCGGTGGCCCGGTCCATCCTGGCCCGGCAGGCCGACGAGATCACCGCGCTCGCGGTGGTGGCCCTCGGCCGGCTGGGGCTGCTCGACGAGGAGGCCGACGTGGTGCTGGGCGGCGGCGTGATGAGCGCGCGCAACCCGTACCTGATGGACGCCCTCGCCGAACGGCTCACCGCGCGCGCCCCCAAGGCCCGCACCCGGGTGGTGACCGCGCCGCCCGTACTGGGCGCGGCCCTGCTCGGCCTGGACCAGCTGGCCGCGCCGCCCGAGGCGCACGCCGCGCTGCGCGCCCACTACGCCTGACCCGCGCCCCGCGCCCCGCCCCCGTACGGCTTGACACGTGCCGTACGGGCGCGGGGCGCGGCTGCGTACGGTGGGGGCGAACACGGCCACGGGGCGCGGGGGGTGCGGGCCGTACCGCGCGGGCGGGAACCGAACCCGGACGGCGCGCGTGTGATCGGTCGGGGGCGGGTAGTGACCGGGCAAGATCACACAGCCGCTGGAGCTATCCGGGCGGCTGCGGCCATACTGGGCGCCTACAGCGCAGACGTGCCGGCTCGTGGCACGCCGGAATCGGGGGAGGGTACGTGACGCACACGCCGACGGGCAGTCAGATTCCCGACGCGCGCGGGGGCGTCCAGGTGCCCGCGCCGCGCGGGGGCGGGGCGCCCGCCGCGCCGTCTGCGCCGCCCCCGCGGCGGCACGGCTGGGCGGAGGTCAGCACCCGGGCCAGGGACGCCGCCACGACCGAGCCGGGCCGGCTGCGCATCATCGGCGCGGCGCTCGCGGTGCTGGTCGTCGCCTTCGGTGTGGCCACGGCCTGGCAGGTCAACGACCGTGCGCAGGCCGCCGACAACGTCGTCTCGCACAGCGCGCCGCTGAGCGCCACCGCCGCCGAGATCTACCGCTCGCTCGCCGACGCCGACGCGACCGTGACCGCCGGGTTCCTGGTCAGCGGTCCGCAGCCGGAAGAGGTGGCGGAGCAGTACCAGAAGGACATCGACACCGCCTCCAAGCTCATCACCGACGCCGCCGCCAACAGCCGGCAGTCCCCCGAGGCGCAGGCGCAGATAGCCAGTCTCAACAAGCAACTGCCCACCTACACCTCGCTGGTGGCGACCGCCCTGGCCGACAACCGGCTGGGCCTGCCGATCGGCGGCGCCTATCTGCGGTACGCCAACCAGCAGATGCGCCAGCACGGCGGCCTGCTGGACGCGGCCAACAGCCTCTACACGATCGAGAACGGCCGCCTCGCGCACGACTACACGCAGGCCAAGTCGCTGCCGTACGTCTCGTGGGCGCTCGGCGTGCTGGCGCTCGGCGCGCTGGCCTGGGCGCAGCGCCGCCACTACCGGCGCACCAACCGGGTGTTCAACCAGGGCATGCTGGCGGCGACGGCGGCCACCGCGGTGCTGCTGCTGTGGCTCGCGGCCGGGCACACGGTCGCGCGCACCCAGCTGGAGAACTCCTCGGCGCACGGCGCCCGTTCCGTCCAGGTGCTCAACAACGCCCGGATCCTGGTCCTCCAGGCCCGCGGCGACGAGAACCTGACCCTGGTGGCGCGCGGCTCGGGCGACGCGTACGAGAAGAGCTACACCAAGGACATGACCGACCTCACGACCGGCGACCCCGCCAAGCACGTGCCCGGCGACCTGCCCGAGGCGCTGCGGCTCGCCAACGACGCGGACGGGCGCAAGGCGGTCAACGCGGCGATCGACAGCGTGCAGCAGTGGCGCACGCTGCACGGAACGGAACGGACCAAGGACGACAGCGGCGACTACGCCACCGCCGTCGCCGACGTCATCGGCAAGGACGCCAAGGGCAACAAGGTGTCGCCGTCGACCGCCGACCACTTCGACGACGCCGACCGTGCCCTGGGCCGGGCGGTCGCCCACGAGCAGGACGAATTCCACCAGGCGGCCACCAGCGGGCGCGACGCGCTGACGCTGCTGCCGGTCGGCGCCGGGGTCCTCGCGGTCCTGGGCGCGGCGGGCGCGCTGCTCGGCATCGGCCGGCGGCTGTCGGAGTACCGGTGAGGGGGCCGGGAGGGCGATGGCCGCGCGGCGGACGCGAAGGACGGGAGGGACAGCGGTGAGGTTGACGGTGCGAGCACATCGGCACGGCTGGGGCGGTGTCGCGGGCATGGCACTGGCGTGCACGCTCGCCGTCGCCGGCACCCTGGTCCCGCTGCGGGACGACACGGCGCCCGTGCAGGCCCGCAGCTCCGGCCCGGCGGTCCGGGCGGACTACGCGTCCGCCGCGGACTGCACCGACTCCCGGGTCCCCAGCCTGAGCCCGGCGAGCGGCAGCCTCGACGGCCCCACCGTGGAGGCGATCAAGAAGCGCGGCAGGCTGCGGGTCGGCGTCGACCAGAACAGCTACCTGTGGGGCTTCCGCGACCCCGCCACGGGCCAGTTCGCCGGTTTCGACATCGACCTCGTCAAGGCCATCGCGAAGGACATCCTCGGCAACGAGAACGCGGTCCAGTACCTGACCGTGCCCACCAACAAGCGCATCGAGAAGATCCAGAAGGGCGACGTCGACATGGTCGTCCGCACCATGACGATCAGCTGCGAGCGGGCGGAGGATGTCGCCTTCTCCGCCCCCTACTTCTCCGCCGGCCAGCAGATCCTCAGCGCCGAGCCGGACATCACCGGCTACAACGACTCGCTGAAGGGCAAGACGGTCTGCACCGCGTCCGGCTCCACCGGCGAGGACGTGCTCGACAAGAAGATGGCCACCTCCCCCGCCTCGCTGGCCCAGCCGGACCCGCGGCACGGGGCCAAGGCGGTGCTCACCCCCGCCAACCAGCTGGACTGCCTCGTGCTGCTCCAACTGCACCAGGCCGACGCGGTCTTCACCGACAACGCGCTCGCCGCCGGCCAGGCCGCCCAGGACCCGACCGTGAGCCTCAAGGGCGGGCCCGTCACCGTCGAGCCGTACGGTGTGGCCATGAAGCTGGGCGACGACGACCTGGTACGGCGGGTCAACAAGGTGCTCGCCGCCTACATCGCGGACGGCCGCTGGGCCGCCGCGTACCACAAGTGGCTGGTGTCCGAACTGCCGAACATGGCACCGCCGTCGCCGCTGTACAAGTAGACCCGGGCAGCCGGAGAGGAAGGGCCAGATGGCGGTCGCGGGACGTTCCGGACCGGTGATGGGACGGGAGGACGTCGACCGCGCGCTCGCGCGGCTGGCCGCCGAGCACGAGGCCGTCGAGTCCTCGCTGCTGTCGCTCCAGGACCACTCGGGCCGCCGGCTGCTGGAGGGCGCCGAGCTGACCGGCGTCACCAAGGAGCGCTGGGCGGCGACCGACGCGGCGATCACCGCGCTGTGGGCGCACTTCGACGCGTACACCGACGCCCTGCGGGCCGCCCGCGACCTGCGCGCCCGGCGCCGCTGGCCGACGCAGACCGAGCTGCGCGAGCTGACCGACCTGCTGCGCGGCGACGGGGTGACGGTGACCGGCGCCGACCTGCCCGACCACGCGCGCTCCCTCACCGGCCCGGCCCGGCTCACCGAGCGGCTCAGCCTGGAGGAGGTCGTCGGGCGGATGAACGCCTGGTACGACCAGGCGATGGAGACCGTGGCCGCGGCCGACTCCGTGTGGTCCGCGCTGCCCGCCAGGATCGATTTACTGGCCGCCGAGACCCAGCGGGTCCGCTCGCTCGCCCATTCGGTGGGCGTGCGCCCCGGCGCGCACCCGGCGGGCGACGACCTGGAGGCGCTCGTCGCCGACCTCACCGCGCTGCGCGCGCAGGCGGTGTCCGACCCGCTGTCCTTCTGGTCCGCGGCGCCCCCGCCCGGCCGCCCGGACACCGCGCGCTACGAGGAGGCCGGGCGGCGGCTCGACGACATCCGCCGCGAGGTCGAGGCGGTGCTGCACGTCCGCGACGACGCCGAGCACCGGCTCGCCCGGCTGCGCGACGTCCTCTCGCGCGCCGACCGCACGCTGACCGAGGCGCGCAGCGCGCGCGTCGAGGTGCTCTCGAAGATCCTCGCCTCCGACGTCCCGGCGGTGAGCGGCCCGGCGTCCGCGCTGCACGAACAGCTCGCGGCCGCCGCCGACTTCGCCCGCACCGCGCAGTGGCACCGCCTCTCACCGCTGCTGGACAGCCTGGAGCAGCACGCCGACGACGAGCTGCTGCGGGCCCGCGAGTCGCTGACCGCGGTGACCGCGCCGCTGGCCGTACGCGCCGAGCTGCGCGGCCGGCTGGACGCCTACCGGGCGAAGGTCGCACGGCTGGGCCTGGCCGAGGACCCGCTGCTCATCGAGCGGTACGACCAGGCGCGGCGGCTGCTGTGGAGCGCGCCGTGCGACCTGGCCGCGGCCGAGCGGACCGTGCGGCGCTACCAGGACGCCGTCGCCGAGGTGGGCGCCCAACGGCCGCAGGGCCCGCCGCAGGACCGCCGGTGACGTCCCCGCGGCCGGCCGCGGTCCCCGCCGGGGCCCGGACGTCGGCGGGAGTTCCCGCGCGGTTCGCAACCGGGGCGTACCGTACGGCCGTCGTAGCCGTTACGGACAGGGCGGCCGACGGCGGCGCGGGAGCACCGGGTCCGGCGCGCACCGGGAGCGGCTCCGGCGATGCCGGCACACCAGGGGAAAGGCTGAGGGGGAAACAGTGACCAAGTGCCAACGGCCGGGCTGCGGCGGGACCTTGGAGGACATGGGCGGCGGCGAGCTGTACTGCGACACCTGCGGCCTCGCGCCGGTCGCCGCGCCCGCCGCGCCGCCCGCCGCCTCCGCCGCGTCCGGCGGCCCCGCGCTCCCGCCGCCCCCGGCGCACGCCCCGGGCGCGGACTCCGGGCGCACCTCCGGCTCCACCTCCTCGCGCTCCTCGAAGTCCTCCTCGCGCGCCTCCCGCCGCTCGGTGTCCGGGCGGCTGTCGCAGACGCTGGCCGGGGCGGCGACGGGCCGCTCGGTTTCGGTGCGCAGCAGCCGCTCCGGCCCCTCCGGACCGACTCGCGGCAAGCTCGGCGCGGGCCTGGTCGCGGTCCCGCCCGTACCGCGGCCCGACCCGGCGGCCGCGGTGCTGGACAACCCCGAGGTGCCCGAGCGCAAGCGCTTCTGCAGCAAGGGCGACTGCGGCGCTCCGGTGGGCCGCAGCCGCGGCGACCGGCCGGGCCGTACCGAGGGCTACTGCACCAAGTGCGGCCACCCGTACTCCTTCACGCCCAAGCTGCGCCCCGGCGACATCGTGCACGGGCAGTACCACGTGGTGGGCTGCCTCGCGCACGGCGGCCTGGGGTGGATCTACCTCGCCGTCGACCGCGCGGTGTCGGACCGCTGGGTCGTCCTCAAGGGCCTGCTGGACACCGGCGACGAGGACGCGCTGGCCGCGGCGGTGTCCGAACGGCGCTTCCTGGCCGAGATCGAGCACCCCAACATCGTCCGCATCTACAACTTCGTCGAGCACCTCGACCAGCGCACCGGCACCCTCGACGGCTACATCGTGATGGCCTACGTGGGCGGCAAGTCGCTCAAGGAGATCGCCAACGAGCGCCGCACACCCGACGGGCGGCGCGAGCCGCTGCCCGTCACGCAGGCCATCGCGTTCGCGATCGAGGCGCTGGAGGCGCTCGGCCACCTGCACAGCCGCAACCTGCTCTACTGCGACTTCAAGGTCGACAACGCGATCCAGACCGAGGACCGGCTGGAGCTCATCGACATGGGCGCGGTCCGCCGGATGGACGACAACGAGTCGGCCATCTACGGCACGGTCGGCTACCAGGCGCCCGAGGTCGGCGAGGTCGGCCCGTCGGTCGCCTCCGACCTCTACACCGTCGCCCGCACCCTCGCGGTGCTGACCTTCGACTTCCAGGGCTACACCAACGTCTTCGTCGACAGCCTGCCCGACCCGGCCAACATCGACGTCTTCTCCCGCTACGAGTCCTTCTACCGGCTGCTGGTGCGGGCCACCGACCCCGACCCGGACAAGCGCTTCGCGACCGCCGAGGAGATGTCCGAGCAACTGCTCGGCGTCCTGCGGGAGATCGTCGCGATGGAGAGCGGGGTGCAGCGGCCCGCCCTGTCCACCCTCTTCGGCCCCGAACTGCGCGTCGTCGACACCGAACTGGTGCGGGCGGTGACCGGCGACACCTCCGCGCTCGGCGCCGACCGCGCGCTGGAGAAGGCCTCCAGACGCAGGGACAAGGCCGCCGGGGCGGGCGGTGGCGGCGCCCCCGCGCTGCCCGGCCAGCCGGGCCGCCCGGCGGTCGCCGGCACCGGGCAGGCCCTGGCCTGGACGGCGGCGCCGCTGCCGGTCGTGGCCCGGCTCGACACCACCGCGGCCGTACTCGCCCTGCCCGTACCGCTGGTGGACCCGTCGGACCCCAACGCGGGCTTCCTCGCGGGCCTTTCCGCCGCCGCGCCCGCCGAACTGGTCGCCGCCCTCCAGGCGGCGCCGGTCGACTCGGTCGAGCGGCGGCTGCGCGAGGTGCGGGCCCGGCTGGAACTGGGCGACGCGCGCGGCGCCCGGCAGGTGCTCGGCACCCTCGCCGACCCGGACGACAACGCCGACTGGCGGGTGGTGTGGCACCGCGGCCTGACCGCGCTGTGCACCAGCGACCAGGAGACGGCCGCGCTGAGCTTCGACGCGGTCTACGACGCCTTCCCCGGCGAGTCCGCGCCCAAGCTCGCGCTCGGGGTGTGCGCGGAGGTGCTGCGCCAGCTCGACAACGCCGCCGAGTACTACCGCCTGGTGTGGACGACCGACCACTCCTACGTCAGCGCCGCCTTCGGCCTGGCGCGGGTGCTGCTCGCCTCCGGCGACCGGGCGGGCGCGGTGGCCGCGCTCGAATCCGTGCCCGAGGCGTCCATCCACTACACGGCGGCACGGGTCGCGGCGGTACGGGCACGCTTGCGCGACCGTTCCCCCAACGAGCCGCTGCTGCCGGACCTGCACGCGGCAGGATCGCAGGTCGACGCCCTGCAGCGGCAGGGACTGGACTCCGACCGCCGTGAGCAGCTGGCCACCGAGGTGCTCGGCAGCGCGCTGGACTGGGTGCTGGCCGGCCGTGTCGGCGACCACCCGGAAGCGCCCGCGGGCGTACCGTCGTCGGTGTCCGGCTCCGCCGGGCTGCTGGGCGCCGAACTGACCGAGCGGGGGCTGCGGTTCGGCCTGGAGCGCTCGTACCGGGTCCTTGCCAGGCTCGCCCGGCAGGGCAGTACGAGGATCGAACTGGTGGAGCGGGCCAACCGTTTCCGCCCCAGGACGTGGGTGTAACCAGATGCCGCCACTCCCCGAATCGGCGCGGGCCCAGACGCCCGCACCGGAGGTCTGCCCCAACTGCGCGGACCCGCTGGACTCCGACGACCGCTTCTGCGGCCGCTGCGGTCTCGACCTGAGCGCGCCGCCCCCGCCGCCCGCGCCCGTGCCGCCGCCCGCCGCGCCCGCGCCGCCCGCACCGGCGCCCGCGGGCCTGCCGGTCGCGGCCTCTCCAGCGTCCCCGGCGGCCCCGGTGGGCCAGGCTCCCGCGGTCGCGCCGGTGTCGTCGGCGGCCCCGGCGTCCGCGTCGTCCGCGCCCTCCGCGGTCGCCTCCGACCCGGCCACCGACTCCTTCGTGCTGGCCCCGCCGAAGCCCGCGGGCGCCGCCCCGGCGTCGGCATCGGCATCGGCATCGGCATCGGCATCGGCGGAAGACGCCGATGACACCCTCGCGCTGGGCGTCCCGGTGCCCGCCGCGCGGATCTCCGACCCGCGCGAGGAACCGCCCGCCCCCGACGGGCCGGTGTGCGTGGCCTGCGGGCTCGGCGGGGTCGACGACGACGGCTACTGCGAGCACTGCGGCCACGCCCAGCCGCGCCAGCGCGACCACCAGGAGCAGGAGTTGGAGGGTGTCGCGGCGGTCAGCGACCGCGGTCTGCGGCACCACCGCAACGAGGACGCCTTCGCCCTGGCCACCACCGCGCTGCCGGACGGCTCCCAGGCCGTGGCCGCCGTGGTGTGCGACGGCGTCTCGACCGCGCACCGCCCCGACGACGCCTCGGCGGCCGCCTCCGCCGCCGGGCGGGACGCGCTGCTCGGCGCGCTGGAGCAGGGCAGCCCGGCCGAGGACGCGATGCGCACGGCGCTGATGACGGCCTTCGAGGCGGTGACCGCGCTCGCCGACGAGGAGGAGCCGCCGGGCGCCCCGCCCCGCCAGAACGCGCCCGCCTGCACGTGCGTGAGCGCGGTGGTGACCGGGCCGGTGTTCACGGTGGGCTGGATCGGCGACAGCCGCGCTTACTGGATCCCGGACGACCGCACGCTGCCGCCCGCCCGGCTCACCGAGGACGACTCGTGGGCGGCCCGGATGGTCTCGGCGGGCCTGATGTCGGAGGCCGAGGCCTACGCCGACCACCGCGCGCACGCCATCACCGGCTGGCTCGGCGCGGACGCCGTCGAGGTCGATCCGCATGTGGCGGCCTTCCAGCCGGAGGGCCCCGGGGTGATCGTCGTGTGCACCGACGGGCTGTGGAACTACGCCGAGTCGGCCGCGGAGATGGCGCAGGCCGTCCCGGCGGACGCGCGCAGCCGCCCGCTGCACAGCGCCCGCGCCCTGGTGGGCGTGGCGCTCGACGGGGGCGGCCACGACAACGTAACGGTCGCGGTGCTGCCGTTCCCGGCCGCCGCGCCGCGGGCAGGATTCCCATCCGCATAGTCACCCGCCACGGGATGGGCGGGGCTGTGTACGGGCTTTGAGGAGTTACGAGGAAACGATGGCCATTCTTTCGAAACCGAACGTGCCGCAGTTCACCGTCGACGTCTACCAGAACGAGTTCCTGCCGGACGGCGGTCGCGAGGTCAACGCCGTGGTGACGGTCACCTCGACCGGCGGCGGCACGACCGGCGGCCACCCGCTGCCCGGATCGGCCCCGGCCGGCGGCCCGGCCACGGCGAACGCCGGCGTGGTGATCATGGTCGACTGCTCGGGCTCGATGGAGTACCCGCCGACGAAGATGCGCAACGCGCGCGACGCGACGGCCGCCGCGATCGACACCCTGCGCGACGGCACCGCCTTCGCCGTCGTCGCGGGCACGCACGTGGCCCGCGAGGTCTACCCGGCCAACGGCGGCCTTGCGGTGGCCGGTCCCGGCACCCGCGAGCAGGCCAAGCAGGCGCTGCGGCGGCTCAGCGCGGGCGGCGGCACCGCGATCGGCACCTGGCTGCGGCTCGCCGACAAGCTGCTGTCCACCGGCGACTCGGCGATACGGCACGGCATCCTGCTGACCGACGGCCGCAACGAGCACGAGAAGCCCGAGGAGCTGCAGTCCGCGCTCGACGCGTGCGCCGGCCGCTTCACGTGCGACGCGCGCGGCGTCGGAACGGACTGGGAGGTCAAGGAGCTGACCGGCATCGCCTCCGCGCTGCTCGGCTCCGTCGACATCGTCGCCGACCCGGCGGGCCTGGCCGCCGACTTCCAGGCGATGATGGAGAACGCGATGGGCAAGGAGGTCGCGGACGTCGCGCTGCGGCTGTGGTCGCCGCTGGGCTCCGAGATCGCCTTCGTCAAGCAGGTCGCCCCCACCGTGGAGGACCTGACGGCGCGCCGCACCGAGGCCGGTCCGCGCGCGGGCGACTACCCGACCGGTTCGTGGGGCGACGAGTCGCGCGACTACCACGTGTGCGTGCGGGTGCCCGGCGCCCAGCTCGGCCAGGAGATGCTGGCCGCGCGGGTGTCGCTGGTGCTCCCGCAGCCCGACGGCACCACGCAGGTGCTGGCCCAGGGCCTGGTGCGCGCGGTGTGGACCGACGACATGGCGATGTCCACCCGGATCAACCCGCAGGTCGCCCACTACACCGGCCAGGCCGAGCTGGCGCAGGTCATCCAGCAGGGCCTGGAGGCGCGCAAGGCGGGCGACATGGACGGCGCGACGGCCAAGCTCGGCCGGGCGGTGCAGCTGGCCAGCGCCTCCGGCAACGAGGACACGGCCAAACTGCTGGCGAAGGTGGTCGACGTCGTGGACGCCGCGAGCGGTACTGTGCGGCTGAAGGCCCGCGTCGCCGAGGCCGACGAAATGACCCTGGACACACGGTCGACGAAGACGGTTCGGGTGAAGAAATAGCGCACGGGGCGCCGGGGTACGGCGCCCCGGGGGCCGCTGACGCGCACAACCTGTGGATCCGCCGCGGAAGGCGGAGGGGGAGTCGGCACGATGCTTTGTCCCAACGGCCACGAGTCCGCCGACAACGACTGGTGCGATTCCTGCGGCATGCGGATGGCCCCGCCGCCGTCCGCGTCGTACGGCTCGCGCCCCCCGTCGTCATCGGCGTCGTCCTCGTCGACGCCGCCGGTCTCGCCGCAGCCCGCCTTCGGCCCCGACGTGGCCGGGGCGGGCGGCGCCGTCCAGCTCTGCCCGGCGTGCGGGACCCCGCGCGAGGGGCAGGCGCTGTTCTGCGAGGAGTGCCGCTACAACTTCCAGACGCACTCCGCGACGACCTTCGTCCCGCCCCACGCGGCCGCCGGTCCGGTCCTCACCACCCCGCCGCCGCCCGTGAGCCCGGGGCCGCCCGCCCCGGAGCAACCGCCGTACCAGCGCTACGAGTCGGCGATGTCGCAGCCCTCCCGGGTCAACCGGCCCGCGGAGCCGCTGCCTTCGGAGTCCGTCACGGTGACGTCCGGCTCCGGCGACTTCCTGCTGGATCCGCCCAGCTCGCCCACCGTCGCGCCCGCGCAGTCCGCCCCTGCTGCCGCCGCGAAAACGGTGGTGCCCGCGCAGGGCGGCGCGGGCACCGCGTGGATGGCGGTGATCGCCGCGGACCGGGAGTACTTCACCTCGATGATGGCCCGCAGCGGCCCGGAGGCCGGCGGCCTGTACTTCCCCGCGTACTCCCCCGAGGTGCAACTGCCGCTGACCGGCCACCAGGTCACGATCGGGCGGCAGCGGCACAGCACGGGCGAGGCCCCGGACATCGACCTCTCCCGCTCCCCGGAGGACCCGGGCGTCTCCCACAAGCACGCGGTGCTGGTCCAGCAGCCGGACGGCTCGTGGTCGGTGGTCGACCAGGACTCGACCAACGGCACGACCGTCAACCTCGCGGAGGACCCCATCCCCGCGTACACCCCGATCCCGCTGAACGAGGGCGACCGGGTGCACGTCGGCGCGTGGACGACGATCACCGTCCGGCGGATCTGACCGCGCTCTAGGAGGAGGCCGCCGGGACGGGCCAGGTGTCGGGGCCGTCCGGGTCGTCCAGCCAGATCCACTGACGGCTCCCCTCGACGCTCAGCCCGAAGCGGGTGCGGGACGGCCGCCGGTCCAGCAGCGACGGCTCGCCGCCCACCGCGTCCGGCGCGATGCCCGCGCCCGCGCCGCGCAGCGGTACGAAGTAGGCGGGCGTCGGCAGGAAGCGCCCCTCGGCCCGCTCCGGCCCAAGCACGGTGAGCAGCACCAGACCCGACGCGAGCGGCGCGAGGATGCGCCCGCCGGTACGGCACTGCGCGACCCACGCGGGCGGTACGGACGGCAGCTCGCACGTCGCCATGACCCGGTCGTAGGGCGCGCCCGGCTCGTACCCGAACGTCCCGTCCCCGGTGACCACCGTGACGGCGAGCGCCTCGGGGGTGCCGTACGCGGCCAGGTGCGCGCGGGCCGCGGAGGTGATCGCCTCCTCCAGGTCCACGGTCGTGACCGCGCCCGTACCGCCGAGGCGGTGCGCGATCAGCGCCGCGTTGTAGCCGGTGCCCGCGCCGATCTCCAGCACCCGGTGGCCCTCGCGGACGTCCAGCGCCTCGCACATCAGCGCCATCAGCGACGGCTGGCTGCTGGAGGAGACCAGTTCGCCGCCGCGGGCGACGTGGGTGGCGATCGGCTGGTCCGCGTACGCGCCGCTCAGCCAGCTCAGCCGGCGCCGCGGGTCGGGGTCGTCGGCGGCGAAGCGCGCGTCCTCGCCGACGCCGCGGTGGTACTCGGGCACGAACAGATGGCGCGGCACCTCGTCGAAGGCGGCCCGCCACGCGGGGTCGGCGAGCCCGCCGCCGGCGACGATGCGGCGCACCATCCGGTGCCGCAGCGCGGCCGCCGCGGCCCGCGTCCGCTGGTCCTGCCCCGACCCGGCCATGCCTCCATCGTGCTCCCCCGGCGCAGGTCCTACGACCCGGGTCCTGGTCCGGGCGGTCTGAGAAAATGGTGGTGTGACCGACATCCCGCAGGGCAGCGCAGCGCAGCAGACGTTCTTCGAGCAGGTCGGCGGCGAGGACACCTTCCGCCGTCTGGTCCACCGCTTCTACCAGGGCGTCGCGGACGACCCCGAGCTGCGGGCGATGTACCCGGAACAGGACCTGGGCCCGGCCGAGGAGCGGCTGCGGCTGTTCCTCATGCAGTACTGGGGCGGCCCGCGCACCTACAGCGACGAGCGCGGCCACCCGCGACTGCGGATGCGCCACTCCCCCTTCCGCGTCGACCGCGCCGCGCACGACGCCTGGCTGCGGCACATGCGGGCGGCCGTCGACGATCTGGGGCTGGCGCCCGAGCACGAGAAGCAGCTGTGGGACTACCTGGTGTACGCGGCGGCCTCGATGGTGAACAGCCCAGGCTGACCCGCGCCCGGCTCGTGGCCGACCCCCGCCTCATCCGTCGCTGACCGGCGGCCGATCCGGCGCTCCGGGCCGCCCCGCGGAGGGGCGGTTTCCGGCCGCTCAGGGCGGTCCGGACGCGGTACGCCGGGGGTTCCGTTTGGATGCGACCGGGCTCGGGGCGGGTCCGGCGAGGGCGGCGGACGGGTCCGGCGATGCCCGCGCCGGCGGTTCCGCGCCCGTTCAGCGGACGGTCACGATCGCATTCCGACAATCCGCGACATGTTTCGCCGGACCCTCATCAATTGAGAACATCCCGTCAGCAACAGGACGGGGGGCTTTCGCGTGACCGGATTCGTACTGCTGCGCGTCCGCGCGCACCGGTTGCTGCTGTCCGCCGCCCTGCTGACCGTCCTGCTGACCACGTGCGTGCTGGCCGCGCTCGCCGCGTACACAGGCGCGATAGGCGACGCGGCCGTCCGCCGCACCCTCCAGCACCAGGCCGCCGACCGCTCCACCTACAACGCCAAGGCCTCGCTGACCGGCAAGGACGCGGCAGCCCTCGACCGCGCCGTGCGCGAGCGGCTGCGCGGCGCCTTCGACGGGCTCCCCACGGACGTCGCGACCAGCACCCGTTCCGGCCCCTACGCGCTGCCCACGGCCCTGCGCCCGGCCGGGACCCCGAAGAGCACCGACCCCGACCTGACGCTGCTGGCCACCTTCGACCACGCGAAGCTCGCCCTCGTCGGCGGCGCCTGGCCGACCCCCGCCGCCAAGGGCTCCACCGGCGTCGAGGTCGCCGTGCCGGAGGCGGTCGCCCGCGCCCTGCACCTGGCCGCGGGACGGCAGCTCACCCTCGCCGACCGGCTCGGCGGCCCCCCGCTGCACATCACCGTCACCGGCGTCTACCGCCCCGCCGACCCCGGCTCGCCCTACTGGCAGCTCGACCCGCTCGCCGGGCGCGGCATCCACACCCTCGCCTTCACCACCTACGGCCCGCTGCTCGCCGACCCGGGCACCTTCGCCTCCGGGCGGGTCGCCGCCGACGAGATGTCCTGGCAGGCCACCGCGGACTTCGGCAGCGTCGGAACGAGCCGCATCGACGCGCTGGAGACCTCCGTCGAGGACACCACCGCCGCGCTCGGCGCCGACCGGGCCACCGGCGGCGCCCAGACCACCAGCGCGCTGCCCGGCCTGCTCGACGGGCTGCGCCGCAGCCTGCTCGTCACCCGCTCCACCCTCCTCATCGGCGCCCTCCAGCTGGTCATCCTCGCCGCCTTCTCGCTGCTGCTGGTCGCCCAACTGCTCGCCCAGGAGCGAGCGGGCGAGACCGCGCTGCTGCGCGCCCGCGGCGGCTCACGCGGCCGGGTCGCCCGGCTCGCCGCCGGGGAGGCGCTGCTGCTCGCGGTGCCCGCCGCGGTGGCCGCCCCGCTGCTCGCGGGCCCCCTCACCCGGCTGCTGGCCGGGACGGGCGCGATGTCCCGCACCGGGGTGACCCTCGGCGGCACCGACCCGGCGAGCGCCTGGCTGGTCGCCGGGGCCGCCGCGCTGGCCTGCGCCTTCGCCGTCGTCCTGCCCGCGCTGCGGACCGCGCCCGGGGCGCGGGCCGGGCGCCGCGGCGGGGTGCCGGGAATCCTCCAGGCGGGCGCGGACGTGGCGCTGCTCGCCGTCGCGGGCGTCGCCTACTGGCAGCTCCAGCGCCGCGCCTCCGGCGGCGGGGCCCTGAGCGCCGACCGCTCCGGCGGCCTCGGCATCGACCCCGTACTGGTCGCCGCCCCCGCGCTGTGCCTGCTGGCCGGCACCGTGCTGGTGCTGCGGCTGCTGCCGCTGCTCGCCCGGCTCGGCGAACGGCGCGCCGCGCGCGGCCGCAGCCTGTCGCTCGCGCTGGCCGGCTGGCAGCTCTCCCGCCGCCCGCAGCGCGGCGCCGGGGTGGCGCTGCTGCTGGTGCTGGCCGTGGCGATGGGCATGTTCGCGATCGGACAGGGCGCCAGCTGGGACCGCTCGCAGCGCGACCAGGCCGACTACGCCGTCGGCGCCGACCTGCGGGTGACCGGCATGACCACGCCGCCGTTCGGCCAGGCCGGCATCTTCTCCGGCGTACCCGGCCTCACCGCCGCCACGCCCGCCGCCCGCGAGACCCTGATCCTGCCCGACGGCAAGACCACCAGCGCGCTGCTGATGGACACCGGCAAGGCCGCACAGACCGTACGGCTGCGCTCCGACCTCGCCGGCGGCCGCCCGCTGCCCGCGCTGCTCGCCCCGCTGCGCTCCACCCCGCAGACCCAGGGACTGGCCCTCGGCGCCACCGTCCGGCAGGTCGCCTTCCAGGCCACCCTCGCCTCCACCAGCGGTTCCGGCGGCCCCGCGGGCGGCGCCGACGCCGACCAGCCCGACCGCGTCAGCGCGGTGCTCGTGGACGCCGAGGGCGTCCCGTACGACTTCACGCTCGGCGACCTGCCGCCCGACGGCCACCCGCACACCCTCACGCTCGACCTCGGCCTCGCCGCGGGCAAGGGCGCCCCGGCGGGGCCGCTGCGGCTGGAGCGCTTCGAGGTGTCCTTCTCAGTGCCGGAGGCGGCCGAGAACCGCGTCCTCACCCTGGCCTCGGCCCGCACCACCCTCGCCGACGGCACACAGGCGCCCCTGACCACCCTGGCGGGCACCTCGTGGAAGGCCGAGGCCGCCTTCGACGACGACTCGATCGCCTCCCTCCCCGACGTCGCGGCCCCCAGCTCCGACGCCCCGCGCACGGGCGGCCCCGCCCTGCTGACCCTCCCCTACCGCACCGGCTCCTTCGCCGGGAACACCTACCTCCAGACGGCCGCGACCGTCCGCGTCCGCGCCCCCGCGCCCGTACCGCCACCGCTGTCGGGGATCGCCACCGACACCTACCTCAAGGCGGTCGGCGCGAAGGCCGGCGACACCGTCCAGGTGCAGATCGGCAACGTGACCACGCCCGTCAGGATCACCGCCGCCGTACGCGCGCTGCCCGGCACCGACCAGACCGGCGCCACCAGCGGACTGCTGCTCGACCTGCGCGCCGTCAACGCCGTGCTGTCCGCGAAGGACGCGCTGCCCGTGCAGCCCACCGAATGGTGGCTGGCCACCCGCCCCGGCGCCACCTCGCACGTCGCGGCCGCGCTGCGCTCCCGCGACGACGTCGACACCGTCCTGGACCGCACCGAATCCGCCGCCGGGCTGCGGTCCGATCCGCTCGGCGCCGGTCCGCAGTCCGCGCTGCCCGCCGCGGTGATCGCCGCCGCCGTACTGGCCGCGGTCGGCTTCGCCGTCGGCGCGGCGGGGGCGGCGCGGGAACGGCGCGGCGAATTCGCGGTCCTGCGGGCACTCGGCGCGCCGCGGCGCCAACTGGCCCGCATGCTGGCCGCCGAACAGGCGCTGCTGGTGCTGGTGTCGCTCGTCGTGGGCGTGGTGCTGGGCGCGCTGCTGACCCGGCTGATCACCCCGCTGATCGTGCTCACCGGCCAGGCCGCGCGCCCCGTGCCCCCGCTGATCGTGGAACTCCCGGTGGGCCGGCTCGCCGAGCTGCTCGCCATGCTGCTGGCCGCCCCGGTCGTCGTCCTGGCCGCCACCGCGGTACGCCGCGCCGACCCGGCGACAGCCCTGCGACACCAGGTGGAGGACTGACCCATGCCACCCACTCCTCCCCCCTTCCCCGACCCCGAGGACCCTCGGGAGCCCACGGGCTCGCCGGAACGGCGTGGCGCGTCGGGGCCTGCGGGGCCGCCCGAGCCCCAGGGCGCGTCGGAGCCTGCGGGTCCGGTCGAGCGGCGGGGCGCGTCGGAGCCTTCGGAATCCGTCGAGCCGCGGGACGCGTCGGAGGAGCAGGGCGCGTCCGGGGCTTCGGGTGCGCCCGAGCCGCACGGTTCGTCCGCGCCGCCCGCCTCGTCCGGGCCGCAGGGCTCACCGGACTCCCCCGGTGCCGCCGCCGGGGGCGGGGAGCTGCCGTCGGGCGGGTCGTGGCTGGTGCTGCGGCTGCGTGCCGCGCCCGGCGGGGCGCTGGCGCTGGCCGCGCTCGTCCTGGTCACGTCCTTCCTGGCCGCCGCGCTGCCGCGGGCCGTCGACCGCTACGAGGACACCGCGCTGCGGCACGCCGTCGCGGACGCCGCGCCGCGCAACCACGGCATCTCGCTCGCCGAGGACTACGGCACGTCCGGGGACCCCGGCGCCGATCCGCTGGCGCCCGCCTCGCTGGACGCCGTCGAGAAGGCCTTCCGCTCGCTGCTGCGCCCCCCGTTGCGGTTGCAGCCGGGCGGCGTGGTGCAGGGCGTGCGCACCGGCGCGGAGGCGGAGGTCCCCGACCCCGAACTGCCGCGCACCTCCGAGCACGCCCCGGGCGCCGACCTGGTCGCCCAGGCCGGGCTCGCCGGGCACTCCAGGGTCGTGGCCGGGCGGCTGCCCGCGCCGAGCAAGGGCGAGTCGGGGCTCTCGCTGGAGGGCGCGGTCACCGAGAAGACCGCGCGGGTCCTGCATCTGAAGGTCGGCCAGACCATTCACCTGATGAAGTTCGGCGCGACCCCGCTGTCCGTGCGCATCAGCGGCATCGTCGCCCCGCGCGACCCGACGTCCGGCTTCTGGACGATGGACGACGATCTGCTCGCGCCGCTCGTCAGCTTCCCGCCGCACCCGATGATCGACCCGCCGAAGACGTACTGGCACTTCACCGTCCTCATCGACGGCACCGCCGCACACTCCATCCCGCTGCTCGGCACGGGCGCCTCCCTCTACTGGCACCACCCGCTCGACACCGCGCACCTCACCGCGCACGACGTGCCCGCGCTCCGCGACGAACTGGCCTCCTTCGGCAACGGCCCGCTCGCCACGGACCTGGCGGCCGCCACGGGCTCGTCGTCGCTGCACGCGGTCGCCGGGATCAGCGGGGTGCTGACCGCCTTCGACGCCGACCGCGGCGCCGCCCACCCCCTGGTGCTCATCGCGGCCGTCGGCGTCGGCACCACCGCGCTGGCCGTCCTCCTGATGGCCGCGGGGCTCGCCGCCGACCGCAGACGGCGCGAGATCGCCCTGCTGCGCTCCCGGGGCGGCTCGCTGCGCGGCATCTTCGCCCGGCTGACCGCCGAGACGACCGCGGCCGCGCTGCCCGCCGGAATCCTCGGCACCGCCCTGGCCCTGCTGCTCCTGCCGACCGGACGGTACGGGGCCGCGCTCGCGCTCGGCGCGCTCGTGACGGCTGCCGGGGTGCTCGCACTGCCGCTGCGGGCCACCTCGGCGGTCCGCCGCCCGCGCCCGGCCGAGCGCGACGACCTCGTGGCGCACCGCCCCTCGCGGCGGCGGCTCGTGCTGGAGCTGACCGTCGCGCTGCTGGTGGCCGGAGCGGTGGCGACGCTGCGCCGCCGCGGCTCGGCGGACGGCTCGGACCCGTACCTGGCGGCCGCACCCGTGCTGGTCGCGGTGGCGGCGGCGCTGGTGCTGCTGCGGATCTACCCGCTGCCGCTGCGCCGGCTCGCCCGGCCCGCCGCCCGGCTGCGCGGGGCGGTCACCCACCTGGGGCTCGCGCGGGCCGGGCGTGCGCCCAGCGGGGGGCAGCTGCCGCTGGTGGCCATGCTGGTCGCGCTGACGGTCGCGTCCTTCGGCGGCTCCGTGCTCGCCGGGATCGCCCACGGCCGGGACCGCGCGGCGGCCGTCGCCGTGGGGGCCGACGCCCGGGTCGACTCGCTCTTCCCGCTGGACGCCGCGCTCCCGGCCAAGGTCCGCAAGGTGCCGGGCGTGGGCGACGTGGCCGCCGTACGGGTCGAGCCGCACGCCGCCGACCAGGACATCCCGCAGAACTACGAGCTGCTCGTGGTCGACGACCCGGCCGCGTACGCCCGTATCACCCGTTCCGCGGGCCTGCCGGACCTCCCGCCGGACGCGTTCGGGCCGGGCACCGCGGCGGGCGCGCACGGGCCGCTGCCCGCCGTCGTCTCGCCGAAGATCGCCGATCTGCTCGGCGACCGCACCACGCACGTCCCCACCGACGTGGGCCTCTGCGACATCCGCCCGGTGGCGACGCTCTCCTCGACCCCGGCCGCCACCGACGGCGAGTTCGTCATCATCTCCGCGGCACAGCTGCACGCCCAGCACCCGCAGCTCGGCGCGCTCCCGCAGTACGGCGGGCCGACGATGCTGCTGGCCGCCCAGGCGCCGGGGCAGCACATCGACACCGCCGCACTGCGCGACGTCGCCGCGCACACCGGGCCCAACGCCGCCGCGGTGCTGCTGCGCTCCGAGCAGCGCGCCGCGCTGGCCGACACCCCGCTGCAGCACGGCGCCCGCACCCTCTACCTTTCCGCCGTCGCGGCCGGGGCCGGCTACAGCGCGCTGGCGCTGCTGCTGTCCCTGATGGCCGCGGCACCCGGGCGCACCGCGCTGCTGGCCCGGCTGCGCACGATGGGGCTGACCCGCCGGCAGTCCCGGTGGCTGGTGCTGCTGGAGATGCTGCCGCAGGTGCTGCTCGCCGCCGCCGGCGGTGCGCTGGTGGGCCTCGCCGCGATACCGCTGCTCCGGCCCGGCATCGACCTGGGCACCCTGGCCTTCGGCAGTACGGCGGGCAACGCCGCGGTGGTGCCGCCGCCCGCCCTCGCGGTGACCCTCCGCGCAGACCCCTGGTCGCTGGCCGTACCCTCCGCGGGGCTGCTCCTGCTGGCCTGCGCGGTCCTGCTGGCCCAGGCGTGGGCCAGCACACGACGACACGAGAGCACCGAGCTGAGAGCGGGTGACCGGACCATATGAGCGCCGACGACGTGACGACCGACGCGGCGGACGCCGCCCGCCGCCCCGAACACAAACCCCCCACCGCCCCGGCCCCGGACGGCGGTGCGCCGCCCGCACCCGCAACCGCGCCCGCGCCTGCGCCCGCGCCTGCGAGCCTCGCCGAGCTCGAACGGCTGGCCGCCGAGCGCCGTGACCGCCCCGCGTACGGCAAGGACGCGCTGATCAGCTGCGACCGGCTGGTACGGATCTTCACCGCGGACGGCGTGGAGGTGCAGGCCCTCCAGGGCCTGGACCTGCTGGTCGCCAAGGGCGAGCTGATGGCCCTGGTCGGGGCCTCGGGCAGCGGGAAGTCGACGCTGCTCAACATCCTCGCAGGCCTCGACGTCCCCACCGCGGGCGCGGCCTCGGTCGGCGGCTACGACCTGCTCGCCATGGACGCCAAGTCCCGGCTGCGCTACCGGCGGGAGGTCGTCGGCTTCATCTGGCAGCAGACCTCGCGCAACCTGCTGCCCTACCTGACCGCCGCGCAGAACGTCATGCTGCCCATGCAGCTCTCCGGCGGCGGCTCCGGCCTGCGCGGACGCCGCCGCCGCGCCACCCGGGCCGCCGATCTGCTCGGCCTGCTGGGCGTCTCGCACTGCCAGGACCGGCACCCCGCGCAGATGTCCGGCGGCGAGCAGCAGCGCGCCGCCATCGCCGTCGCCCTCGCCAACGACCCGGACGTCGTGCTCGCCGACGAGCCCACCGGCGAGCTGGACTCCACGACCGCCGAGCAGGTCTTCGCGTCCTTCCGCACCGCCAACGAGCAGCTCGGCACCACCGTCGTGGTCGTCACCCACGACCAGTCCGTCGCCGACGCCGTCCACCGCACGGTCGCCATCCGCGACGGCCGCACCGCCTCGGAGGTCGTGCGCCGCACGGAGATCGACGAGCACGGCCGCGAGTCGGTCGTCGCCCGCGAGTACGCCACCGTCGACCGCGCCGGACGCCTCCAGCTCCCCCACGACTACACCGAGGCCCTGGCCATCCGCCGCCGCGTCCTGCTGGAGCTCCAGCCCGACCACATCACCGTCCGCCCCGACGACCACCCCGCCGCCGAGGAGTGACCCCGCCCCGCGGGACCCCACGCCGGGGTGGAACCCAGCCCGGGGCCACGGGAGCCGAGGCGTAGGGCCTGGGTGCGGAGGGCCCTCACCCGCGCCGCGGCACCGCAGCGTCCCGCACACCGCCGGAAGCGCTACGCCGGAGTGAAGCTCAGCCCGGCGCCCGGGGTCTCACGGCGGACCGCCACCGAGCCGTACTCGGTGCGCAGCCGCGCCCACGGGCCGGCCGCCAGCAGCGCCAGGGGGGCTCCGCCGGTCGCGCTCTCGCCGCCGCGCAGGAAGCCCAGCGCGTGGGCGGCGTGCACCACCCGCAGCGTGGTGCCCTGCCACGGGCGGGTCCACAGCTCCTCCGCGAGCGCGTCCAGCACCGCCCGCGTCCGCTCCTCCCGGGGCAGCCCCTCGCTGCGGGCCCGGAATTCCGCGACCGCCCCGGCGGCGGCCCGGCGCACCTGCCCGGCGTCCAGCTCGGCGACCCGCTGCCAGCCGGTGCGGGGCGGCAGCACCCCCGCCCAGGCGGGCCCGGTGACGGACGGCGGCAGCCCGAAACCCGCCTCCGCCGCCGTCACCTCCTCCAGCAGCTGCCCGGCGGACACCGTGGCGTCCACCGCAGCGCCCACCGGCCCGGCCCCGCGCAGCGCGGCACTGCGCACGGCCAGCACGCCGCCGAACGGCGGGTGCCCGAAGACGCCCAGCGCCGGCTCGCCCTCGGCGGACCGCAGCCGGACCACCGCAGCCTTGTCCCAGCGGACCAGCCGCCCGAGGAAAGCGGCCAGGTCCGCCGCCTCCCGCTCGCCGTCCGCCCCGGCGGAGCCGCCGTCATGGCCGAGCACCAGCCGGACCTCGGTCATACGGCGACGGCCCCGTCGCCGTCCGCGTCACGGTCGTCGTCGCGGTACTTCTCCAGGAAGGCCCGCTCCTCCGGCGTGATCCGCCGCGGACGCCCCGCGGCCAGGTTGTACGGCACCACGACCGTTGTGGCCCGCGCGTAGACCGTCTCCTCGTCCTTGACCTCGTACGCGACGGTCATGGACGCCGCCGATATGTGCGTCACCCACGTCTCGACGACCACCGGCTCGTGCCGGTGCACCAGCGGCCGGAGGTAGTCGATCTCGTGCCGCGCCACCACGGAGCCTCCCGTGAAGGACGCGCTCCCCTCCCCCGGCGCCAGGCGGAACATGAAGTCGATCCGCGCCTCTTCCAGATACCGCAGGAAGACGACGTTGTTGACGTGCCCGTAGGCGTCCATGTCCCCCCAGCGCAGGGGGCAGCGGAAGATGTGCCGAGCCATCAGCCGCGTGTCAGCTTCTTGTAGGTGGCGCGGTGCGGCCGTGCGGCGTCCGCTCCCAGCCGCTCCACCTTGTTCTTCTCGTACGACTCGAAGTTGCCCTCGAACCAGAACCACTTCGAGTTGCCCTCGTAGGCCAGGATGTGCGTCGCCACCCGGTCCAGGAACCACCGGTCGTGGGAGACGACCACGGCCGCACCGGGGAATTCCAGCAGCGCGTTCTCCAGCGACGACAGCGTCTCGACGTCGAGGTCGTTGGTCGGCTCGTCCAGCAGCAGCAAGTTGCCGCCCTGCTTGAGAGTCAGCGCCAGGTTCAGCCGGTTGCGCTCACCGCCGGAGAGCACCCCGGACGGCTTCTGCTGGTCCGGGCCCTTGAAGCCGAACGCCGACACGTAGGCCCGCGACGGCATCTCGACCTGGCCGACGTTGATGTAGTCCAGGCCGTCGGACACGACCTCCCACAGCGTCTTCTTGGGGTCGATGTTGGACCGCCCCTGGTCGACGTAGGAGATCCGCACCGTGTCGCCGACCTTGATGCTGCCGGAGTCGGCCTCCTCCAGCCCCTGGATCATCTTGAACAGCGTGGTCTTGCCCGCGCCGTTGGGGCCGATGACGCCCACGATGCCGTTGCGCGGCAGCGTGAACGACAGGTCGTCGATCAGCACCTTGTCACCGAAGGCCTTCGACAGGTGCTCGACCTCGACCACGACGCCGCCCAGCCGCGGGCCCGGCGGGATCTGGATCTCCTCGAAGTCCAGCTTGCGCACCTTGTCGGCCTCGGCCGCCATCTCCTCGTAACGCGCCAGGCGCGCCTTGGACTTGGCCTGCCGCCCCTTGGCGTTGGAGCGCACCCACTCCAGCTCTTCCTTGAGGCGCTTCTGCCGCTTGGCGTCCTTCTGGCCCTCGACCTTGAGCCGGGAGGCCTTGTTCTCCAGGTAGGTGGAGTAGTTGCCCTCGTAGGGGATGGCGCGTCCGCGGTCCAGCTCCAGGATCCACTGGGCCACGTTGTCCAGGAAGTACCGGTCGTGGGTGACGGCCACGACCGTGCCCGCGTACTTGGCCAGGTGCTGCTCCAGCCACTGCACGGACTCGGCGTCCAGGTGGTTGGTGGGCTCGTCCAGCAGCAGCAGGTCGGGGGCCTCCAGCAGCAGCTTGCACAGCGCCACCCGGCGCTTCTCGCCACCGGACAGGTTGGTCACCGCCCAGTCCCCGGGCGGGCAGCCGAGCGCGTCCATGGCCTGCTCGAGCTGCGCGTCCAGGTCCCAGGCGTCGGCGTGGTCGAGCTTCTCCTGGAGCTTGCCCATCTCGTCGAGCAGCGCGTCGGAGTAGTCCGTCGCCATCAGCTCGGCGATCTCGTTGAAGCGGTCCAGCTGCGCCTTGACCTCGGCCACACCGTCCTGGACGTTCTCCAGCACGGTCTTGGTCTCGTCCAGCGGCGGCTCCTGGAGCAGCATGCCGACGCTGAACCCGGGCGACAGGAACGCGTCGCCGTTCGACGGCTGCTCCAGGCCCGCCATGATCTTGAGAACGGTGGACTTTCCGGCGCCGTTCGGACCGACCACACCGATCTTCGCGCCCGGCAGGAAGCTCAGCGTCACGTCATCGAGGATGACCTTGTCGCCGTGCGCCTTGCGCGCCTTGCGCATCGTGTAGATGTACTCAGCCAAGAGAAACCGTCCGGCAGATCGAGAAGGGCCAATGTGCGGCTCCGCCGCGTGAGGGCAGATACACCCCATCTTGCCGTACGTCCACCCCACGGGGCGAACGGGTACCGGCGCCGGGTGCGGGCGCGCCGGGACCGGCGGCGGCACGGAGGGCGCGGGCCCCGGACGCCCTGCGACCCTCCCATGCGCCGGTGCTCAGCTCACCGGCACCGGTTCCGGGGCGGCCGGCGGGGGTGCCACGGGCTCGGGCCGGGCCGTGGGCGGCAGCAGCGTCCGGCTGAACCGCGCGACGCCCCGTGACAGGTCGTGGCCCACGGCCACCGCCTCGATCTCGGCGTCGACGTAGCGGCGACCGTCCCGCTCGTCGTCACGAATCTTCAAGCGGCCCTGGACCAGGAGCGGTTCGCCGAGCCCGACCGACTCCTTGACGTGCCCGGCGAGCGTCCGCCACGCGCGCACCGTGTAGAAGCTCGTCGGCCCGTCCGCCCATGCCCCGCGCGTCGCGTCCCACCGCCGGCTGGTCGAGGCCAGCCGGAAGCGCGTCACGCCCACGCCCGTTGCCGTCGTGTGCATCTCGGGCTCCGTCGCCACGTTTCCGACGACGGTCACCAGGGTCTCGTTCATCACAGGGGCCTCTCTCCTCCGGCGTCCCGGGTGGAACGCGCTGAGAACATCGTGCCCTGAATCCAGGACAGTCGAGGAGAGATCGTCCTAAGCCTGTGGATAACTCTCTTCTGTGGACAACCAGGTCACTCGGACGAGCGGGTGTGGGACACCACGGCCTGGGAATCACGTGCGTGCGCGACGCGCGGGGAGACGGGCGAGGCGGCGGCCACGACGGCGAACTGCTCACGCACCTCGCGGTAGCGCATCAGCTCGGCGGCGACCGGTTCCAGCACCCGGGCCCGCCCGCAGTCGGCGGCCGCGTCCCGCAGCCGCCGCTCGGCGGCCTGGCCGTGCCGCCGGGCGGGACCGCGGGCCGCGATCCGGCAGACCGCGGAGACCAGCGGCCCGCCCGCCCCGCCGGTCGCGACCATCACCACGGGCGGCCACCACGCCAGTTCCAGCGAGCCGACGGAGAGGGTGATCAGGCACACCGCCCCGGCGACCGCGAGCGCCATCAGCAGCCACTGCACCCCGCGCGCGACCGACCACCACCCGGGGTGCTCCGGCGGCCCCGGCTCGGCGCGGGCCGCCGCCGCGTCCAGCGCCGCGGGCAGTCCTTCGCCCCCGCGCCGCGCCGCGTCGCGTACGGCCTGCCCCCAGGGCGCGGGAAGCCCCCGCGCGGCGTCGGCGGCCAGTCCCCGCACCGCCTCGCCGACCAGCGGGCGGGAGGCGGTGAGCGGCGCCGCACCGGCCCTGCCGACCGGTCCCTTCGGCCGGTCGGGTGAAGCCGGGGCCTCCCGGGATCCGGCGTCCGCCGTCGTCCGTTCTCCTCTCAGCCGCCCCCACGGTGTCCCGCACGCCGCACGGGCGGCGGCAGCCCAGTCCCGTTCCGCCGACTGACCGGCCGCGGCTGCCCCCACCGCGTCCGCCAGCCGGTCGACGAATTCCTCCCGGGCCGGGTCGGTGAGCCCGGCGCCGCCTTCGGCCACGTACAGCGGGCGCAGCCGGTCCGCCGTCCGGTCCAGGTCGGCCGCCAGCCGGCGGCCGGCGGCGGCGCGCTCGGCGACCATCTGCGCCAGCACGCCCCGCAGGTCGGCCACCCCCTGCCCGGTGAGCGCGGAGGTGGCCAGCACCACCGCGCCGGCCTCGCCGTGCTCACCCACCGCGAGGCCGTCCTCGTCGAGCAGCCTGCGCAGGTCGTCGAGGACGAGGTCGGCGGAGTCGCCCGGCAGCCGGTCGACCTGGTTGAGCACCAGCACCGTCACATCGGCATGGCCGGAGAGAGGGCGCAGATAGCGTTCGTGCAGCGCGGCGTCGGCGTACTTCTCCGGATCCAGCACCCACACCACGACGTCCACCAGCCCCAGCAGCCGGTCCACCTGCGCGCGGTGGCCGGGCGCCGCGGAGTCGTGGTCGGGCAGGTCGATCAGGATCAGGCCGCCCAGGCTCGTGCCGCCCCCCACGGTGTCGCCTCCCCGGCCCGGGGACCGTTCGCCGCCGGGGCGGGCGGCCACCTCGCCGGAACCGGCGGGGAAGCCTCCGTCGCCGACCGGGATGCCGTCGGCCCCGCCGTGTCCGCCGTCGCCGCCCTCGGGTTCGACGGCGACGGCAGGCACCGCACCGTCGGCGCCGGGCCCGGCGGGCGCGTCCGTTCCGGGTTCCGCATCGCCCGCAGGCGCCGCGGCACGGTCGGGGGCGTCGGCCGGTGCGGGGATGCGGGGGCGCCGGGCGTAGCGGTCCTGGGGTGCGATGCCCAGCCGGTCCAGCAGCCCGGCGGCCCGCTCGGGGTGCCAGGCGCAGGAGACGGGCCGCGCGGTGGTCGGCCTGCGCAGTCCGGTCGCGGACAGCGGCAGCCCGGCGAGGGCGTTGAAGAGCGACGACTTGCCGCTTCCGGTCGCCCCGGCGAGCGCCACCACGGTGTGCTCGTGCGAGAGCCTGCGCCGCTCCCCGATGCGCTCCAGCAGCTCGCCGGTCTCGGCGAGCGCGTCGGGGCTGATCCGCGCGCGGGACAGCCCGAGCAGTTCGCCGAGGGCGTCCACCCGCGCGCCGAGCGGATCGGCCGCTCCGCCGCCGGTCTCCGTGCCCGCGGGGGCCGCCGAGCCGGGGCCCGGGGTGCCGGGGAGCGGGGTGCCGGGGAGCGCGCGTCCGGTCTCCGGCTCCGGCACCGCGGACGACTGGTCGGTGGTGGTCGGGCGCACCGGGGTCACCTTTCCTTCTGCAGTAGGGACAGCGCGGAGATCAGTGCGGCCTGCTGTCCCGCCGTGACGTCGTAGCCGTCGACGGGCGCCAGCCGGCGGTCGCGCTCGGCGTCCAGCAGACCCGCGACCGCGTCGGCGAGCCGGTCCCGGGCCGCGTCGCGCATCCGCAGCGCCGCCTGGGCCCCGACGGTCTCCGCGAGCCGCTCGCCGGCCGCTCGCCCGCGACGGCCGCCGAGCAGCGCGGTGCACAGCAGCGCGGCGAGGTCCTCGGGGTCGGCCGCCTGCCGCTCGCCGTCCCGTCCGGACCGCACGTGCGCGTACGAAAGGTCGATGACGGCGCGGCGCCAGCGCCGTACGCCCTTGTCGATCCGTGCGGCGACGGCCACCTGGTCGCGGTCCGGGCGTGTGGCGGGGTCGTCGAGCAGCGCGGCCCCGGCCGGGTCGTTCTGCCAGGCCTCGGCGATGCGCTCGTCGGCGGCGTCGGTCTCGGCACGCAGCAGCGCGGCCACTTCCTCGGCGAGGGCGCCCTGCAGGGCGTCGGGCCCGCAGGCCGGATAGCCGCGCCAGTGGGCGAGCGCCTCCCCGGCGAGCGGGGCACCGGCGGCCACGGCGGCGTCGATGTGCCGGGCGGCCAGTTCGTACGACTCCTCGGCGGCGCGGGCCAGCCGCAGTGCGGCGGCGTGCTGCGCGGCGGAGGCGGCGGCCAGCTCGGGCAGCCTGCTGCGCAGCGAGTCGAGCACGCCCTCGGCGGTGCGGCGGGCGGCGTGCTGCCGCGCGGCGGGGTCCTGGGCGCAGTGCGTGAGCCATTCACGCAGGCCGGCGACCGCGGTGAGCGGCAGCAGCCCGCCGCCGCCCGCGGATTCGGGCAGCTCGGGCACGGTGAAGCGGGGTACGTCGCCGAGCCCCGCCTTGGCCAGCAGCGCCGCGTAGTGCCTGCTCACGTCGTCGGCGATCTGGTGCGGCACCCGGTCCAGGACGGTGGCCAGCGTGACGTCGTACTCCCTCGCGGTGCGCAGCAGGTGCCAGGGCAGCGCGTCGGCGTAGCGGGAGGCGGTGGTGACCAGGATCCAGATGTCGGCGGCGCAGATGAGCTCGGCGGCCAGTTCGCGGTTGCGGGTGACGAGGGAGTCGATGTCGGGCGCGTCGAGCAGGGCGAGCCCGCGCGGCAGGGAGTCGTCGCACTCCAGGCGCAGTTCGGCGCGGGCCGGTTCGCTGCGGTCGGGCGCGTCGTCGTCCCCGCGGACCCGCTGGCGCACGGCCCAGACGCGGGACAGCCGGGGCAGCACCCGGGGGTCGGCGAACCAGGCGCGGTCTTCGGGGTGGCAGACGAGAACGGGGGTGCGGGTGGTCGGGCGCAGAACGCCGGATTCGCTCACACGTCGGCTGATAAGTGAGTTGACAAGGGTGGATTTGCCCGCCCCGGTCGAGCCGCCGACCACGGCGAGCAGTGGCGCCTCGGGGGCGGTGAGCCGGGGTGTGAGGTAGTCGTCCAGTTGCGCCAGCAGTTCCTGGCGGGTGCGGCGGGCGCGGGCGGCTCCTGGCAGCGGGAAGGGGAAGCAGGCGGTGCCGACGCGATCACGCAGCGCGGACAACGCGTCGAGCAGCTCGGGCCGTACATCCAAGATCGCCACATCGGCAGAATGCCCGATATTGGACTGTTTATGAAGCGTATTTCGGGCAATTGGCCCCATTCAGCCGGGATAACGCCCAACCGGCGGCGGCAGCCGGGACGGCGCCGACACCCGGCAGGACACAGGGCAGCAACCGCGG
The DNA here is from genome assembly GCF_053604375.1 of Streptomyces sp. NPDC004031. Taxonomy (NCBI): domain Bacteria; kingdom Bacillati; phylum Actinomycetota; class Actinomycetes; order Kitasatosporales; family Streptomycetaceae; genus Streptomyces; species Streptomyces sp. NPDC004031. Next base: position 56,050 of record NZ_JBSGHL010000023.1, on the reverse strand, counting down.
AAAGGCCGGGCAATGGCCGTACGAAAGGGCGGCGAACGGCGCGGAAGCCCTGGTGGACGGTGCCCAGTGGGGCGTGGGAGCCAGAATGAGCCACCGGCATAACGAGTGCACAACAGCAGCGTTGCGACCCGTCAAAAGCGATGCGGCTCGCGCGCCTGCCTGCGATTATCGGACCGCTTCACCGAACCTCCACAACGTGCCACGCGGGTGAAGCAGACAGCAGCACGGACGCGGCGCCCTATCCTTGACCTCGGCACAGGTCACGGAACCAGCCAGGGGCGTAGACAGCCGCGGCCGCTGTCCGGCCCCCGTAGCTCAGCGGATAGAGCAGGTGCCTTCTAAGCACTTGGCCGCAGGTTCGAGTCCTGCCGGGGGCGCAAACATGGCCTCACCTGCGAAGCGTTGCACACCGCAGGTGAGGCCCGCGTAAGCGCAGCGCATACCGGCCAAGTGCTCCCCCTCTCCGCCGATCCGGCGTACGGTCGTCGCATCACCCCCCGCCACGTGCACCACCACCCCGCACGCGGCGGCCATACCCGTCCCAGGATGGAGATGACCGTGACCGGGTACGACCTGTCCCCCCTCGTCGCGTCGTGGGCGCGCTCGCTGCGCTCCCGCAACGTCTCGGCGAACACCGAGCGCGTATACCTCCGTGCAGCCGGCGCGCTCGCCGCGTTCCTCGTCAGCTACGAACCGTCCGCTGAGGGCGACGCGATGCGGCCGGCGCCGACCGGACTGGAGGGCGACGACGGGATCCACCGCGAGCACGTTGAGGCGTTCATCACGCACATGACCGAGACGACCAGCGCGGTGACCGCGGCGCAGTATTTCCGCAGCAACCGGACCTTCTTCAACTGGCTCGTCGAGGAAGAGGAGATGGACCGGAGCCCGATGCGGAAGATGAAGCCGCCGCAGGGCACGGAGAGGGAGGTGCCCATCGTCGGCGACGACGCGATCAAGAAGCTGCTCGCCACCTGCAAGGGCACGTCGTTCCTCGACCGGCGCGACCGCGCGCTGCTGTTGATGTTCGTCGACACGGGCGGCCGCCTGTCGGAGATCATGCTCCGCACACAGGAGAAGCTCGACCTCGACATCAACGTGTTGCACGTTCTCGGGAAGGGCGACCGCGAGCGGCCGCTCCCGTTCGGCCGGACGACGGCGCTCGCGATGGACCGCTACCAGCGGGCTGCGGCGAAGTACCTCAAGCGAGCCTTGGAGCCGTCCGACCCGCTGTGGATCTCGTACAAGCGCAGGGACGCGCTCGGGGTGTGGGGCATGGAGCACATGCTCAAGCGGCGGTGCGCAGAGGCCGGCATCGGCGCCATCAACCCGCACCGGTTCCGGCACACGTTCGCGCATCTGTGGCAGGTGGAGGGTGGCGGTGACGACGCGCTGATGCGGATCATGGGGTGGAGCAGCCGGGAGATGCTCAACCGGTACGGGAAGAGCGCGGGCGAGGAGCGGGCCCGGCGGCGCCACGGGGAGATTTCCCCGGGCGACCGCTTCAAGTAGGCGCCCCGCTGGTCAGTTGGGCCCGGGGCTGCCCTCACCGTTTCCGCCGTACGGTGGCCGGTTCCGGGTCCAGCGGCCCGTCTGGATGCTCTCGCGAATCAGGGCCGCGAGGCCTGCAACGATGTCCTCGGGCGGCTGGGTGAAGTCGATCCCGAGATCGACGACGGACAGTGTGTCTCGAAGTGCGACGGCCCGTCCCTCACCCAGCCGCACATCGCTTACTCGTACCTCGATCACCCGGCCCCCATTCCCGGGCGCGCGCAGCATCATTGATTCGCACGCCCGTTCGATCGCGCGAGGTGGGCTCACTCTACGCGTGTGGGTGCAATCATGTCGTCACCCGATCGGGGGAAGTTCAAACTCGAACAGACCTTCACGCCACGTTCGATTCGCCCTGCTCAGGAGTCATCGCGCACATCATCTTCACGCGACCGCCGCACGAACTCCTCAACTCCCGTACCGCCGCCGGGCGTTGCGTCGCCACGCTGGGCCACACGAATCACCTCGTCGTCCTCGCCGCCGCCACCGAGGCCTGGGTCAACGGCCTCCCACTCGCCGATGTACTGCCGGTGCGCGGCTGCATGGACGCGCGCGGGGGGCAGGCCAAGCCCGGCGATGATGGCACCGACGAGGGGCGGGTTGAGCTTGACGTACTCCCCGCGTCCGATCTTGTTCAGGAGGTTCGGCGACGGCTGGTACTTCGTCACCGGGTCGATCGACTTCTTGGCCAGCTCGGCGTACGTCATGCCTCTGCCGCGGTCGCCGGCGGCCGCAGCGATGAGCTGCGTCAGGGTCTCGCTGCCCTGCGGTGCCATCTCTCGGTCTCCTGGTCTGCGGCACGTGGTCCGGGTGTGTCGGCGTCACCCTGGGGAGGGGATCACGTGCTCGCGGTGTCCATTGTCCACATCCCAGTACGGGGATGACCATCGGGCCTGCGTAAAGGTCCTGAAAACGCGGCGGCGTGTGGACGCACGACCGGATTCGCGCGCGCCGCTTGACGCGCCCCCTAACGCTACGCTTAAGCTGTGCTCATCCCCGTTCGAGGATGGGGATGAACGGAGGACTCCACATGCCCGATCGGTACCGGTTGCACGACAAAGCGCTGCTCAGGCGACTGATGGAGTGCCCGAGGCCGGGCGAGAGGGTGTACACCGTGCGGTCCCTCGCGGCAGCCACGGGGCTGTCGTACAGCAAGGTGCACAAGTTGCTGAAAGGGACTCGCCCGACGTGCGAGGCGGAGGATGCGACGAGCGTCGCAAGTGCCTTCGACCTGCCGCGCAAGGCTCTTTTTTTGCCAATCTCATCCCCGTACGAGGATGGGGATAACGAGAAGGAGACGACTGATGGACCCCTCTGACCGCACGCTGCGCGCCCGGCTCGGCGCACACACGCAGTGGGCCAACACCGCTGACCGCGCGGAGCGCACCGCGAAGGCGCGTAAGGCCGCCACCGCGAAGTTCACGAAGCAGGCCGAGGAGCTGCACCCGGGCGCCTCGCCCGAGGTGATCGCGCAGGCCGCGGAGTCCCTGCGGAAGGCGCACTTCGCCCGCATGGGCCTGGCGTCCGCGGCGAAGCGCCGGCGTCGCAAGGCCGCCGCCGAGGCCGCCTGACTTCCTGCACTTCCCCCTGCGTGATGCAGGGCCGTCCGCTCTTTGCCCGACCGGACGACCCCGCTGGCATCACGCCCCTGCTCAACCAACCGAAGGAGAGGCGAGAGCCTTGACCACCATGATGCCGGACGTCAGCGCGACGTCCGTCCCCGCCTACGGGCGCAGGCCGGTTCTGACGACCGTGACCGTGCCGCACCCGACGAGTCTGGCCGGTGTCTACCGGGCGGCCGCGCGGCTGATCGCGGCGAACGGGCACTGGCAGGGCGACTACCTGCCCGACCCGTTCGACCGTGTGCTGACCACGGCGCACGTCTCCCGCCCGCTGAGCATCGTCGCGGCGATCCGCTTCGCGGTGTCCGGTCGGCACGTGGAGACGGAGCTGTCGGAGCGCGCGGTGAGCGTGCTGGCCGGGCGGCTGGAGATCAGCGAGGACGACCCGGTCGTGCATCTGGACCGGCCGTTCGAGTGCGAGTTGCACGTGGCGGCGTGGGGTGACGTGGAGGGCCGGACGACCGAGTCGGTGAGCGCGGTGCTGTACGCGGCTGCGGACGCCACCGAGGTGACGGCATGACCGCCGACGACTTTGAGGCCCTGCGTGTGGGTCTGCCGGTGGATGACCCGGATCGGCATGATCTGGATGGTGACGCGGACCGGCGGTTCGCGGCGCTGGTGAAGGGTGCGCCGGTGTCGACGGCCGCGGATTACCCGGGTTGGGTGCCGCCGCACGCGGGTCCGGACTCGTGCTCGCCGGTCGACTTCGCGGCGTCCGTGGCGGCGGGGTACGTGCAGCAGCCGGACTGGGGCTCCGCCCCGATGCCCACCACGGCCACCGTGGAGACCGGGGGCGCGCTGTGAGCGCCCAGATCACGATCTTCCTCGACAAGCACGCGACCTCCCGCGGCACCGCCGCCATCAACGGGTCGCTGTACTTCTACTCCGACGCCGAGCAGAGCACGTCCGTCAGCTTCCTCTTCCCGAACAGCACGCCCCTGGCCGACCAGGTGAAGGTCGCCGAGTCGATGCTGCTCGGCGTCCAGCGGTGGCGGGACGACCTGGTCGCCTACGCCGAGCACCAGCGCACGGCGCAGGACGAGCTGGCGGAGGCCCGCGAGGAGATCGCCCGCCTGCGCGCGAAGGCGGGTGAGGACGCGTGAGCGCCCCGCTGGGCGAGCAGCAGCTCGCCGAGATCCGCGCCCGTGTAGAGGGCATCGCGCCCGGTCCGTGGGCGGTCGACTACGACGGGTGCGACTGCGACGAGGGCTGCACCGACCGGCTCGCTGTCGGGTTCGGTCCGTTCACGAGCGTGGAGAACGCGCACCGGGATGTGACGCCGGAGGCCGAGTTCGCGGCGGCCGCCCGGCAAGACGTGCCCGCGCTGCTGGCCGAGGTCGACCGGCTGCGGGTCCAGGTGGCCAATGTCCGGGCGTTCGCGGTCAGCCACGAGTACCGCTGGCTGCACGAGCTGCTGGACGGCTACGGCACCCACGGGGGTGCCCTGTGAGCACCGCGACTCGCACCGTCATGGTGCACACGCTCTATGCGGCATCCGACCTCATCGAGGCGCGCTCCGATCTCCCCGCCCCGTACATCGAGGTGAGCCCGCGGCGCCCCGACACGATCAACGTGTCCGTGCACGGCGGGTTCGGCGACTTCGAGGCGTGGCGTGTCGCCCTGCACATCCCGATCAAGGACGTGCGGTTCAACAACGGGGCGTCGAACGCGTACCTGTCGGCGCTCGGTTCGTTCTCGGGCGCGACGGTGCAGCTGACCGGCTACTCCAGCCCGGTGGTGACGCGGTGAGCGCGTGGCACCGGCCGGACGTGGAGACCGCGGCCCTCACGTACCTCACCCAGGCGGTCGGCGACACGACCGGCGCCCGGCAGATCCTCCGCGGTCTCCAGGAGAAGGCGGTCGCCGAGCTGGCCGCGGAGAACAAGGTGCTCCGCGAACGCCTCGTCGAGTTGGACACGGCCGCCGCGCTGGTCACCGAGTACCAGGTGCCGGTGTCGGACACGGAGCGGGTGCTGGTGCGCCGTGAGCCGCTGGGTGTCCGGTGGGCGATCCTCGCGCGCCGTCGTGCCGGTGGTCGGCGGCGGGCGTACGTGGGCGGCCGGTGGCAGGCGCTGCCGGTCGTGGGCCCGGACGGGCTGTGGGCGTACGACTGCGCGGAGACCGCGCTGGCCGTGGCCACCGGCCTGGCCGCGGGCGGTGAGCGCTCGTGAACGCCGCTGACGCCGTGTGGGCGCTGACCGCGGGTGCGCTCGGGATCGCGTGGGTGCTGTTCTGCATGGCCGTGAACGCCCGCGGGCGGGGTGGTCGCCGTGACTGACACCCAGGTCATCGCCACCGTGGTCGCCGCGGTCGCCGGGCCGCAGGGCCTGATGCTCCTCGCGGGCCACGTGGCCAACCACCCGGAGAACGTGCGCCGTTCGTGGCAGGACGGGCGGGCGTGGCTGGCCGCGCGTGCCGCCGATGCCCGTACCGCTCAGGACATGGTCCGCCGGTATGTGACGGCGGCTGCCCGCGGGGTGGGCCGTGTGTCGCGGGTGGTGGCGGGTGCGGTGCGCCGTGCTCACGGCCGCCACCGGATGGGGGTTCGCGCATGAGCCACCTGACCGCCTCACTGATCGTCCTCGGCTGGCTGGCCCTTCAGGTCCCGATCGGGACCGTCGTCGGCGGCCGCCTCCGTCAGAACCAGCCCCAGGGAGGGCACCAGATGAACGCCATGGCGCCGCCCGTGCGGGGTGTGTTGCCGCCGGAGCAGTGCTCGTGCGGCGGACCGCGGACCGCGGGCCACCAGTGCACCGGGGGTGCCCGGTGATCAACAAGAACATCGGGATCACCGAGCCCGCGCTCGGCCGCCCCGCGCGGCTCCGCGCCGACGCCATCCAGCGGGCCGCGCTCATCGCGATCGGCCGCGTCCTCGTCGAGGACGCCGACCGCGGCCGCCGCTTGATCGACGCTCTGGAAGACCTCGGCACGATCAACCGCGACCCGGCGGAGGGTGAGCTGGACGGTGCCCTCGGCGACGTGCTCGACCTCGCCTACCTCGACACCGCAGCGGAGATGGACCTCACCGCGGCGGACACGCAGCAGTTGGCGGACGAGGCGGCCCGTGCGGGCGCCCCGGCGCCGGTGGTGCAGCTGCCCCGGCAGCAGGACCGGAGGGCCGCGTCGTGACGCTGATCATTAACCCCGGCTCTGGCCCTGTCCCCGAAGCCAGCGAGGTCAACGCCCACGCCGCGATCCGCCAGTTCGTCAACGACCTCGCGGGCATGGGCATCAAGGCCATCGACATTCGTCAACCCAACCTCGACGGCGACGGCCGCTACGGCTTCGCCCTGCACCTCCCCGACTCCCGCGTGATCGAGGTCGAGATGCCGGGCCTTCCCATCGACCGCGTCCGATACGTGGGCGACCCCGAGCAGAACATCTGGGACTTCCCGCGCCTGTACGTGGATGGAAGCTCGTGGGTCTGGAAGTACGCCCTGAAGGTGATCCCGGGTGACGAGTGACCACGGGATGCCTCCCGCTTCCACCGTTCTGACGCGCCGCGCGCACCTGGCCGTGGCCATACAGCACATGCCCGTCCCGATCCGCGCCGTCGACCTCGCCGCCGCCAACGCGCGCGCCGGGTTCGGCGACAACCGGAACACCGCCCGCCTCGACGCCCGGTGGCTCACCGCCCACGGCCACCTCGTCCCGAACCCCGGGCCCGGCAACCGCACCTACACCCGCACCACAAGCACGACGGAGGACGGCCGTGACTGACCCGCGCCTCGCGCAGGCCACCGAGCGGGGTCGCTACTACCGCGACCCCGCCGGGGGGCCCGACCTCATCAGCGTCACCAACGCCCTGTCCGCCATCGCCAAGCCGGCACTCCTGCCGTGGGCCGCCGGGTGCGCCGCGGACGCCGTGCTCGCCGACCCGATCGCGACCGCGCGGCGGGCCCGCACCGAGCCGACCGCGCTCCGCCGCGAGCTGGTCGGGCTGCACCGCGCCTCGTCGGAGCGCGCGAAGGACCTCGGTACCCGTGTCCACGTCCGGGCGCAGGCCCTCGTCCTGGGCACGCCGTACCCGGCGGACCCGGAAGTCGAGCCCTACGCCGTCCAGCTCGCCCGCTGGTTCCGGCTGTGGCGGATCGACTTCGACCGGGACGTCGAGGCCGTCGAGAGCACGGTCTTCAACCGGGCCCGCGGGTACGCCGGGACCGGCGACCTGTGGATCTGGCTCCCCACCGGCCCGCACGGGCGCCGTCAGCTCTGGCTCGTCGACTACAAGACCAGCGCGAAGAAGCCCGCCACCACGGTCTACGACGAGCAGCCGCTCCAGCTCGCCGCGCTCCGGCACGCCCCGCTGATCATCCTCCCGGACGACACCGAGGAGCCCGCGCCCCGCGCGACGCGCACCGCGATCCTCAATCTCCGGCCGCGCTCCCACCGCCTGATCGAGCTGCCGTCCGGCCGCGAGCAGTTCGCCGGGTTCCTCGGGGCGCTGGCCACTACCCGCTACCTGCACTCCGCACCCGCGGCGGGCGCGTACCCGACGGTCGTCCCGTCGTGGGCCCCCGCCGCCACCGACCGAAAGGCAGCCTGACCATGGGCGCCCGACTCCTCAACATCCAGGCCCGCGCCGCTGAGCACGGCCGCCTCCGCACCGGCTACACCAAGGGCAAGCAGCCCGTCCGCTCGGCCACGTTCGTGGTCACCTCCCACAGCGAGGAGCACGTCCGCAGGGCGGCCGAGCTGTGGGGCGGCACGGCGGAGCAGTGGACGCCGCTCAACTCGAACATCGCCCAGTGGCGCGTCATCACCACCGCCTCCGCGATCGAGGCACTGATCACCCCCGGTGACCCGCTGAACCAGTACAACGAGCTGTGGACCGGCGGCGGCTGCCAGCGCCGGTGCGACGGCGAGACGGAACTCCTCACACGGCAGCCCTGCCTGTGCGCTCGCCAGTTCGGCGAGGACTGGCACCAGCAGAAGAAAGGCACCGTCTGCGCCGCTACCTCGCGCCTGAACGTGATGCTGCCCGACCTCACGGGCATGGGCATGTGGCGGGCCGAGACCCACTCGTTCTACGCCGCCGCCGAGTGGGGCGGAATGGTCGACATGGTCCTCAAGGGCACCAACGGCGAAGGGTTCGTGCCGGTCACCCTGCGGATCGAGCCCCGGCAGGTGGTCCGCGCCGGGAAGACGAAGAAGTTCCCCGTGATCGTCGTTGAGCTGCGCGGCGTCACCCCGCGGCAGGCCCTGTCCGGCCCGCTGACGACGGCGATGGCCCTGGACCCCGGCGCGCAGACGGACCGGCCCGCGTTGGAGGCGCCCCGCCCGGACTACGCCGCTGAGGCCCGGCAGTGCCGGACCGTCGAGGACGCCCGCGCCGTCTGGCACCGCGCCAACCGCGCCGGGCACGTCGACCCGAAGGGCACCGACCCGCTCTCACAGGAGTTGGTCCGGATCGCCGACGACATCGCGAAGGGCATCGACACCCGCACCGGCGAGGCCCCGGACGACAAGCCGGGCCCGGACGACGAGGGCGTCTACGACGGCGAGATCGTCGACGACGAGCCCCCCGCCGACACCGCCGGGTGGCCCGCCGTGGCGCAGCCCGGAGCGGGGGCCGGCCGATGAGCTGGCACACCGAGCCCATGTGCGCCCTCGACACGGAGACCACGGGCATCGACATCGACACCGACCGTGTCGTGTCCGCCGCCGTGATCCGCGTCGGCCGCGACGGTGCCAAGCCGAAGACGTGGCTCGCCAACCCCGGGATCGAGATCCCTGCGGGCGCCGCCGCGGTGCACGGCATCACGACCGAGCACGCCCGCGCCCACGGCGCCCCGGCGAAGCAGGTCATCGAGGAGGTTCTCGCCGAGCTGGGCCAGGCCGTCACCGCCGGGGTGCCGATCGTCGGCCACAACGTCGTCTACGACCTGTCGATCATCGACCGGGAGGCTCGCCGCCACCTCGGGGTCGGCCTCGACGACGCGCTCCCCCCGACCCGGCGCATGCGGGTCATCGACACCAGCGTCCTCGACAAGCACGTCCTCCCGCGACGCCGCCGACCGTCGCCGACGCAGGGCCCGCGGCAGCTCATCACCGTCGCCCAGGTCTACAGCCTCGGATGGGACGAGGCCGCGGCCCACGGCAGCGAGTACGACGCGCTGATGGCCGCGAGGGTGGCGTACCGCATCGGACAGCTCGTCGCGATGCCGCGCGCGGACCGGCCGCGGTTCGAGCTGGGCCAGTACCAGCAGTTCGAGCAACTGCGCGACCTGGGCGTGGACGACCTGCACGACCGGCAGGTGGTGTGGGCGCGCGAGCAGGCGGAGGGCCTGGCCACGTACTTCGTGGGCCGCGGCGAGTACGACAAGGCGGCGTCGGTCCGTACGGAGTGGCCGATTGTCCCTGCGGGTGGTGAGGCGTGATGACGACGAAGCGCACGCTGCGCCGTCACCTGGCGGAAGCCAACCAGCAGATCCGGCGGCTCGCCGACGCCCGCGAGGACGCCGTCGGCACCGCGGGCACCGAGCACTTCAACGTCGTCCGCCTCGCCCGCCAGCTCGACCAGGCCCGCGAGGAGAACGAGGAGCTTCGGCGCCGCCTGAAGGCAGCCCCGGCGGCCGCGGTCCCGGACGCGTGGAAGGCCGAACGGTCCGAGCTGCTGCGCCGCCTGCGCCAGCGTGAGGAGGCCTGCGCGTCGCTGGACGCGCAGGTCCGCCAGCTCGGCCGGATCAACGAGCAGCAGGCCGCCGAGGCGTACAACCGGGAGGAGGCGGCCCGGTGAACATCCCCATCGCCCTCACCGGCGCCGCACTCGCCCTGGCCGCCGTCGCCGCCGTCCTGTTCGCGGTGCTGTGGGCCGGGCGGGAGCACCGCCGCACCCCGGCCCCGCTTCCGGCCGCACCCCGGCCCGTGGCGGACGCGTACCTGCCGTGCCACACCGCCCGGTGCGGCCACATGTCCACGGCCCACGACCGCACCGAGGCGGGCCTCGTCTGCCGCGGGTGCGGCACCACCCGGGAGGAGGCCCCCGGTGTTTGACCCGAACCCCGCCGACCTCATCATCACTGTCCACGGCCACCGGCCCGCCCCCCAGGGCTCGAAGCGGCACGTCGGGAACGGCCGCCTCATCGAGCAGTCCAAGCGCGTCAAGCCCTGGCGCGCAGCCGTCGAGGACGCCGCGACCGCCGCCATGACGTGCCGCCACATCACCACCTATGGCGGCATGCCCATGGCCCGGCCGCAGCCCCTGGACGGACCGCTGTCCATCGAGATCGCGTTCACCGTCCGCAAGCCCGCCTCCGCTCCGAAACGCCGCACAACCTGGCCAACGACCCGCGACAGCGGCGACATCGACAAGCTCCTCCGCGCCACGTTCGACGCGCTCACCACCGCCGGTGCGATCGCCGACGACTCCCGAGTCGTCGAGGTGACCGCCCGGAAGATGTTCCCGGGTGAGGGCCTGGACGCGCTCAACGAGCCGGGCGCGGTCATCCGCGTCTGGCGCCTCCCCACGGCGGTGGCCGGATGACGCTGCCCACCGGCGTCACCACCGCCGTGTACGAGGAGGCCCTCGCCGACGTCGTCACGCTGCGCCCATACGGCACCTACCAGCCCAAGCCCGAGCTCCTCCCGCCCACCACCGGCCCGGAGTGCGGCAGCCGCCGCGGCTACAACCAGCACCGGGCGGGTGGGGAGCAGACGTGCGAGCGCTGCCGGGCCGCCGAGACCGCCCGCGCGCGCCGCCTCCGCACCACCGGCACCACCGTCGCCACCGCGCAGGGCGGTGAGGGGCAGTGAACAACCGCGCACCCGACACCACCGACGACGCGTCCGTCTGGATGGACCGCGCCAACTGCCGTGACGACGACCCCGAGGTGTTCTTCGACGAGCGGGCGGCGGGCGCAGCCCTCTCGGCGTGCAGGTACTGCCCCGTCCGCGAGCAGTGCCTCGCCTGGGCCCTCGAACTCGAAGGCGCCCTCGCGGCCAGCCACAGGTTCGGCGTGTACGGCGGGCTGACGTCCAAGCAGCGGGCCAAGCTCCGGGGCGGCCGCGCGCGCACCGGGGGCCAGCCGTGAGCGCCCGCGCCGCGCGGAAGCCGCGCACACGCCGACCGGCTGGGGTTCCGGTGTTCCGGCCCGGCCAGCTCCTCGACTGGCGCTCCTGGCGCCACTGGGGCGGCGACGACCGCCCCTGCCGATACTGCGGCAAGCCGACCCCGCTCCTCGACTCCAAGGGCGCCAGCGCCCACAAGGTCTGCGCGGAGGCAGCACTGTCCGCGCAGTACGCGCAGGCACAGGCCGACTACCAGGCCGGTGCCCTGTGACCGCCCCGCGCCTCGCACCCGCCCGCTGGTGGCAGCAGGCCGCCTGCGCAGGCACAGACGTCGACCTCTGGTTCCCGGGCGCCGGACAGGGCTACGGCACCGCCGTCTGGTACTGCGCCCGCTGCCCCGTCCGCGAGGCCTGCCTCGACGACGCGCTCACCACCGACCGCACCGGCGACTCCCACGGCATGCGCGCCGGCCTCACCCCCAACCAGCGCGACGCCATCGCCCGCGGCGACCTCACCGCCACCCAGGCCCTCGACCAGGCGCTGGCCGACCTCGACTTCCAGGAGACCACCGTGACCGTCACCGACATCACCCCCACCCCGCCCGCCAGCGGTCTGCCCGACACCGTCGAGGCGCTGATCGCCTGGGGCGCCGCCCACAACTCCACCCGCGTCCAGTCCCTCGCCGGGAAAGCCCGCTCCGCGCTGGCCGACCTGCGGCAGGCCGCCGAACGCGAGGCCCGGGTCTCCGACGCCGAGGCCCGCGTGAAGCGGCTCAAGGCCCAACTGGCGAACGCCGAGCGGGACCTGGTCGCGGCGAAGAGCACGAAGCCGAAGCCGGGTAGCACGACCACGCTCACGCCCGGCGGCGCCGAGGACTATGCGGCGATCCGCGCCTGGGCCCGGGAGAACGGCATCAGGGTCCCGGAGCGGGGCATCCCGAAGCGCGAGATCCGTGACGCGTACTACGCCGCGAATCCCGCCGCGTGAGGCCGCCGTGATCAGCCTCGTCTTCCCCACCTCGGACGACCTCGGCGAAGTCGTCGAGGCCCTCCTCGCCGCGGCGGACACGCGGGACACCACCGCCCCCACCCAGGCCGCCCGCTGGCGCAGTCTCGCCGACCAGCTCGGCGACGCACTCGACCAGCTCCCCAACCCGGCCCACTTCCCGGAGGACGTGAAGTGATCTCCACCACACGACCGGCACGGCCGCCACCCTCCGACCTGCGCGACGAGACACCACATTTGCGCACGCCGAACGCGACCGATTCGGCACCTGACCAGCACGTTCGCCACCATCAACACCCGCCAGCAGAAAGGGCCAAGATGCCCAAGCTCGCCAAGCACGAAGTCCCCGAGATGAAGCTCGACTCGGGTGCCGCGTTCCTCGACGTCGCCCTCACCGCCGCCCAGAAGCAGGGCCTCTTCGAGCGGCCCGGCAGCACGGTCTTCGCGATCGTCGAGCTGACCTCCACCTCGTACACCGGCCACGCCGACGGGGAGGACAAGAAGCCCACCGTCAAGCTCCGCATCACCCGCGCCGAGGCCGCCCGCGACGACGAAGAGGCCGCCTCCCTCGCCGAGGCCGCCCGTGCGATGTACCGCAGGCGGCGCATGGACGGGACGTTGGACGAGGTCGGCTCCGGCCCGCAGTCCGCATCGGTCGTCCTCGACTCGGACTTCGCGGGCTACCCCAGCGAGGAGCAGTACGAGGAACACGAGCGGGCGAAGCGCACCCGGGACCTCCACAACGCCCCGCGCTGACCCCCGCCTGGCCGGGGCCCCGCGCCCCGGCCGGACCCGCCACCACACCCGAACGGAACCCCGACATGGGCCTGTACCACTCCATCGCCGTCGCCTACGGCTTCGAGATCCCCAACGACACCGACCTCGACCAGCTCGACAAGGCGCTCGGCGACGGCCCCGACCTCCTGGCGGACAGCGTCGGCCAGATCGTCGTCGGCGACTACGAGCAGCTGCTCCTCGTCACCCGCTACACGCGCATCGAGGAGAACACCGTCTTGCCGCTCGCCCCGGGCGGGCTCGCCACGGTCGACGAGATGACCGCGTGGAACGAGGCGCTGAACGCCGTCGCCGCCCGCATCGGGCAGGCCGCGCACCCGCAACCCGGATGGCTCGTCATCCACAACTACCGCTGACCCCACCGGGCCCGCGGCGTCTTCCCCCGCCGCGGGCCCCGGCCAGCCCCACCACACCCCGACTGCACCGCCGGAGAGACCTTGAGCACCGACCGCGACCGCACCGTCCAAACGCCCCGCAACGCATGGATCAACCGCGTGCGGGACGAAGCGCTGCGCTGCCGCCGGCCGGAGGTCTGCAAGGCCTTCCACATCGGCTTCATCCTCGCCAGCTACGCCGACGCCGACGGCTCCAGCATTTTCGTCGGGCAGGAGACCATCGCCGCAATCGCCGGGTGCACCGACGAAACGGTCAGCCGCTGCCTGAAACTCCTCGTCGCCGTGGGGTTGCTGGAGAAGCGCCGCCGGCCGAACAAGACCGCGGTGTACCAGTTGCTGATCCCCGCCCAGCGGCCGGATTGGGAGCTGTGGGCCCACCTCTACACCGACACCCGGCAGGCCCGGCGGAAGGCTGCGATCAAGGCGAAGGAGGTCGCGGATCAGGTGGCGGCGATGAAGCCGGACACCGACGCGGAACGGGTTCCGGACACCGTTCCCGCCGGGGGTTCCGGAAACCGTTCCAGAACGGTTTCCGAGGAGTTCGGACACCGTTCCGGAACGGGGTCGGACACCGTTCTGCAACGGGGTCCGGAACCCGTTCCCGCCGGGGGGGACCAGTCCAGACCTACCTTCGGTAGGACCCAGAGAGCTGACCAAGAGATGGCTGAGCACTCACCTCAGCCACAGGTAGGGGGCACCGCGCCGCCGCGCGAAGACCCATCTCCCTCGCAGACCGACGAGCCCCACAGTGAGGCCACCGTGCTCCGCCGCTGCGCCGACTGCGGCCAGCCCGTCGTACGCCCCGGCCGAACCCACTGCGCCGCCTGCACCCGCGCCCACGCCGGAGCCGCGTGATGGACCTCCAGCCCGACGACACCCGCGCCCTCCGCCGTGACGGCGACTGGTCCGCGTACCTCCGCGACCTCATCCGACCAACCCGCCACACACCCCCGGCACGCGGCGACCCCACCACCGGCTACGGGCCCGGCCACACACCCGGCGCCTGGCCGTACCCCACCCAGCCACCCACCTCCCTCGTGTGCCAACCCGACTGCCCCTGCGCCACCCCGCCGAACCCGTACCGCTAACCGAACGACCACAGGCGCCGATCTGCGGGCCCCGCGGGCCCTCGAACACCCGATGCCCCACCGAACTCCCTGAACGCCCCGCAGACGCCAATCTGGGGCCCGCCACAACCCCAACCGGAGGAACACATGACCCCCCGCCCGATCACCGCACCCAACACCACCGAGATCGCCAAACAGCTCTACGCCGCCCAGACCGCCCTCGCCGAAGCCCGCACCTACCTCGCCACCCAGCAGGAAGCCACCGCCGCACTCACCCGCGTCCCCGTCACCCCCACCGCACTGTTCACCCTCATCGACCAGACCGTCCAGGACGTCGTCCGCATCGCCGTCCGGATGGAACTCGCCGACCAGCCCGCCAACACCAGAGAACTGAGCCCCGAGCACCTGGCGCAGCTGCTGTCCGAGGCCGACGTCCACGTCAACAACGGCGACTACCCGCTCTGGGGCGACCTCACGGAGGACGACCGCGACCAGTACCGGCAGGCCGCAAGGTTCCTGACCGCCCGGTGCTCGGTCAGTCCGCGCGTCCCGGCCGCCGAGGGGAGCAGCGAGCGATGACGACCACGCCCACGCCCGGACAGATCTGGGCCGACAACGACCCCCGCAGCGAAGGCCGCTACCTCCGCATCAAGACCGTCGACACCACCCACGTCACCGCCGCCCAGATCCTCCGCAACGGCGACGGCACCTTCACCGACGCGCCTCTCGCCCCCGGCATGCGCACCACCCGCATCCGCCTCGACCGCCTCCGGCCCACCAGCAGCGGCTACCGCCTCGTCCAGCACGCCGACGGCACCCCCGCCGAAGGGAGCAGCGAGCAGTGAGCAACCCGGTTCCGGGCGACACCGCGCCCGCACAACACCCCGCCGTCGGCGACCGGTACACCTGCCAGACCGACACCGGCGCCCGCACCGTCACCGTCACCCGCGTCTGCACGCCGCCCGACGGCGGGCCCGTCGCCATCGAGTTCGAATGGGCCGAGGGCAAGCGCACCAACGGCTGCGCGTTGCGCCTGGGCGTGTTCACCGGCACCTACGCCCGGGTGTGCAACGCCCCCGGCCCCGACAGCCACACGTGCGACCTGCGGGCCGGGCACACCGGCAGCCACGAGGAGCTGGGGTACGGGCGGCTCGCCATCTGGGCCGACGAGCCGGCCGTGGACGACGACGCGGCCCGCGAGCGGCAGGCCGACGACGCCCTGCCGCCGACGCTGGCCGCCCTCCGCGACGCCATCTTCGCCACCCCCGACCTGACCCTCGCCGAGGCCGAGGCGTCCGCCCGTAGGCTGCTCGCCGCCCACGCCCGCGAACTGGGCGCCATGCTCGAAGCCGACGACGCGTGCCACTGGCCCGCGCACCGCGACTACTACCGATCGCTGTTCGACCGGTATGCCGACAACCTCGACCCGGCTGCGGCGGGCGGTGAGCAGGCGTGAGCACGCCCACCCCCGCTGAGCGCCTCCAGGCCGCCGCCACCCTGCTCCGCGGTCGCCTCGCCGACCCCCAGCTCACCGCCGGGCCATGGCTCTCCCTCGACCACGGCGACCGGCTCCTCCACAACCAGCCCGGCGACGAGGACCAGGCGCCCGTCTACGTCGTCAACGAGCCCATGAGCAACGGCGCGAACGCCGACTACATCGCCGCCATGCACCCCGGCGTCGGCGCCGCGCTCGTCACCGTGCTCGACCAGGCCGCCGCCAACTACCAGCCGGGCGTGCTCGGCAACGGGCTCGTCGTCTGCCCCGACTGCTGCGAGGAAGCCCCGTGCAGCCACATCAAGCCCGCGCTGGCGCTGGCGGACGCGATCCTCGCCGGAGGTGAGCAGTGAGCACCCCCAGCCTCAGCCCCGCCCAACGCCAGGCCCTGACCGACATCCGCGACCACCAGCTGTACGTCGGCCGCGACCCCGGCAGCCCCGACAACGGCTCCGGGATCTACCCCGCGACCCTGCGGAAACTCCTGAAGGCCGGACTGATCGCGCGCGGCCCGTACGAGCCCGGGAAGGGTCGGCGCCTCGCCCTCACCCCGGACGGGCGCGAAGCCGCCGGGCCCGCGGGCGGTGACGCGTGAGCACCGACGACCTCCGGCAGCGCATCGCCGCCGCCCTGAGCGCCGCGGGGGCTTTCTGCGGCGAGTGCGGCTTCGCGCCCGGTGACCGCGGCTGCCCGGACTGCGAGCGCTGCTGGGCGTCCTACGCCGACGCCCTGCTCCCGCTCGTGATCGAGGTGCGCGCCGCCGAACTGCGCGAGGTCGCCGATCTCGTGGCCGCCAACGTCACATGCTCGTGCCCCGTCTGCCGCGCCCGCCGTGACACCGCCGCCATGATCCGCGCCCGCGCCGACCGCATCCGCGCGGATGCCCCCGGAAGGACCGACCGCCCGTGACCCGCCCCCGCCTGCGCCGCATCCTCGACGCCCTCACCCACACCGGACCCGGCTACGACCCCCAACCCCACGACCTGCCATGGGTACGCGCCTACGCCGAAGAGATCGCCCTCCATGCCGCCGACGCCCGCCGCTGCCGGGCCGCGTGGCGCAGCGCCCGCAAGCGCGCGGCCGAACACCTTGCCGAACAGCAGCGCGTACGCGGCTGGTTGAGCCACTGGGCCGAACGCGCGAGGACCGCCGAGGCCACGCTCGCCTCCGTCCGTCGCGCCGTTGCCGACGCCAAGGCGTGCGGCGGCGAGGACGCCGGATGCACCGTCGACCACCGCGACATCATCACCGACCTCATCGACGGCACCACGCCCACCGAGCCCGCACGGTGCTGCGTCTGCGGCTGCCCCGACGTCACCTACCGCAACTACCGCGATCAGCCGCTCTGCTGCCGCTGCGCGATGTGCTGCGACCCGCCGAATCTCTGCGGCCACGGTTGCCAGCCCCGCGCCGCCGTGTCCTTCGCGGCCGCCGCGGAGACCGCCACTGAGGAAGAGATGAGCGGGCCCGACCCGGCCGAGCTCACCGCCGACGAAGCCCGTCAGGTCGCCGATGACCTTGGCCGCGAGCTCTACGCCGCGCAGGACGCCCTCGCGTTCGTCCGCGAGATGTGCGACATCGCCGACCGCGACCACCGCCCGGTCACCACCGCCGACGTCCGGGCCTGGCTCGACGGGCCGAAGTGCGCACGGCAGACCGGTCTCGTCATCCACGACGAGCCCACCACCGACACCCTCCTCGCCAAGCTCCGCGCCGAGCCGCACCTCGGGCTCCGCACTGTCCTCATCCCCGGCGCCGGCTGGATCTGGCAATGCCACACCTGCGGCACCCAGGCAGGCGAGCACTACACCGACGAGGACATCGCCCGCGAGTACGCCGACAAGCACCAGTGCACCGCGGCGGGCGAGCGGCCCATCACCACCCACACCTACCAGGGCAACGGCGGCCCCTGCGCCGCCGACTTCTACGGCCAGACCTGCGAAGCGCCCCGCGCCGACCACGACCTCACACCCGCCCCGGAGCAGACCATCGCCGACCTGGTGGTCGCCGAACACGGACACCACATGCGACTCAAGGTCGACATCACCCAGCCCGAGGACACCCGATGATCTGCCGGACATGCGCAGACGCCGCCGATCGGCGCGCACCCCGCGACCAGCACTGCGACAGCCCCGGCGGGCCCGGCGCACCCTGCGACTGCGCCCACCGCACCGACCGCTACCAACCCGCGCCCGCTCCAGTCGTCCTGGAGACGCCGTGCACCTGCACGTTCAGCGAGCGGTGCACGACCTGCGCCACCACCACGAAGGAGAACTGACCATGCCCATGTTCCGTAAGCGCCCCGTCGAGATCGAAGCTCGCCAGTGGAACGGCACGGCCGAAGGCGCGACCGGCATCATCGACTGGATTCTCAGCAGCGGCAGCACCGCCAGCTACGCGTGCGCGGACCCGGACCGCTGCGCCGAGTTCGGCGGGGACGCCCCGCACAGCATCCGGATCGACACTCTCGAAGGCCCGATCACGGCCAGCTTGAAC
This sequence comes from Streptomyces sp. NPDC004031, assembly GCF_053604375.1. Lineage (NCBI taxonomy): Bacteria > Bacillati > Actinomycetota > Actinomycetes > Kitasatosporales > Streptomycetaceae > Streptomyces > Streptomyces sp. NPDC004031. The sequence continues at coordinate 37,614 of NZ_JBSGHL010000023.1, read as the reverse complement.
GACTACGTGATCAAAGGTGTGCAGGGCGAGTTCTACCCCTGCAAGCCGGACATCTTCGCCGCCACGTACGAGCCCGCCGAGGCCTGACACGACGAAGGGCGCCCCTTGGCCTGGCAGCTCACCGGGGCGCCCTCACGCGGTGCGATCACCCTACCGCCACCAGCACAAACGAGGCACAGATGACCGCCACCGCCGAGCAGACCGCCGCGCACCTCCAGTACGTCATCGACAACTGGCCCCACCTCCACGACCTCCTCACCACCCGCCACGGCTCGACCTGGCCCCCCGCCATGGGCGTGCAGCACCTCCTCGACGCCGACGACGACACCGCCGAGGAGCGCGCCGCACTCCGCCTTGCTGAACGCGCCGACTCCCGCTACACCCTCGGAGCCAGCCCGGCCCCGATCCGCCTCCACATCGTCGACGTCATCCGCACCCTCGACACCGACCTCGTCTACGCCGCCGACGTCCTCGCCCAGGAAGTCCAGCGACCCGTCATGCGCCCCGCCCCCGCCCACTGGGCGCCCACGGACCGGGAGTTGCGGAACAAGCTCGCCGCGGAGGACGAGGCGGACCCGCGTCGGTGGCGGTACCGGCAGTACCGGACGGCGCCGTTCGCCGCAGCGTGGCTCCTCGGCCGGGTTGAGCGCGCGCCGGGTCCGTTCCTGCGGCTGACCACGGAGCAGCTGCGCCGCGTCGAGGCGGCCAGCAAGCAGGCGGCCGGGCAGGTCGAGCGGGCACTCGACGGGGTGAGGCAGGCGCAGGTCGTGGACCGCCCGTGCCCGTTGTGCGGTGGGACGTTGGGCATGTCGTCCGGGGACGGGGGCGCGCCGCTGGTCGCGTGCTTCCGGTGCCGGCAGGAGTGGACGCTGCAGACGCCGGACGCCGCCTGAGCCCCCGCTGTCATACCCACGCAGTAGCGTCAGAGAAGCACTGCAAACCGCCCGAACCGAGGAGCCCTCATGTCCGTCGCAGGTGACGACGCCCGAGAAGAAGCACGCACCGCGCTCTACAAAGCCATCACCAGGAACCTCAAGGACGCGGAGGAGCTTTCCAGCGTCCGCGACCGGGTGACGCTGCTGGAGGACCTCGCGGGAGCCTACGCGGACATCACCTTCCCAAAGCGCTGAACGTGCCGGATCGGCCGGCGCTTGACGACAGCCGATCTTGTGCCGCATCCTGGGCCGCAAGTCCGGCGTGCCCGGACACAGAACCTCCGAAGCCCCCGAGCCCAACAGGCCGGGGGCTTCGTCGTTCCCGGCGCGCCCGCCCTGCCGCCCACCGCGAGGAGCCCACCGTGCAGCCCAGCATCGGCCGCATCGTCCACTACCGCAGCTACGGCACACCGGACGGCGAGTACGGCCAGGAGTGCCGCGCCGCCGTCATCACCGAGGTGCAGCCGAACACCGACCTCGTCGGGCTCGCCGTCCTCAACCCCACCGGCGCCTTCTTCCACCCGCTCGCGGCTGGCGGCTGCGCCCACGACGAGTCCCTGCACCACGGTGGCACCTGGCACTGGCCCGAGCGCGTCGACGGCTGACGTCGGACCATCACAGGTCCGTCACAGCACCTTCACGTAAGCGCCCGGTACGGCACGCTGGCCCGATGCGTACCCGACTCGCCGCCGCGGCCATAGGCGCCGCCGCGCTCCTCACGATCAGCGCCTGCTCCTCCAACAGCAGCGACGACAAGGCAGACCCGCCCACCTCCACAGGCGGCGTCAAGCTGCCGCCCGAAGCCAGCCAGGTGCCCGACAAAGCCGCCCTAACCAAGGCCGTCGCCGACTACACCGCGAAGCTCTTCTCGGGCGACCCGGACGGGTACGACTACCTGTCGGCCCGCTGCAAACAGCAGCTGACGCATGACGCGTGGAACGACCTCGCCAAGCAGGGCCACCAGCAGTACGGCTCCCAGAAGGCCACCGGCATCCACGTTGACCAGCTCTCCGGCGACCTCGCCCGCGTCAGCTACGGCGCCGGGAACATCCCTGACATGGAACGCAAGGGCCAGCCCTGGACCCGCGAGGGCGGCACATGGCGGTGGGACGCCTGCCAGACCACCAGCTGACACCGCGCGCAGGGCGCGGCCGCCCGCGACCGGAGGTGACCCATGACCCGATTCACCCCCGAGGACCGCGAACGCCACGAGCAGCAGATCCGCGCCCTGCATGCCGAAGGCCTTCCACGTAACGAGATCGCCCGCCGTCTCGGCATCGGCACGCGCACCGTCAGCGTCTACGCCGTACGCCTCGGCCTGACCTTCGACAACGCATCGATGACCGAGATCGCCACACAGAACCGCAAGGCCCAGCTCGCCGCCCGGCGCATGGACCTCGCGGAGGCACTCCAGGGCGACGCCGAGCGGCTCACCGAACAAATGTGGGAGCCCGCGAAGGTCTACAGCTTCGGCGGCAAGGACAACACCTACGAGGAGCGGTCCGTCGACGAGCCGCCCGCCGACGCCAAACGCGCCCTGATGGGCGCCGCGGGCATGGCCATCGACCGGTCCCTCAAGCTCGTCCCGCCCGAGACCGACCAGCAGGGCCTCGCCGCCGTCGACCAGTGGCTGCGCGGCATGATGGGCGGCAGCGACGACGCCGGCTGAGAGGGCAGGCGATGATCGCACCCCTCCGCGGCAAGCAGCTCCAGGCCGTTCGGCTCGCCACCGCGCGCGGGAACCTGTGGGAAGGCGCCGTCCGGTCCTCGAAGACCGTCTCCAGCATCATGGTGTGGCTCCAGTACGTCCGCACCGGGCCGCCCGGGGCACTCCTCATGGTCGGGAAGACCGAGCGGACCCTGAAGCGGAACGTCATCGACCCGATCATCGAGATGGTCGGGATCCGCCGCTGCCAGTACAAGGCCGGCGCCGGTGAGGTCATCCTCCTCGGCCGGACGATCTACGTGGCCGGAGCGAACGACGAGAAGGCCGCCGACAAGATCAAGGGCCTGACCCTCGCCGGGGCGTACTGCGACGAGGTCACCACGTACCCCGAGTCGTTCTTCAAGATGCTCGGCACCCGCCTGAGCGTCCACGGCGCGAAGTGGTTCGGTACGACCAACCCCGAGGGCCCGAACCACTGGCTGAAGCGCAACTACCTCGACCGCGCCCGGCTGCACCTCGACCGCGACGGCACGGTCCGCAGCAGCACCGCGGATGAGGCCCTGGACCTCCACCGGTTCAGCTTCACCCTGGACGACAACCCCTACCTCGACCCCGCGTTCGTCACATCGATCAAGGCCGAATACCAGGGGCTGTTCTACCGACGGTACGTCAAGGGCGAATGGTGCCTGGCCGAGGGCGTCGTCTACGACATGTGGGACCCAGACCGGTACGTCATCGACGTCCTCCCACAGGTCCACCGCTGGATCGCCGTCGGCATCGACTACGGCACCGTCAACCCTCTGTCCGCGCTCCTCGTCGGCCTCGGCGACGACCGGCGCTTGTACGTGGCGAGCGAGTACCGGCACGACTCCCGGGCCGCGCGTCGGCAGCTGACCGACGCGCAGTACAGCCGGGCCGTGCAGGACTGGTTGGGCACGTACGAGCACCGTGGGCAGCGCGGCGTCATGCCGGAGTGGCTGTTCGTCGACCCGTCCGCGGCGTCGTTCATGACGCAGCTGTGGAGCGACGGGGTGCAGGGTGTTGCGAAGGCGCACAACGACGTCCTCGACGGCATCAGGTCAGTCGGTGTGGCCCTGGGTGGCGGGCTCGTGTCGGTGCACCGCTCCTGCGCGGGCCTGCTTCGTGAACTGCCCGGCTACGCGTGGGACGACAGGGCGTCGGAGCGCGGCGAGGACAAGCCGATCAAGCAGGACGACCACAGCGTGGACGCCTTGCGATACGCCCTGCACTCCACCGCGCACGAGTGGCGGCAGCTCCTGCGCCCCACTGATCTTGAGACCGCGGCCTGAGCCGTACGAGGGGAGGTTGCCGTGCCGCTCCCCGAGCCGAACACGTCGTGGCCGCCGTACGCGCCGGAGGTCCGGACCGCCCTGGAGGACTGGGCAGCCTGGTACTCCGCGAACCCGAACAAGATCGCCGACCGGTACTACTGGCGGTCCACTCGCATCGGCCAGTACGGGCAGCAGCCCATCAACCGCCCCTCGCAGTTCCGGCGCGGCCTGGTCGGCATGGTCGCCCGGTTCTTCTGGGGCGAACCGGTGCCGTTCGGAGAGAAGCGCGTCAAGATCCACGTGCCCATGGCCGGCGACCTCGCCCGCACCAGCGCGGCGCTCCTGTTCAGCGAGCCCGCGACGCTCAAGGCCCCCGACATCAAGGCCGACGGCGGGAGCGCCCTCCAGGAGCGGCTGGAGCTGCTCCAGGAGACCAGCCTCAACCGCGCCCTCCTCACTGCGGCGCAGCGCGCGTCCGCGCTCGGCGGGGTCTACCTGCGCACCGCGTGGGACACCGACATCAGCGACCGGCCGTGGATCGAGAGCGTCCGCGCGGACGCCGCAGCGCCGGAGATGCGACACGGCGTGCTGATGGCCGTGACGTTCTGGTCGGTGATCGCCGTGGACGGCACCAAGGTCATCCGGCACCTGGAGCGGCACGAGCGTGGGGGGACGATCCTCCACGGCGTGTACGAGGGCTCGGAGGATAACCTCGGCAAGCGCCTGCCCGACTCCGCGCTCGGCTCGTTCCCGGAGACCCGGGGGCTCCAGGCCGCCCGCACGGTCGGCATCGGCCCGCGGCGGATGACCGTCTCCTACATCCCGAACACGGCGGACAACAGGGACTGGTACGACATCCCCGGCGCGCACTCGCTCGGCCTGTCGGACTTCCAGGGGTCCGAAGGACTCCTCGACGCGCTCGACGAGACATACACGTCCTGGATGCGGGACATCCGCCTCGCGAAGAGCCGGATCGTGGTGCCGCAGGGCTACCTCAACAACAACGGCGTGGGCCAGGGCATGTCGTGGGAGGACCGGGAGGTCTACTCCCCGCTGAACATCCCGCCGACCGAGACCGGCGCCGGGATCACCCTGAACCAGTTCGGGATCCGGCACGCCGAGCACAAGGCCACCTGCGACGAACTGCGCGACCAGATCATCCGCAACGCCGGGTACAACACCGGCAGCTTCGGCGAGGACTCGGACGGCACCGCCGTCACGGCTGCGGAGGTGAAGGCCAAGGGGGCGCGGTCGGAGGCGACGCGCGCGGCGAAGTCGGAACCCTTCGCGGTCGGCGTCCCGGACATCGTCGAGACCCTCCTCGCGCTGGAGGCGTCGTCGCTCTTTCCCGGCCTGCCGTCCGTACCCGTCGAGCGACCGACCATGATCTTCGCCGACTCCATTGCCTCCGACCCGCTCGTCCTCGCGCAGACCGCCGCCGCGCTCCGCACCGCCGAGGCCGCGTCCACGCAGACCCTCGTCGCGCTCACGAACCCGGACCTGCCCACAGAGGAGCAGGCCAAAGAGGTGCGGCGGATCCTCGCCGAGTCCGGCCGCGACGTGGCCAGCCCCGACCACAACCCGGGAGGCGGCGGTGGCGACTTCCCCGGCGACAGCGGCGACCCTGGCCCGCCCGGTCCGTGACCTCTACGCCGCGGCCGAACTCGAACTGCTACACCTCCTGGCCGACGAACTCGGTCAGAACCTGAACTCACCTCGGTGGGCGGACGGACGGGTCCGGGCGGTAGGGGACCTGCGCAGCGCTGTCGACACCACGTCGGCGGCGCTGCGCAGGGCTGCCACCACCGCCATGGACCGCGCGCTCCTCGACGCCTACGACCGCGGCCGCACCGAGGCGCTCGCGGACCTCGGCCGCCTGACCGCAGCACAGGCCCGCACCGCGGACGCGGCCGCCCGGGGCGGTGCCCGCTCCGTACGCGACCTCGCGGCCGGCCTGGACCGGGACTCCCGTCCGCTGTACCGGCGGATCACCGCCTCGGTCACCAGCGCGTACCGGCAGATCATTGCCCGCGCCGAGCGCGCCCGCGACCGCGCCGCAGAGGTGCAGCGCGCCCTCAACAGCTTCGCCGGGCGCGGCATCACCGGGCTCGTCGACGACCACGACCGCGCCTGGTCCATGACCGGCTGGGTCGACATGGCCGTCCGTACCGCGGCCGGGCAGGCGCTCGTCGGCGGGCACACCGAGCTGCTTACCGGCGTCGGCCTGTCCCTGGTGATCGTGTCCAACTCGCCGTTGGAGTGCCCGCTGTGCCGCCCGTGGGAGTCACAGATCCTCACCCTTGACCCCGCGCCCGGCAGGCGGGTGGTCCTCGCCCGGCCCGCGGTCGGCGCCCAGGCCACCGTGCCGGTGCGCGTCGCAGGATCCCTCGACGAGGCCAGGGCCGCAGGTTTGTACCACCCGAACTGCCACCACTCGCTGCGCCCGTACCTGCCGGGGGTCACGCGCGCGCCCGCGCACGAGCACGCTCCAGGGCGCGCCACGTACGCGGACTCGCAGCAGCAGCGGTACCTGGAAGGGCAACTGCGCGCGTGGCAGCGGCGGGAGGCCGTCGCACTGGACGACGCCGCGCGGCGCCGGGCCCAGGCGTCCATCGGGGCGTACCAACTGCGCCTGGCCGTGCTGTCCCGCCGGACCGGCCTGCCCCGGCAGACGATCCGGGAGCGGATCAACACCTGACCTGGAGGCACACCATGGCGCCCAAGCTCGGCTCCGGCGGCCGGTTCAAGAAGCTCACCGCGCAGCTCGCCGCGAAGGGCGCGCACGACCCCGCCGCGCTCGCCGCGTTCATCGGCCGGAAGAAGTTCGGCAAGGCCGGGTTCGCGAAGCTCGGCGCGGCAGGCCGCAAGGGCTGACCCCGGCCCCCACAGTCTCCGGCCCGCCACACAGGCGGCCCGGTCGAGCACACCCACCCGCCCGGACGCCGCACGGCCGAAGGGCAACCCGAAAAGGGGAGATCACCCATGCACACCAGCCCTTTCAAGCACCCGCTCGCTACGCACAGCGCACTGGACGTGCTCGGCTACCGCCGCAACGGCGCACCGATCTACGCCATCGCGGGTGGCAGCGGCGAGGGCGAAGACGGCTCCGACACCAGCAGCACCGACGGCGGTGACGGCGGTCAGGTCGACGACGGCGCCAAGGACGATGGCGACGGCTCCGACGACAAGGGCAGCAAGGCCACCGACAGCGGTGACGGGAAGTCCGCGAAGGACGACGGCGGCACCGACTGGAAGGCCCACGCCCGCGAGTGGGAGAGGCGCGCCAAGGACAACGCGGCGGCGACGAGGACCGCGGTCGCGAAGGCCGTCGACGACGCGAAGTCGGCGATGGCGCAGGAGATCGGCAAGGCCCTCGGCCTGGTCAAGGACGACTCCGAGGAGACCGACCCGGCGAAGCTGCTCGCGCAGCTGAAGGAGACGCAGGGGCAGACCACCGCTGCGCAGGAGGACGCGATCTCCGCGCGGGTGGAAGCCACCGTGCTGCGGATCGCCTACTCCAACGGAGTCGACGGCGACCGCCTGCTCGACTCCCGCAGCTTCTGCGACGAGGTTGACGCGCTCGACGCGTCCGACCCGAAGAAGTTCCGCACTGCGCTGAAGGGCCTCATCACCGACGCCGCGAAGAAGGACCAGCGCCTCGCCCTCCAGCAGGGCGGTGCCGGCCGGTCCGGCGGCGACCAGGGCGGCTCCGGAGAGAGCAAGACCCGCCAGCGGCCCACATCGATCGGCGCCGCGATCAAGAACACCTTCAACACGTAAGGAGGGCCACCGTGCCCGTCACCCTCGCTCAGGCGCAGGTCAATGTCCAGGATGACATTGATTTCGCCGTCATCGACAACCTGCGCCGCTACTCGTGGCTGCTCGACCAGATCGTCTTCGACGACACGGTCAGCCCGGCGACCGGCGGCGGCACGCTGACCTACGGCTACACCCGGCTGATCGCCGCCCGCGCGGCGCAGTTCCGGCAGTTCAACCAGGAGTACACCCCGTCGCAGGCGAACCGGCAGCGCTTCACCGTGGACCTGTCGCCGCTCGGCGGCAGCTTCGCGATCGACCGGGTCCTCGCGCGGCTCGGAGCGGCGGCGACGAACGAGATCACGTTCCAGTCGCAGCAGCTGCTCACCGCGATCCGCACGAAGTTCCAGGAGCAGCTCATCCTCGGCGACTCCGCCACGGACGACGGCTTCGACGGCCTGGACGTACTCCTCACCGGCACGGACACCGAGTACCTGCCCGTCAACGAGGACGTGACCGCGGGGTACCTGGACTGGACCGCGGGCACCATCAACACCCAGGCCCTGGCCATGACGGCGCTCGACCGGCTGGACGACTTCCTGTCGCGGATCGTGCCGTCGCACACCGGTGGTGGCGACCAGGGCGAGCCCGGCGCGCTCCCGCCCGGGGTGAAGGCGATCATCGGGAACACCACCTCGATCACGCGCGTGCGCGCGCTCGCGCGGTGGGCCGCGATGTACACCGCGCAGAAGGACGAGCTCGGCCGGCAGGTCGAGATGTACGGGCCGTGGGTCCTGGTCGACATCGGCGACACGTCGCTGGGTACCGCGCCGATCATCCCGATCCAGTCCCGTGACGCCGACGGCGCCGGGGGCGGCGGCAGCATCAGCGGCCTGACCGACCTGTACGCCGTCAGCTTCGGCCTGGACGCCCTGCACGGCGCGTCCCTGGCAGGGCAGCCGCTGGTGAACACGTTCATGCCGGACTTCAGCCTTCCGGGCGCGGTGAAGAGCGGCGAGATCGAGATGGGCCCGGTCGCGGCCGTCGTCCGGAACACGCGGGCGTGCGGCGTCATGCGGAACCTGAAGGTGAGCGGCTGATGATCGTCCAGGTCACCGCCCCACTGAAGGGCTTCACCGGCAAGGTCGTCGGCATCAGCTTCACCGGCGGCACCGCCGAGGTGGACACGTCGACCGACCACGGCCGTGCCGCCTACGCCTACTTCGACCGGCACGGCTACCGTCTCGACCGCCCCGCGCCCGACGAGCCGGAGACCCCGCCCGCGGGCGACGAGCCGTTCGATTCCGCCGAGCACAGCGTGGACGACGTCCTCGCGCACCTCGACGCCGCCTCCTACGAGGAGGCCGTGCGCGTCCTCGACGCCGAGGTCGCGGGCAAGAACAGGGTCACGATCACGGGCAAGCGCGACGCGCTGCTCGCCACCAAGACGCCCACCGAGGGCGACACCCAGACGGGAGACGAGCAGTGACCGTGCACGGCGCGTTCCGCGGCAACGTCCGCGACGACCTCGGCTGGCTCAACACCGCCGGCCGCCCCGACCCGACCCAGCAGTTCCACCGGGCGAACCTCCCGCGGGTGGGCCTTGCGGACGTCACCGCCCTCGCGACCGGCGTGATGACGTCCGTCGCGCTCTACCTCGTCGAAGGCGACGTCGTCAGCAACCTGACGTTCATCTCCGGCGCGACGGCGGCCGACACCCCCGCGAACTACTGGGCGGCGCTGTACTCCCCGGCCGGTGCGCTGCTGTCGCAGTCCGCCGACAAGACGTCCACGGCCTGGGCCGCCGACACCGCCGTCACCTTCGCGCTCGGCGCGGCGCAGCATATCGCCAAGAGCGGGATCTACTACGCCGCGCTCATGGTGAAGGCGACGACCCCGCCGACTCTGGTGGGCTCCCGCGGGGCCAAGCCGGTCCTCACCGGGGAGGTCAACCTCGCGCAGTCCTCGGGCAGCACGCTGACCACGACGGCCCCGGCGACGATCGCGACCCCGGCGTTCAAGGCCGCGACGCCGCTCGTCATCGCGACCTGACAAGGAGGCGTCCATGTCTCTCACCTCCTCTCTCTCCGCCTCGGTGGGTTTCACGCAGTCGTCCGCGCTGGACCTCGGTACGGCAAGCCTTCCGGTGTCCGTACGGGCCGCCGTGCAGCTCGCCTCCGGCACCGGCGCCGGGCAAGCCGACCGAGTGTTCTCCGACCGGCGCACCCTCGCGGCGTCCGGCACGGAGAACCTCGACCTGGCTGGCACTCTGGTGGACGCGTTCGGGGCGACGATCACCTTCGTCAAGGTCAAAGGCCTGTACATCCGGGCCGACGCCGCGAACACGAACAACGTCGTCCTCGGCGCCGAGGGCACAAACCCGTGGGCGACCCTGCTCAACAGCACCGGCACCGTCACGCTGCGCCCCGGCGCATTCTTCCTCGCCGCGGCCGGTGCGGCCGACGCCACCGGCTACGCAGTCACCGCATCGACCGGCGACCTGCTGAAGGTCGTCAACAGTGCGGGCGGCACCGCTGTGTCGTACGACGTCGTGGTCATCGGCACCAGCGCATAGGGGGTGCCGTATGGGGCGCGTCTACGCCACCTCCGCGGACTACGCCGCCTATTCCGGGAAGACCGCACCGGACGACATCGACCGGCTCCTCGCCCGCGCGAGCGAGCTGCTCGACTCGGACGTGCTGCCTGCGGCCTGGTACGACACCGACGATGCGGGGCTGCCGACGAACACCGCGGTCGCTGCGGCGTTCGCACAGGCAGCGTGCGCGCAGGTGGAGTTCTGGGCCGCGGTCGGCGAGCAGGTCGACACCTCCGGGCCGATCCAGGGCGTCACCCTCGGGGCCCTGTCCATCCAGTACGGAGCAGGGGACAACCGTGTCGCGGCGGCCACGATCGGCCCGCGGGTCTACCGTGCGTTCGCCGTGCTCCCGGTGGGTGTGTTCCGGGTCGCGGTCGGCTCGCCCGGGTGGGGGTGCTGGTGATGGCCATCCCCCCGGTTCTGCTGCGGGACACCGTCACCGTGGAGGCGTACCTCGGCGACGGTGCCCGCGGCCCGCTGTACGGGGCTCCGCAGCAGGTGCCGTGCTACCTGGAGCGCAAGACGCGGGTGGCGCGGGCGCCGGACGGCCGCGAGGTCACCAGCAGTAGCCAGGTGTTCTGCGACCTCGGACCGACCGTGACCACCGAGTCACGAGTCACGCTGCCCGACGGCACCCGGCCCGCCGTGCTCCAGGTCGCCGAGTACGACACCCACGGGCTCGTCCAGGTCGACCACCTGGAGATCTACCTCCAGTAGGAGGTCAGCGTGGGCCGGTACAGCGATCTGACCTGGCACGGGGCCCTCATCGCCGAGGAGGCCAGGGAGCACGCCGAGGACGGCATGGACGACGGCCTGGAGCTACTGCTCGCCGCATCACGAGCCGTTGTGCCCCTGCTCAGCGAGGACCTGTCCAAGTCCGGCAAGGCCAGCCGGGACGGCTTGGAAGGGACCGTCTCCTACAACACGGTGTACGCGCGTCGGCAGCACGAGGAACTGACATGGCGGCACGCCCCCGGGCGGCAGGCCAAGTACCTGGAGCAGCCCTTTAACGAGCTTCAGAGCCAGATGGTGCAGGCGATCGCAGTCCGGCTCCGCGCCTACCTGGCCAGCTGACCAACCACACCAAGGGGGGTGATCCGTGGGCTACACATCCGACTTGGTGCTCGGCCTCACAGACCTACTCGTCGACGCCGGGCTGGGCGTGTACCGCGAGGACACCCCGTACGGGCCCGACGACAGCGCGATCGTGCACCGTTCGATGCCGGACCAGCCGGACCGGGTGATCTGCCTGACCCCGTACCCGGTCGACGACGACGTCACCACGGACGCCGTTACCGCGGTGCAGATCCGCGTCCGGGCCGGCACCGACCCGCTCGCGGTCCTCGACCTTGGGGACGCGGTGCTGGCGCTGCTCCACAACCGTCGCGGCTACGCGCTCCGGTCGGTGCGGGTCGCCGTGTCCTGGCGGCAGTCCGAGGTGCTCCTCGGTGAGGACGCGCACGGCCGCGACGAGCGCACCCACAACTTCTACTTCCAGACCACCCGACCCTCTCCGCACGCATACGAGTAGGAGGCCACGATGGCCACACCCACAGAGACCACCCTCGCCCGCCGGTGGGTGGTCGAGGTCAACATGGGCACCGACGTGTCGCCCACGTGGACGCTGCTGCCCGCGATCACGAACTACACCTGGAAGGCCGATCCGAACATCGAGGACGACTCGACTTACGACGAGGGCGGCTGGGCGTCGAACACGAAGACGGGGCAGAGCTGGAGCGCGGAGGCCACGTTCAACCGGAAGGCCACCCCCGACTCGACCGCGTACTCTCCGGTGCACGAGGCGCTGCGCGCGGCGGCGTTCGCGTTCGGTGCCGCGTCGAAGGTCGGCATCCGCTTCTACGACCGCGACGGTCTGCCGGAGGCGTACCAGGGAACCGCGCTCGTCACCTGGGAGCCTGCTGGTGGGTCGCGCACGGCACTGGAGCAGGTGAAGGCCACGCTGACCGGTACCGGGCAGCTCCTCTCCATCGACAACCCCGTGGCGGCCTGACCCATGGCAAAGTTTGAGGCACTCGACGGCCTCTACGACGACTGCCTGGAGCTGCCCATCCCCGGGCGCGACGGCACCAAGCGCACCTACCGCATCCCGTCTCCGCCGGCCGACGACGGCCTGATGATCCTCCGCGTGACCACCCTCGCCACCAAGCTCATGGCGGGCGGCGAGCCCGCCGAATCGGAGATGCTGGACGACGATGAGGAGCGGGACCTGGTCGCGCTGGCACTCGGGCCGGCCGCTGAGGAGATGTCCGCGGACGGCGTGGACTGGGCGTGGACCCGGCACGCCGGGCTGACGGCGATCCTGTGGGTGTCCCGCGGTGTCGAAGACGCTGAGGCGTACTGGCAGGCAGCGGGGGACCCTACGAAGCTCGCCGCGCCGCAGAACAGGGCGGATCGGCGGGCCGCGGCCAAGACGAGTGGGTCGGCAAAGGCCGCCAAGACCCCGCGACGGGCCTCCACGAATGGTACGAGCGGCCGCCCGGTTGGGAAGACCGCGGCGAGGTCATCGAAGGGCTGACCTGGCGGACCCTGCTCCAGCAGTGGCTGCTCATTGAGGCCGACCTCCACCAGGTGTACGGGATCGACGTGCGCTCCGGTGTGCTCCGGGAGCGCACGTGGACGTGGCTCCGCATCCGCATCCTCGGCCTGCTGTCCACCGGCTCCCGCATTTCGCGGCACTTCGCGCCTCCCGGCAAGGGGGGCAGGTAGGGGGCGGGGATGTCGCTCACGGTCGGCGAGCTGAACGCGTACCTGCGCCTCGACGGCGGCTCGTTCACGCGAACCCTCGACACGGCGGGCGCGAAGTTCACCGCGTTCAAGGGCCGGATCGACACCCAGCTCGCCGAGATCGACCGGTCCCTGAGCGGCCTGTCCGGCACCGTCCGCGTCGACGCGGATGTCCGCCCGGCGGACCGGGCGATCGACAGGCTCGACTCCCGTCTCACCGCGCTCGGCGCCCGCTCGCTGGGCGTGAATCTCACTCTCGACGACGACCGGTTCGCCCGTGCGCTGGACGCGGTGGAGGCCCGGATGCGGGCCGCGCGCACGGACATCGAGGCGCAGGCCGCGGCGATCGACCGGTCGCTGCGGGGCATGAGCGCACAGATCAAGATCAGCGCGGATGTGCGGCAGGCCGAGCGGGACGTGAAGGCGTTCGTCCGCCGCGCGAACGCGTTGAAGATCAACTTGAACGTCAACGTGTCCACCGCGCTGGCGATGACCCGCCTCAACGACCTCGCGACACGCCTCGACGAGATCCACGCCCGCCGCACCACCGTCACCGTCCGCCCGGACATGGGCGCGACCGCGGCGGAACTGCGGGCGATCCGCGACCTGGTGACGCGCCTGGACCGGTCGCGGGCGACCGTGACGGTGACGGCGCGCACAGCCAGCGCGGAAGCGGCGCTGCGGCGCCTGCAAGCCGCTGAGCGCGGCACCGGCCGCGGTGGGCTGTTCGAGATCACCGCAGACCTCGGCGGGATCGCGGGGGCTGCGGGGAACGCTGCGTCTGCGCTGGCCGGTGTGGCAGGCAAGGCGGCGCTGATCGCGGGCGCGCTGGGTGCGGCGATCCCGGTGGCGGCCGGGCTTGTGGCGGCGCTGGCGAACATCGCTCCGGCGGCGGCGATCGGCGCGTCCGGGGTATTTGCTCTGGCCGGTGCGTTCGGCGCGCTCAAGGTCGGGCTCGGCGGGGTGAGCGGCGCGTTCAAAGCGGCGCTGGCTCCGCCGTCTGGCGGTGGAGGTGGGGGCGGTGCGTCGGCGGCGCGGCAGGCCGCCGACGCCGTACGCGCCCTGCGGGACGCCCGGGAGCAGGCGGCCTACGCCAACCAGCAGGCGGCGCAGCAGACCGCGCGGGCGGAACGGCAGGTTGCGGACGCGCAGCGGCAGGCACGCCAGGCACAGCTCGACCTCAATGCCGCGCGGGTCCAGGCCACGCGCGACCTGGAGGACATGAACAACCAGCTGGTCGACGCGCAGAACCAGCAGCGGGACGCCCAGTTCGCGCTCCAGGACGCGGCCGCCCAGTTGCAGCAGCTCAAGCCGACGGGCGACACGGACGCGATCGCGCGGGCGCAGCTGGCGTACGACGAGGCGACGCAGGCGCTGAAGGAGCAGCAGCTCCAGGTCAACAGGCTCAGCACCGACACGGCGGCGGCGAACAAGGCCGGCGTCGACGGCTCCAAGACGATGGTCGACGCACGGCAGAACGTCACCGACGCCAATCGGAATCTCGCCGACCAAGAGCAGGCGCTCGCGGACGCCCGGCAGCAGCAGGCGCGCACTGCGGCGCAGGGTCTGGAGAACATCCAGAAGGCGGCCGAGGCGCTCGGCGCCGCGGCCGGCGGCGGTGCCGCGGGCGGCGTGAACCAGCTCGCGCAGGCCCTCGCGAAGCTGAGCCCCGCGGCGAGAGCTTTCGTTCTCCAGGTCCTCGCGCTCCGCGGGGCGTGGACCGCACTACAGCAGGCCGTGCAGCAGCGCCTCTTCGAGGGGCTCGCCGGATCGCTGAAGAGCACCGCGGTCGCGGTGCTGCCCGTGCTCCGTACGGGTCTGGTGCAGACCGCTGGCGCGCTCAACGAGATGGCGAAGGGCGCTCTCGGAGCAGCTCGTAGCGTTGCGAAGGACGGCACGCTCGGACAAGCCATGGCGTCCGCTGCGGGAGGCCTTCACAACCTGGCCGGGATTCCCGGGATCGTCATCAAGGCCATGACACAGCTCGCCGCGGCCGCAGGCCCGGCGTTCCAGGCACTGACCGCCGCCGCCGGGCGCGGGGCGGCCAGCATCGGCGAGAAGCTCGACGCCGCGTTCAAGTCGGGCCGTCTCAAGACTGCGATCGACCAGGCCATCGGCCTCATCAAGCAGATGGGCGTGATCGCGGCGAACATCGGCCGGATCATCGGCGACCTGTTCGCTCCCGCGAACGCCAGCGGTGCCGGGTTCCTCAACACGTTGCAGACGATCACCCGGGCGCTCGCAGACGGACTGGCGACACCGGCCGCGCAGGAGGGGCTGCAGTCGCTGTTCCAGACGATGAGCCTGATCGCCCGCACCGCGGGGCCGCTGCTGGTGACAGCGATCCAGACGATCGCCCCGGTACTGACGGCGCTCGCGCCGCCAGTGCAGCAGCTGGTGACGGCGCTCGGCGGAGCGCTGGGGCCGATGCTGGAAAAGCTCGGCCCGGTCCTGGTGACCGCCGCGACGGCGTTCGGGCAACTCCTCACCGGGTTCCAGCCGGTCATCGCGGCACTGCCGCAGCTGATGGGCCCGCTCGTGCAGCTACTCACGGCGCTGGCGTCGAGCACGCCGACGATCGGCCTGCTCGTGGCGGCGTTCAACCCGTTCCTCGGCGTGCTGATCCTGCTCGCG
The DNA here is from genome assembly GCF_053604375.1 of Streptomyces sp. NPDC004031. Classification (NCBI taxonomy): domain Bacteria; kingdom Bacillati; phylum Actinomycetota; class Actinomycetes; order Kitasatosporales; family Streptomycetaceae; genus Streptomyces; species Streptomyces sp. NPDC004031. The sequence goes on along the minus strand of NZ_JBSGHL010000023.1, from coordinate 21,990 downwards.
CCGGTCCTCGACAAGCTCATCGCACCGATCGGGCAGTTGCTCACCGCGCTGATGCCGCTGCTCGACGCCGTCGGCGTGTTCGCGGGGCAGCTTGCGCAGGCGCTGGTACCGGTCGTGGCCGCCCTGGCTCCGGTCCTCGGGGCGCTCGCCGGTGCGGTGGGCGCGCTTCTGACCGCGGTCGCACCGCTGCTGCCGGTCATCGGAGACCTGATCGCGGCGATCCTTCCCGTGCTCACCCCGCTCCTCAAGGGCCTCCAGACCGTGTTCCAGAAGCTGGCAGGGCCGATCGCGCAGATCGCGAAGGCCCTGGGCACGGCGTTGAAGCCGGTCATCGAGGGCCTGTCGGAGGTGATTGACGACCTCGCGGCGAAGTACCTGACCACCTTCATGGGCCTCATCAACCAGATGATCCCGCTCATCCCGGTGCTCACCCCGGTGCTGATCCAGCTCGGCATCAGCATCGGGCAGATCCTCACCGCAGTGGCCCCGCTCGTGCCGCAGTTCGCGCTGCTTAGCGTCACGCTGATCACACAACTGCTGCCCGCTGTCCTGCCGCTGATCCCGCCGCTGGCCCAGCTCACGACGATGCTGCTGGTGCTCGCAACGGACGTGATCACTGGTGTCGTCGTGCCCGTTCTGGCGGGGCTCGTCAAGGCGCTCAGCGGGTTGCAGTCCGCGTTCGGGACGGTCATCGGCTGGGTGTCGTGGCTGGTCACCGAGGTCGTGCGCCTGTTCCAGTGGCTGTACGACGTCCTGGTCGGGCACAGCATCATCCCCGACCTGGTGCGCTCCATCGTCAGCTGGTTCGGGGGCCTACCGGGCAAGGTCATCACCGCGCTGGGCAACATCGCCGCGCGGCTCGGGCAGGTGATGGTCGACGCCACGGACCGCATGATCACCGCCACGTCTACCGGGCTGCGCGCGGTGGTGTCCTGGATCGGCGACCTACCGGGCCGAGCCAAGAACGCACTCGGCGACCTCGGCTCCTACCTCTACAAGTCCGGACAGGCACTCCTGTCGGGGTTCATCAGCGGCATCGCGTCGATGGCCAAACCCGTGAAAAGCGCGGTCGGGTCCGTCCTGTCTGGCGCCCGGAACCTGTTCCCGTTCAGCCCCGCCAAGGAGGGGCCGTTCGCGGGCAAGGGCTGGGTCCTCCACTCCGGCATCGCGATCGGCCAGGCCCTCATCGCCGGTATGGCCTCGCAGTCGGGCGGTGTCCGCCGGTCAGCATCCGCCCTCGCTGCGGCGGCGCACGGCGAACTGGCGGTCCCCGGCACCCCCGCGGGGGCGCTGGTCACGCAGCGGCCCGACCGGGCCGCCACAACACGGGTATCACCTGTCGGGCCGCCACAGCGGCTGGTCATCGAGCTGCGTGGGAACGGCGACGCGTGGATGACCGCGCTGCGCAAGTCGATCGCGGTCTCCGGCGGTGATGTCCAGATGGTGATCGGACAGGGGTGAGCATGGGATTCCCGGACGACGCGGACACCGGCCTGCGGGCCGAGATCCTCGCAGGGGCATGGACCGACATCACGTCGGACACCATGATCGGCCAGACCATCACGATCACCCGCGGGCGCAGCGACTACACCACCCAGGCCGACCCCACTCGCGTCGACCTGAAGCTGCGTAATCCGGACGGGCGGTACGTTCCCCAGAACCCCATGGGGCCGTACTACGGGCTGATCGGCCGCAACACCCCGCTCCGCATCAGCGTGCCCGGCGACGAGGTGTACCTCGACCTCGACGGCAGCACTACCCGCATCGCGACCACCCCCAGCGTCACCGCTCTCCAGATCACCGGCGACATCGACGTGCGCGCCGAGGCCACGGCGAACTGGCACGACCCCAACCTGCACCAGTCCATCGTGGGCCGGTGGGGCACCGCCGACGCGGACGCCCTGTGGGTGCTGTGGATCCGAGAAGGCCAGCTCTCGTTCTCGTGGCAGTCCACCAGCGGGTTCTGGTTCATGACCGCCGACGTGCCCGATGCCATGCCCGCGCGCGCGGCGATCCGCGCCACACTGGACGTCAACAACGGGTCCGGTGGGGCAACGTCCACGATCTACTGGTCGGACAGCATCACCGGCACCTGGACGGCGCTCCCCGCCTTCACCGCCACAGGCGGCGCGGGAACGCTGGTCACCGGCACCGTGAGCCTCCAAGTCGGCCCGGAGGACACCACCGGCACCAAGGACATGGTGCCCATCGTGGGGCGCGTACACGCTGTAGAGGTCCGGTCGGGCATCGGCGGCACCGTCGTCGCGAACCCCTCGTTCGAGTCGCAGGCGGCCGGCACCACCGGCTTCACCGACAGCGCTGGCCGGGCGTGGACGGTGCCGCCGGGCGCCCTGACGGACCGCGACGTGCGCGCGGTGATCGAGGTCCCGTCGTGGCCCGGACGCTGGGGCCCTTCCGGGCAACTCGTCACAGCCGCACTCACCGGCGCGGGCATCCTGCGCCGCCTTCAGCAGGGCGCGTCCGCGCTGGACTCGACGCTGCGGCGCCGCATCACGAGCTGGCCCACCACGGTCGCGTACTGGCCGTTCGAGGACGAGCACGACGCGACACAGGCATTCAGCCCCATCCAGAGCACCATCCCCGCTCGCGTGACCGGCGCCCAGTTCGCGTCTGATGACACCCTCCCCGGGTCCCTGCCGCTACCCACATGGCCAGCGCTTTCGTCGTTCGTCTGCACTGTTCCGGTGGCCACGCCGTCGTCGTGGCAGGTTCAGTTCGTGTACGCCCTCGACTCCGCGCCGGGGGCTTACATCACACTGGTCACGATCACCAGCACGGGCACCGTGCGGACGTGGACCGTTGACTACCAGGCCGGGAATGTCCGGGTGCGGGGGACCGACAGCGACGGCAACCTCGTGATCGACCAGGCGCTCACCGTGGGCACGGACATCATCGGCCCGTGGACCCGGCAGGTCTTCTCCCTCACCCAGGTCGGCGGCAGCGTCCAGTGGCACATCGGGTGGATCGTCGTCGGTGTCAGCGGTGGATCGGGCACGGGCTCGTACACGGGCACCATGGGGCGCATCTCCGGCATCCGCCAGACCTTCGGGAACTTCAGCAACCTCCGCCTCGGGCACATCGCTGTGTTCTCCGACGCGGAAGCCACCGCGTTCGACTCGGCCGACACCGGGTTCTCCGGCGAGTCCGCTGCGCAGCGGGCAATCCGCGTGTGCGGCGAGGAGGGCATCCCGCTCACCGTCCCCTACGGAACGGCCGGGGCGGCACCGGTCGGCCCACAGGGCGCGGGCACAGCGCTTTCCATCGTCCAGGGCGCGGCGGACGCGGACGTCGGCATCGTGTATGAGCCCCGTGACGCGATCGCGCTTGCGTACCGGCCACGGACCAGCTTGTACAACCAGACTCCTCGGCTGGTCCTCGACTATGCGCAGCAGCAGGTGGCTCCGCCGCTGGAGCCGGAGGACGACGACCAGCAGACCCGCAACGACATCACCGTCTCCCGGACCTCCGGATCCAGCGCGCGGGTAACGCTCGATACCGGGCCGCTGTCCGTGCAGGACCCCCCGGCCGGTGTGGGCCGGTACACCGACAGCCGCACCGTCAACGTGCAGACGGACGGGCAGCTTCCCTCCCTTGCTGGGTGGTTGGTGCACCTGGGTACATACGACGGAGTTCGGTACCCGAAGGTCACGGTCTTCCTCCACCGCAGCCCCGAGCTAATCGCCGCCGCCCGGACTGTGGACGTGGGCGACCGTATCCAGATCGCCAACCTCCCGCCTTGGCAGCCCCCAGGCGGGGCGGATCTGATCGTGCAGGGCATCACCGAGACGATCGGAGTGCGGACCTGGACGATCACGTTCACGTGCACACCAGCCGGGCCGTGGACCGTGGGCATCGCGGGCAACACAGTCTTGGGCAAAGCCGACACGTCCGGCAGCACGTTGTCTGTGGGCATCAGCGCCACTGCCACCACCCTCAGCGTGGCCTACACCGGCGCCCGCTGGACCACCGCGCCCACACAGTTCCCGTTCGATCTGCGCATCGGGGGCGGTGAGGTTGTCACCGCCACGGCGTGCTCCGGCACCAGCAGCCCCCAGACATTCACGGTGACGCGCGCTGTCAACGGAGTTAGCCGCAGTTGGGATGCGGGCGCGAAAATCCAGCTCGCAAATCCGATGGTTATTGCCCTTTAGGAGGCGCACAGAATGGGTTTTCTTGCGGGTGAAACCGTCACCGCGGACAGGCTCAATCGCCTCCAGCCGACCGTGTATTTCGCCATCGGCAGCGGAATGGTTGTGGGCGCGCAGACCAACGCTGATGTTCCGAGCGCCACGATCACGCTGACGACGCAGACGGCAGGCGCCACGTACACCGCCGAGTGCGTGTGGGATGTGGACCTGACCGGGGCAACCACGGCCACTGGCACGGCACGGATGATGCTGGACGGCACGGCGCAGCCACCCCTGGCCGTATTCGGGCAGGAGGTGGCGACGGATCGCCTGACGACTGCGCAGAACTATTCCGGCACCCTCGCAACTGCGGGCAGTCACACCTTCAAATTGGTGGCTTCTCCGGCGGCGAATCAGCAGATTCAGGGCGTCAATTCGAGCATCAAAGTCACGATCTACGAGGTGGTCTGATGACCGAGTACGACGGCGTGGATTACGCCTGGACCCACCCCGGCGGCGCCGCGCTGAAGGCCGCCGGGAAGAAATTCGCCTGCCGGTACCTGAGCAACGGTGCGACCAAGAACATCTCCAGGGCCGAGGCCGACGACCTCGCCGCGCACGGGGTGTCCACGGTCGTGGTCTGGGAGAGCACGGCCACGCGCCCGCTCTCGGGCCGCGCCGCGGGCATCACGGACGCGAAGACCGCGGCGACACAGGCTGCGGCTGCCGGCATGCCGCCGTCGAGGCCGATCTACTTCGCTGTCGATTTCGATGCCACCGCGAAGCAGATGCCCACGGTGCTCGCGTACCTCGACGGCGCGGCCTCGGTGCTCGGTACCAGCCGTACCGGCGTGTACGGCGGCTACGACACCGTGAAGGCCGCTCTCGACGGCAAGCACGCGGCGTGGGCGTGGCAGACCCGCGCGTGGTCCGAGGGCCACTGGGACCCGCGTGCGCACATCCGGCAGGGCGCCACCAAGACGATCAACGGCGTCTCTTGTGACCTCAACACCGCGCTCGCTGACGACTACGGCCAGTGGACGCCGGGGCATGCCCCCGCGGTCGAGGCCGCCCCGCACACCGCACCGGCCGCGCCCGCGACCGCCACCACCAAGGACACCGACATGCCGCCGACACTGCTGACCGAGTCGTCCGACACCGACAGCCCGCTGCCTGCCGGCCGCTGGACCACCATCGCCATGGCGAAGGACAGCGCGCTGCTCCAGGGGCCGTGCACATACCAGCTGACGGCCTACGTCACGGTCAAGGGCGCGCCGGGCACCCGGGTGACCGCGCGCTGCTATGACCTGCCGTTGGCCACGCAGCGGCACTCCTCCGACCTGCCGGTGGACCTGGGCGTCATCGGCGCGGACGGGATCCTCAATGCGGCGGTGTCCCGGCCCGGGGCGCTCGTGAAGGACGAGCAGTTGAAGGTCGAACTCTTGCCGGGCGCGGACGCCACAGTGGCGTACCGCGTCCTCCGCGCCCTCGTCTGGCGCTGACCCATCTCCCTGTCCACCATCAGCAGAAACGGATCTTCATCATGAGCGACATCAACCTGCCGCCTGTCGGCACCATCGAGAAGCAGGCGCTGTCCTACGGCCGGGACCTGCTGGAGCGGGTCCTGTCGTCCGCGCTCGGCGGACTCGTCGGCGGCATCGTCATCACCGAACCCCTGAACGGGAGCATGTGGTACGCCGCCGGTACAGCTGGGGTGGCTGCGGGCTTCTCCGTCGTCAAGGGCCTGCTGGCCCGGCTCTTCGGCGACAAGAACTCCGCCTCGCTGGCCAAGGGCGCCTGACCGGTGGCCGACGAGCCGACCACGAGCGAGCTGATGCGCCGCCTGGAGGATGTAAGAACCGACCTCAAGGAGGATCTTCAGCAGGTCGCGGCCCGGCTCGACGGCAAGGTCAACGCGGACATGCTGGCCCTACAACAGGCAGCTCAGGATGAGCGGGCCGCCGTGCTCGGCGCCCGCCTGGCGGCCATCGAGGAGGCCCGCCGCAAGGAGGCCGAGCAGCGTGAGGATGAGCGGCGCGCGATCGCGGCGCAGCGGGCGTCGGACCGTCGCCTGGTGCTGACCGCGCTCATTGCGCCGGTGCTGATCGCCCTGCTCACCGCATGGCTCCAGACGAAGGGGGCCAGTTCGTGAAGAGGGGGCAGGAGCGGAGGACGGACGTCCTGGTCGCTGCGAGCGTCGTCCTCGGGCTGGCGCTCCTGGCGTGGGTCGTCATCACGATGCAGCAGCTCGCGCACGACCTGACCCAGGCCAACGCCGCGAGGGACCAGCTGGCGCACCAGGTGCAGCAGTTGGGGGCGACGCCGGTGGCGGGGCCGCCGGGGTCGCGCGGTGCGCCGGGGGATTCGGGGCAGCAGGGTGCGAGCGGGCCGTCTGGTCCGCCGGGGCCCGAGGGTCCGACCGGTCTGCCGGGCTTGCCGGGGAGTCCGGGGCCGACGGGCCCGACCGGGGTGTCGGCGACGGGGCAGCCAGGCGCGGACGGGGCGGCGGGTACGGACGGCGTGGCCGGGCCTGCGGGACCGGCTGGCCCGCAGGGTGACCCGGGCCCGGCCGGGCCCGCCGGTCCGCAGGGTCCCGCAGGTCCGTCCGGCCAGACGTGCCCGGACGGCTACAGCCTTCAGGCGCCCGCGGGTGATCCGGATGCGTTGGTGTGCCGGAGGGATGGGGCGCCGCAGCCTACGACTCCGGCGCCGACTACGCCCGCGCTGCTCGACCGGCGCCGCACCTGATGCAGCAGCAGTACGCCCCCGCTCGGCTACGGCCGGGCGGGGGCGCCTTCGTCACGCTCAGATGATGTTGCGCAGCCCCCACAGGATCAGGGTGACGATCGCGGTGCCGACACCGCGAGCCGCGCCGAGCTTCACCTCGCGCTTCACGTCGCTGCTGGTGACGTCGGGCGCAGTCGCCTTGTGGCGTTGCTCGCGCGCATGCGAGTATGGCATTGGTCCTCCTAGCCGTCGGGGTTGGTGATGACCGTGCAGGGAGTCCTTCCACCGAGGCGCCAACCAGGGGTGGAGAGCAGGGCTCCCTTTTGCACGTCCTGCCCGAAGTCTAGTGGCTCGTTTCGGCGTTGAGCCCTTCGTCGCGGACGCCTCACCACAATCGGTGGTGGTGGAGCCCTATCCAACCACTAGATGTCGGCAGAATAGGGGGGGACGGCAGGCGTGTGTTCCCTCGCCCGGAGCCAGGACCGTCAGCGCGCGAGCAGCGCCAGCAGGAGGACCACCGCGAGCACGCCCAGCGCGACCACCGCGGTGCGGTCCACGCCCGCGCGGGCCGCCCGCTGGAGCCGCTCGCCGTCGGGAATGTGGCCGCCGTGTGCGTACCGCCGATGCCGGTCGCGTTCGTGCTCGACCGCAGCGCGGGTCCGCACGACGGGGCTCGTGGTGGCGCACTGCTCGCACCTGTACCGGTAGGCCGACATGCCGCCCAGCGTAAGGCTCGTGATGCCCCGTCGGGTAGGTAGGCACTGGGTAGGCGGCCGGTAGGACACAGCCTGACCTGCTGGTCCTACCGGCCTACTGCTGGCCATGGACGGTGAGGTGCGGGGAGCGGGGAGCGGCCTCGGGCAGCCCGTCGGCGGGCCCCGCGGGCGGGGTGCTGGTGGGCCACACGGGGGCCTCCTCCAGGCCCGGCGGGAGGGCGTCCACGCGCACCCCCTGCCTGTTGATCTGGCGCCCCCCGGGGAGCGTCAGTTTGAGCTGATCGGCGACGGGGATCCGGGCGTCGGCGAGAACCGCGAGCAGCTCTTCCCGGGACCGGCCGGGGAGGCGCGCGAGGATGTCGTCCAGGTGCGCGCCCTTCCACCCGTGCGGGGCCGCGATCTCCCGGACGGTACGGACCACCGTCCACCCGTCCAGCGGGACCGTCTCCTGCCCGGCGGGCGCCGGGGGAGCGGCCGCTCCCCCACCCTTGATGATCTTCCTCTTCTCGGGGTTCACCGGAGGTGCCACAGCCCACGCCGCGATCACCCACCCGCCCATGGCCACCCACCCGATGACCTGCGCATACGGTGCCACCAGGTGCAGCACCGCCCCGCTGACCACGACCACCACGGCGCCCCCCATCACCACGCTCAGCGCGGCCACCCCGAGGGACTCCAGCCGGTCACCCGCCGTCGTGCCCGCGGTCGCGTGCGCCCAGGCCGCCGTCAGCCCCCGCCGGGCCAGGCGTCCGGCGCACCGGCAGATCACCAGCGACCCCGCGACCAGGGCCCGCCCTACCTCACGGCTCCCCCGGAACGGAATGAGCAGCTCCTCGCGCAGGCTCATCAGTGGCCGCCGGTCAGGTGCGTGATGACCATCCGGATGATGTTCACCGCGATCCCCCAGACGCCGCCGGCCACGCCGTACGCCGCGGCGGCCGACACCCCCAGCAGGGCGGGCCAGATGGTGCGCCGCCACTTCGGGCCGAACGTCAGCAGGGTCAGGGCGAGGGCGACGCCGCCCGCCCCGGGGTCACCGAGGCCGCTGCCGGGCCCGAGGACGGAGGTGGGGACGCTGCCGATGCTCGCGGCGGTGGAGGCCCAGGCGCCGCCGGCGGCGATCCACAGGGTGCCGGTGACGATGCCTGCGACGCCGATGCCGTCGCGGGTGTGGATAACCTTGAGGCGGTCGGCTTTGCGAGTGCCGAGGATGAGGGCGATGGCGGCGCCGAGGGCGAGTCCGGAGAGGGTGATGGTGCCGAGGATGTGTCCGCCCTGGATGGTGGGGGCCTGGGCAGGGGCGGCGAGGAACGTGGCGGGGATGGTCATGTCGTGGCTCCGGGGGCGTAGAGGGCGAGGGCGAGCAGGGCGGACGCGAGGGGGATGCGGCAGGCCCACGCGAGCGGGGGCCACCATCCGCGGGTGCGGCGGTCGACGAGGACGGCGGTGGCGGTGATGAGGCCGGTGCCGAGGGCGAGTGCTCCCCCGGTGCTGGTGTCGTGGCCGCAGGCGGCGATCCAGCCGCCGAAGAGCGGCTCGGCCCCGAGCGCCCAACCGGCACCGGCGGCGCTGCCGGTGTAGAGCAGGACGCGCACCCGCGCGGGCAGGCCCGCGTAGGCGGCATGGGCGCGGCGTACGGCCGGGGCGGCCGGACGTGGGACGGGTACGGTGCCGGGCTTCGTGGCGGGCTCGGGCGGCTGGCCGACGTCTTCCCACCCGCCCGCAGGCTCGTCGTCGAGGTCGTCCTCGTCGGCGTCCGGCTCGGGCACGTCGACCGGCTTCCGGCTGGCGTCGAGGAGGGGCTCGCGGCGCCGCCAGTCGGGGAGGCGCGGTGCCGCGGGCGGCGGGGCGGGCCGGTCGTCGAGGATCTCGTCGAGCCAGTCCCGCGTCCGCTCCCCCTCCCCCGCAGGCGGCAGGGGCGGTGGTGGCGGGGTAGGGCGCGCGCCGTCGAGGACGCGCAGGAGGTTGAGGCGGGCGCGGCGCTCGTCCGCGCCGGGCGTGGCGGTCATGAACGGCCTCCCTGACGGGCTTCGCGCAGGTAGCGCTTCGCGGTGGCCGGGCTCACGGCGAGGGCCTCGGCAACCTGGCCCGAGGTGAGCCCCGGGTCCTGAGCCAGAAGCTCAACGACCCGCGCAACGGACTGAGCCCGCTGAGCCGACTGAGCCACCGTCGGGGCCGTGAACCCGAAGGTCCTGCCCTCGACGGCGGGGGGTTGAGCGGGCGGCTCAGACGTGGTGGCCAGCGAGGACGTCACTGCGACCGGTCCCGTTGATCCGAGCGGCTCAGGTGCCACAGCCCCGGGCTCAGCGGCCGGGTGAGCGGCGGGCTCAGCCGGGGTGAGCCCGAGCGGGCGGCGGCGCTCCAGCTCGGCGCGCTTCCGTAGCCGCTCCAGGCCCACCGCGAAGTCGGCCTCGTCGCGGGCGAGTGTCACGTCGGCCTGCGCCCGGATCAGGGCGATCTCCTCGGCGGCGTCCCGGCGGATCTGGGCTGCCTTCATGCGGGCGAGGTACTCCGAGTCGCGGATCACGTCGTTGATCTCCGCTTCCTGCCCGGGGGTGAGCGCGGTTGGGTCGCGGCGCAGCCGGATGTCACCGAGCCATGCGGCTTTCGCGACGATCGGCGGGAGTGCGCCGGCGATCGCGGCGGCGGGGTTGATCGTGGTGCCGTGGTAGGCGAGGAGCCCGCTGGCGCAGACGAGCGCCGCCCACCCGCAGGCCCGCACGGGCTTGCCGCCGATGCCCTTGTAGTCGAGGAACTGCACGACGCCCCACAGGCCGTCGACGCTGGCGGCGGCGAGGAGTCCCCACGGTCCGGAGGCCATGAGGTCGGTGATGCTGTAGCCGGTCCAGGCGAGCGACACGAGGGTGAAGAACACGGCGACGGGCGTCATGGCGGTCGCGCGGTCCCGGGTGCCTCGCATGTGTGGTCCTTCCTGGGGTGGTGCCGCGCCCGGCGGCCGTGGGGGAACGGGTTCGCCGGGCGCGGCGGTCGAGGGGGTTAGCGGCCGCGGCGGAAGATGCCGCCGCCGAAGCGGGCGCGGTCCTGCTGCTCCCAGCGCTCGGCTTCGCGGGCGGCTTTGGGGATGCTGCGGCGGTGTTGGCGGGCGCGGCGTGCGGATGCGGCGTCGGTGCGCTCGGTGTCGCGGCCGCCGAGCCAGGACAGGCCGGGCATCAGCCGCGGCGGTGGAACGTGTGGGGGGTGGCGCTGCTGTGCCCGCCGGTGTGCTCGTTGCTGCGCTGCTGGTAGTCGTTGGCGCAGGCCTCGACGGTGGCGGGCTCGGCCGCGACGGTGTTGGGCTGCGGCCCGGGGGTGGGCTCGGGCGTGGGGGTCTCGGTACGCTGCATGGGATCTCCAGTGCTGTCACAGGTGTGGAGGTCCGGCCCCGGCCATATGGAGGTGCAACTCCGGCCGGGGCCGTTCTACTTGGGCAGTGCGTGCTGCTTGCTGACCACCGTAGGGGTCCCCTACAGTTCACGCAAGCGGCCCGCCGAGAACGGAAGGGCTGACGTGGGCGACGAGGAGGTGCGGCGCGTGGCGGACGCCCTGGACACGGTGGAGGCGATCCCCGACCGCGAGGAGCGGGTGAAGGCGAAGAGCCGGGTGATGGCCGCGCAGGCCGAGCGGAACAAGGACTGGTCGCAGGAGCGGGACGACCTGATCCGCGAGCTGTGGGATGGCGGGGCCGGGTTGTCGTATCAGGCGATCGCCGATCGGCTGGGGCTCAAGAAGGCGACGGTGCAGGCGGTGTTCCGGGGGAAGGGGTCGGGGACGACACGCCCGCGGGTGAAGAGGGAGAGTAGCGGTGGATGACCTGGTGGTGTTCCTGCGGGCCCGGCTCGAAGAGGAGGCCGAGCGTGCCCAGGCGGCCGGGGCCGCCGAGTGGTCGCTGCAAGAGCACGAGGGGGACACCGTGCTGATCTACGACTCGCATGGGGAGCCGGTCGTCTACGACGAGGGGTGGCCGTCCGCGTCGCAGGCCCGGCATATCGTGGATCACAGCCCGGCGCGGGTGTTGGCCGAGGTCGAGGCGAAGCGGCGGATCCTCAACGCCCGTGATGCCGTAGCCGCTGGCGATGACGGCTACGGCGCGGCGGCCCTGGGAGACGTCGTCGTACAGTTGCTCGCGCTGCCGTACGCCGACCACCCGGACTACCAGCAGGAGTGGCGGCCGTGACCGGCCTCATCCAGCGCATGGCCGCATGCCCCGACTGCCGCACGCTCGCCGTCGACTACGGCACGAACCTGGTCCGCTCCCGCCGGTGGAACGCGAACCCTCGGGACTGGGGCCTCCCCCTGGCGGTGACCAGAGGCAACCTGGACGACCACCTCATTGCTGCGCACGCTGACTGGCTGCCCGAGCGGCAGCCGGACTGCGATGCGTGCGAGGCATGGTGCGAGCAGTACGTCATCGGCCCGATCGTGGAGGGTGAGGCGCTGCACCGGGCGTGGCATCTGTGCGCGCAGCTGAGGGATGCGTGTACCCCTGGTAGCGGTGCGCTGACGGTTCTGATCGACGCCTGATCCCGGACAGAACGCCGCCCCGCCACCAGCAGCACGGTGGCGGGGCGGCGGCGTACCAGGTCAGACGCTGATGGAATCCGCTACGGACCGTTCAACCTCCGGGCCGACGACCCGCTTGGGCTCCTGGTAGGAGATGGTGCGGATCGCGCTGGCGGCCACGACGTAGACGGTGAACTCGTCGTTGCCCGGGTCGAGGTCCTGGGCGCCGGGGTGCCGGGGGTCGATGTGGACGAGTCCGGCGTCGAAGGCGACGCGGACGTTGCTGAGGTTCTGCTGCATCTGGGATGTGGACGCGGGGTTCGGGATGAGCGCGTCGGTGAGGCGCACTTCGTGTGCGTTGCGCCAGTTAAGGGTGTTCATGGGGGTGGTTTACCGCATGGGTCGGACAGTTCGGGCGGAGATCCGGAAACCCGCCCTTTGGTCACAGAATGATGACGGCCCGTACGGTGGCGCGGGGCGGCCCGGACAATCGCGGGCATGTCGAACGAGACCCCCGCGCCCGCGCCCGCGCGCCCCTGGATACGCCAGAAGACGACCATCGCCGGCATCGTGCTGCTGGTGTTCCTCGGCTGGTCGCTGGCCGCGAACCGGTGGACCGACCGGGGGTGCGATGCGATCCCCCAGTCCTACACGCTGGTGATCACGCACTTCGGTACCCCCGGTGAGGGCCAGGGGTGTGAGAGCGAGCCGGGCGGGCCGGCCTACACCGACGATTACAACGACTGATAGGCGCCGAGGATCCGCGTGAAAGCGTGTTCCACCTGTCAGTGGGGAACGCTAGCCTTACCGCGATTGGGTGGGCTTTCCGCCGCCGTAGGCCCCTCGGAGCGCACGTGGGGACGCTTCGTCTACGGTGGGGCGGAGAACACCAGAGGGGACCCCATCATGGCCACCGTCCACGACGTAGCCGCCTACATCTTGCGGCAGGCTGCGCCGATGTCCGCGATGAAGCTGCAGAAGCTCTGCTACTTCTCGTACGGCTACCACCTTGCCTGGGAAGACCGCCCCCTGTTCCCCGAGCGCTTCGAGGCTTGGGCGAACGGGCCCGTTGCCCCCGCTCTGTACAACCAGCACCGCGGCCGGTTCCAACTCGATAGTGACGCCATCGACGGCGACCCGACCAACCTGGACGAGGGCGAGAAGGAGTCGATCGATCTGGTCCTCGACGGGCTCGGGGGCTTCACCGCCCACGAACTGTCCGAGATGAGCCATCGGCCCGGCCCGTGGCTGGACGCCCGTCGCCGCGCCGGCGTACCGGACATGGCGCGCTCCAACGAGGAGCTGCGAGACGAGGAGATAGCGGACTTCTTCGGGGCCCTCATCGATCACGAGGACTGACCATGAGCGGGGGGAAGAAGAACGCGAAGAAGCCGGTCAAGATCCCGCCGCAACGTGGGGCCGCGGGGGAGAAGCGGGTCGGTGCCCCTCGGACTCTGCTGCCATCCGCGGGCCGGTCGGACTCGCGGATCTGCTGGCGCTTCACGCACGTCGACAACGAGGGCCCGTGGGGCTTGGCCGGGTTGAGCCAGGCGGAGACGGCCGAGCTGCTGGCTGCGATGACGAAGTTCGAGAGCCAGACGATCAACGAGTTGTTCCACATGGGCGAATGGCCGGGGAAGTGCCACGACGTGGACACGCTGCCGAGCAAGGAGGCTCGGGACCGGTTGGTGGCTCTTGGGTTGTCCGACCAGACGAAGGTCTGGAAGCTGCGGATCGGTGGCCCTGGGCGGTTGTGGGGCTTCTTGATCGGCAATGTGTTCCATGTGATCTGGTGGGACCCGAGGCACGAAATCTGGCCGAGTAGCCGCTGACGTGGCAGTGCCCCGCGCGCGTGGGGGTTCGGCGAACGGGGCAGCTGCGCGGGCTACTCGGGCGGGAGCATCACCTCCGCGCCCGCCTGGATCACGTCCATCATGAACGTCACCGGGTCGGCAAACCCGGGGAACGGGATGTCGTGGCCGTGCGCGCAGGTGATCTGCGGGACGTCGCCGATACCGCCGCGGATCTGGTGGCAGCGGGTGGCCCCGCAGGAGGCGCAAGCCAGGATGATGGGGCGGCCATCGCCGTGGAAGTGGATCTCTCCTCCGATGGTGGCGTGCGGGTCGTCGGGCATGTGTCTCCAGTCGTGGCGGGGTGGTCAGGCGGCGAGGCTGAGGATGGTGGCTGCGACGCGGTGATAGCAGACGTGGCGGCCCTTGACCCCGGCGGGGCAGGTGCAGCCCTGGGCGGCGGTGCGGTAGGTGCGGGCGCCGTCGCTGCTGATGACGGCGAAGACGCGGCGGCCGCGGAGGGGGAGGATGCCGCCCTGCTCGATCAGTTCGGTCGCCTTGGTGATGGCGTCCGGCTTGGCGGTGGTGGCGGTTGCGGTGGTGGCGCGGCGGATCTTGCGGTGGCAGGTGGGGCCGTAGCCGAGGGCGATGGAGCGGGGGGAGCGGAGGGTGCGGCCGCAGTGGTGGCAGCGGGTCTGTTCGGTGGTGGCCATCGGGTCCCCCTCGGCGATGCGGCTAACCTTGTGGGCACAAGGTAATCAGAAACCGTGTCCCCACACAAGGGGTTGCGTCAGAGAAACCCTGTGGGAACATGAGCGCATGGCCCCAGACCCCGAAGCCGACCACACCTTCAGCACCAAGTTCCGCATCCCCCGCCGCATGTGGGACACCTACGGCCGCGTCCTCGGCGACCGCGACCGCTCCGCCGACCTCCTCGACCACGTCCGAACCGTCATCGCCACCCACGGCACCGACGAAGACCGGGCCGAGCTCGCAGCAGCCGACACGGAGCTGGCTGAGCGCCGGGCCCGGAAGGGCGGCCGCCCGCGAACTGCAAACGCCGTGGCCAAGGTGGGCGACGCCGCCGTGCGCGCTGCTGCGGCCTTCGACGAGGTGGCGGCATCGGCGGGCGCTGAAGCCGCCTCGGTGCTCGCGCGCGCGGTGGCGGCGCAGGATGGCACGTGGGACACCGGCCGCGCGGTCACTGCCTTGCGGGACGCCGGGGTGCCGCACGGCGCGGGGGATCGAGCCGAGGAGAAGCAGGCCCGGACCGCGCTGCGCGTGCTGGCCGACGAGGGCGTGCTCGTGCAGGTGGACAGTCCCGGCAGCGCGGCGGTCTACCGGCGGTCCGATCTGCGCTGATTGGCGTATGGCCCACCCGCCCCGTGCGGCGCAGTCTTGCCCCACCCCCCGCAGGTGTCCCCGCCGGGACGGTCGGCCCCCTCACCGGCGGCGCGGGCACCCTCACGCCGAGGGGCGTGTCTCCCCCGTGATGCGCCCCTCGGCGTCCCAGTGCGTGTCGATCGGCTCCCCGGGTGAAGGCTGCACGGGCCGGATCGTCGCCGGGCCCCACGCGTAGAAACGGCTCGCCGTGCTGGAGCAGCCGGGCAGGCGCACGCTCAGGTGGTACACCACCGTGCCGTCCGCGCGGTCCTCGCGCTGCTCAAGCGCCGCCGGGCACCATTCGCCGCCCAGCAGCACCTCGACCCGGGGCGGGATGCGCCAGTAACGGGTGCGCAGGGGCCCGTCACCGGGCCGCCAGACGGGCACCTCGCGCGCGCCCGCGGGCTCGGTCACGCCTCGGGCTCGGCGGCCAGCGTCTCGCGGGCGGCGCCCCGGATCGCCACCTCGTTGTCGTACGTCGACACGATCCCCGCCTCGATGAGCGCGGCCGCGCGAGCCTCCGCCGCGGCGACCGCAGCCTGGTGCAGCTGCGCGTACTCGGCGTCCTCAGCCTCGGTCCAGGGCCGCAGCGTCTCCGCCCCGGCCGCTGCCGCCTCCGTGCGGCGTGCGGCGTCGACCGTCTTGCGGTGCTTCTCCACCGCTGCCCAGGCGGCGTCTACGGTGCGCTGAGCTGCGGATACGGTCTCGGGGATAGGGGTCTCGGCCATGAGTGCAGCCTACGGCGGGGCGCCGACAGCCGTGTATCCGGGCAGACGCCTACTCTCCCTCGCCGGCGAGGCGGGCGTCCCGGTCATCGTCCGCGCGCTGCACCATTGTCAGCAGCACTGTCGCCAGGTGTAGGTACTCGCCCTGCGACCGCCTCTCGGCGGGCGTCACCGCGTCCCACCCCTGTACGTGCCACGCCATCCGGTCCACGAGCGGCACGTCGGGCATCTGCTCGGGCGCGGGCTGCTGGTCCACGGGTCCTCCTCGGTTGGGTGGTCCGAGGGTCGCAGGGGCGTGTCGCAGCTATGTCGCAGGCCGCCCCGGTTCCCTATGCGGGGACGGGCCCGCGGTAATGCCAGAGCAGCGGGTCCTCGCCCTCGTCCGGAGAGTAGTCCGCTCGGTCCTCCCAGCCGTCGACGACCTGGTACACGCCACCCTCGATGTCCTCGTCGGCCCAGTCGCTGACGTCCATCTCCTGCCCGTCGAGCGGCCCACCGACGTACCTCACCAGCCGCGTCACGCGCCCACCTCCCCCTCCACCAGCGGTGCTTGACGGTACCGAGCACCACCCAGGATGCTCAACTCCCCGCAACCGGAAGGTGGCAGCATGTCACTGAAATTCCTGGGCATCCTCCCCAACAGCCCTGACGGCGACTCCCCGACGCTCTGGCTCGACACCGACACCGGCGACCTCCTCATCCAGTCCTACCGGGCCACCGAGGAGGAGGTCGCCCGGTGCAAGGAGGTCGGCAGCGTTCCCGGGCACTCGACGGACGTCCCCGCACACGAGACGATCATCCGGCTGCCCAAGGTGATGCGGCAGTTCCTCCCGCCCCTGGACGACACCCCTGAGGAGACCGGTGGCCAGTAGCCTCCCCGACCGGCTGCGCGCCGCGCAGCACTCCGCCGTGCACCTGGAGATGCGCGACGGCTACATCCCCACCGACCCGCAGTTCATCGCCTGGCAGGCTGACCGCACCCTCGACGTAGCTGCCCTCGCCGGCCACGAGGCGTGGGTCGACCTGGTCCGTTCCATGGTGACCCGTGGCGTGACCGTGCGCCGCGCCCGGATCGTCTCGGAGCCGGTCAGCGAGTACATCCGGTACGAGCACGCCACCACCCCCCGGAACCTTGCGGCGGGGGAGGAGGTGCGGTGGCTGTCGCGCCGGCAGGCGTCGGATCTGGCGCTGCCGGGGAACGACTTCTGGCTCATCGACGGGCGGCTGGTGCGCTTCGGGCACTTCGACGGCGACGGCAACCTCATGCCGGAGGAGTGGACCGAGGAGCCAGCGGTCGTCGAGCTGTGCCGCGCGGCGTTTGAGGTGGTGTGGGCGCGGGCCGTCCCGCACGAGGACTACAAGGTCTGAGACGGGCGTGCCCGCTTCGTCGTCGTCCAGTGCGCAGGCCGCCCGCCAGGCGCTCGCCGCCCGACTGCGCGACCTGCGCCTGGACGCCGAGCTGGGAGTCCGCGAGTTCGCAGCCCTCGCGGGGTGGTCCCACAGCAAGGTGTCCCGCATCGAGACCGGCCGCACCGCGCCCGCGCCCGCGGACCTCCGCACCTGGGCCACCCTCTGCGGCGCCGGTGACCAGGCCGACGATCTCACCGCTGCGCTGCGTACGGCTGAGGGCATGTGGGTGGACTGGCGGCGGATGGAACGCTCCGGGCTGCGGGCCGCGCAGCAGGCAGTGCGCCCGCGGTATGAGCGGGCGCGGGCGATCCGCGGTTACCACTCCTGGCTGATCCCGGGATTGTTGCAGACCGCCGGGTACACCACGGCGGTGCTGCACGCCACGCGCCGTCGTCGCGGCATCGCGGTCGACGACGTCGACGAGGCGGTCGCCGAACGCATGGACCGCCAGCGCGTGCTGCACGGGCGGCATCGCACCTTCGGCTACGTCATTGAGGAGGCCGTGCTGCGGTCGGGGATCGGCGGCGCCGAGGTGATGCGGGAGCAGCTGTGGCGGCTGATGGCCGCGGGCACGATGCCGACGGTGAGCCTGGGTGTCATCCCCCAGCAGCCGGACCGGTCGGCGATGAGGCCCGTGGAGGACTTCGTGATGTTCGACCGGGAGCAGGTGAACGTGGAGCTGATCTCCGGCTACCTGACGATCACCCAGCCGCGGGAGATCGAGATGTACACGGTCGTCTTCCGCGAGTTGCACCAGCTCGCCGTGTATGGGGAGCGGGCCCGGGATCTGATCCGGTCGGCGATCGTCGCTCTCGGGTGAATCCGTGCACCATCGTGCACCACGCTGGAGCGTGGGCCAGGGCTGTCCCTAGCGTCGTGTGAGGACCCCGCGGCCGCGCCACGGCCCGGGGTGTGGCCACGCCGGGAAGGGCGCAGCATGGAGACCTTACCCCCCGCTGAGACGACCGCGACCACGACTGGACAGCAGGCGGTCGCCGACCTCCAGCGCCTGCTCTACGACCTCGGCGCAGACCCCGAGGTGGTCCGCGGCGTCTCCGCCTGGGCTGACCTCGGTGAGCGCGAGTACGTCCATGTCCCCTCGCTCCCCGCGGACCTGGTGGCCCGTCTCGTACGCCTGCTTGCGGGCACACCGTGACCGGGGCCGTCTACACGGTGCGGGAGTATCTGGACGCCCCGCTCCGGCAGACGCAGCGCACCGCCGATCTGGAGGCGCTCACTCGGCGCTTCGCAGGGCAGCCACTGCCGGGCACCGTCGCCGACCTCCGCGCCGCCTTGCGTGAAGGCATCGGCATGGAGGACTTCCGGCGCCTCCACATCCTGATCAGCCAGCTCTACCACCAGTGCAACGCCAGCATCCCCCTGACCCGCTGCCTCCGCGCCGAGGTGAGCCGCGCACTCACCCGCAGCCGCCGCACCACCCGCACGCGAGAGGAGGAGACCCGTGTCCTGTGACAACCCGAACTGCCGCAAGATGGGCTGCGGCACCGACCCCCGGTGAGCGCTCCGCTGATAGGGCGCCGGGACGCGCCACCAGCTCTGCCCGAGATCGCTCCCCAGGCGCCGCGCCGCTGTCACCACTGCGGGCGCGTCACGACCGCGTGGATGGTCTGGGACCGCCGTGCCGACCATGGGCCCGTAGAGGTCGTGTGGTGCCGGGACATGCGCACGTGCGGGGAGACGCGGCGGGCGCGCGTGCAGCCGCGGACGTGGCTGGCCGCGCCACGGCGCGGTCGTTGAGACCGGTCCCGGCGGGCCGATCTGCCGGGGTCGTATCGCCTGTGCGGCCCGGCTCCCCCGTGCCGGGCCGCGCAGGCACCCCACCCCACCCCACCCACACGAGGAGATGAGCATGACCGAGCCCACGCCCGACCCGGCGCCCGCCGAGCCCCCGGCCGACCCCACACCCGACCCGGAGCCAGAGCCAGAGCCGGTGCCCCCCCGATTGCCGTCGCACAAGGTCTTCATGTAGGCCCAGGCCCAGGCCCCTGACCGTCCGTTCCGCCGTGGGCCCACGGAGCCCCTATTGGGCGGCGGCACGGGCACGCGCCCGCCCCCGGCCACTCCTCCTGTCGAGCGCCGGGGGCGGGCCCTACCGCGGCGGGTCCTGGCCGAGCATCGTCTCCACGCTGACGCCGAGGGCGTCCGCGAGCTGGAGGAGGACGTCGAGGCCCGTGGACACGGCGCCGTTCTCGGCACGGATCACGGACGTCCTGTGCACCTCGGCCGCGTGCGCCAGCTCCTCTACGGTCCATCCGCGCGCCGCCCGCCACAGGGCGATGCGGTGGCCGAGCGCGTGGCGGCGAGTGAGGACCCATGCGGGCCGGGGGTCGGGCACACGGCCCACGCTCGGGCGAAATCGGATCTTGTGTCAGTAGCAGATATGCGACCATCCAGACCGGCTCGTGCAGCAGCTCCTTCGCGCGAGGGAACTCCACCCAGATGGTGGACTGTGCGGGCTGGCGCCGGGCCCCGTGCCGTACCTTGGCCGGGGCCCGTGCGCTGATCAGGCCAAACTCGAAGCGGAGATACGCCAAGTGCCCCTGATAAGTACGGGGTAGCATCTCCGCAGGAAACAGCAGGTAAGCGTAGCGTTCAGCACGGCATAGCTTCTAAGCACTTGGCCGCAGGTTCGAGTCCTGCCGGGGGCGCTTCTGCGCGGCCGGTGCCTCCCCCAGAGGCACCGGCCGTCGCCTTGCAGCCTGCGCCCGCGCCGCACCCCGGCGGCACGTGCCCCGTCGATCACGGACGTCCACCGGGATCCACTGGTTCGGGCGGCCCGAATCTAGCGGGGTACGCGTAGCGACGACGTAAAGGAACCCGGCGGTCCGCTGGCGCCGTTTCGGCGCCTCCGCCTGCGGTATCCGTGGGCGCCGCACCCGGCCGACGAGGCAGGGACAAGGGAGGCGGACAACCTCGCCATTCCCCTCCGCCCCACTGGTCAGCAGGGGTAGCGGCCTTTTGCCTAAGTCGTATGAGCTGCTTATGGGGTTGTGAGAGGGTGTGCACCAAAGCCACCTCTGCCGGACCGCAGATGCGGCAGCCGGAAGGATCACGTCCGCCCGGACGTCGCGCCGCGGTGGTGCGGTAGTTTTTTGCCTGTCCCCGCGTGCTAGCGATTACGAGGATCGTCTGCGTATGGATTCCACACTCCCCGGGACCACGTCGGCAGCTTCGGCAGCACGGCGGCGGAGGCGACTGACTCACCGCATCCAGGACGGCCTGCGCGATCTCAGCATCCAGATGGCGCTGCTCAACCACCAGGTGGGCATGCACCTCGATCTGCGGGACGCCGACCTGGAGTGCCTGGACCTGATCAGCCGGCACGGGCCGATCGGACCGACCGCCCTCGCCAAGCGCGCCGGCATGCACCCGGCGACCCTCACCGGCGTGCTCGACCGGCTGGAGCGGGGCAACTGGGTGGTGCGCACGCCCAACCCCGCCGACCGCCGGTCCGTTCTGGTCCAGGTGGTCAAGGAGCGCACGACCGAGGTGGCGCGGCTCTTCACCGCGATGAACAACGCGGTCGACGGAATCTGCTCCGACTACGACGACGCCGAACTGCTCCTGATCGCCGACTTCCTGCTGCGCACGGCACGTGCCGGACGCCTGGCCACGGACGAGCTGGCCGACAGCTGACCCGGGCCTCCACCCGCCTCCTGGCGTACTGTTACCTGTTCGCGACATTTGTCACCGTTACGCGGGTTCCGCGTCACAGATGATCGACAGGCCCACGTGGCTTCCCCACCGGCGACGTTGCCAGGGCGAGTGTGCTGACGGACAGTCACGCTCGCTCGGGAGGTAGCGATATGCCGGACCGGACTCTTTGGTCGTACGCGGACATCGCGACGTACATCCGCGTGCAGGTCGACACGGTGCGCTCCTACCGCAAACACGGGCACCTCCCCGATCCCGACCGCGTGGAGGGCGGCAAGCCGTACTGGTACGCCGACACCATCCGGGCCTGGAGCGCCCGGCGGCCGGGAAACCGCGGCCGCTAGCCGCTAGCCGCTAGCCGCCGGGCCGGAGGTCAGCTCCTGCCCGCCGGTTCGGGGTCCCGCCGCCCGCCGGGGCGCGGGGCTCCGTCGTCCGTTCCCCCGTGGGCCGCGTCCCCGCCCTCGGATATGCCGAACCGCTCGTGGAAGCGGCGCAGGACGGGCGGCGCCCACCAGGTCGCCCGCCCGGTCAGCCGCATCACCGCGGGCACCAGCAGCGTCCGGATCACCATCGCGTCCATCAGGACCGCCAGCGCGATGCCCAGGCCCAGCATCTTGGTGTTGGCGACCCGGGACATACCGACCCCCACCATCACCACGGCCAGGATCACGGCAGCGGCGGTGATCAGCCCGCCGGTCCGCCGCAGGCCGAAGACGATGGACGACTGGTGGTCGCCGGTCCGGTCGTACTCCTCCTTGATCCGGGAGAGCAGGAACACCCCGTAGTCCATGGACAGTCCGAACGCCACGCAGAACATCAGCACCGGCAGGCTCGTCTCTATGCTGCCTGTCGCGGTGAAGCCCAGCAGCCCGGACAGATGGCCGTCCTGGAAGACCCAGACCACCGCGCCGAACAT